>JBKEBA010000078.1:0-24166 GCA_047972895.1 Dysgonomonas sp.
ATAACATTTGCATTGTAATTGTTTAATCTATTTATTATGTTCCTCAATAACGTAAATAATGTTTTTGTGTTTCTCTTCAACACCACATAAGCGGTTACAAATCTCTTTTGCGTTTATTTAGAGGTTTTCTGATTCGAGTTGCCTTTGGATATTTTGATGTTTGGCTCTTACAGTATCAATATACATATTGATTTCTGTGGAAACTTTATCCTTTGTTTTGAGTCTGCCCTTTATCTGATCCCAATTTTCAGCAGGTGCACTTCTTCTGATATACAATTCGCAGAACTGCTTGTCTACAGTGATTCGGAAAGCAATAGGGGCTTCTCCGTTTGCTTTGATTTTATTCTTTTTTACAAAGAACAAAATGTGGAAAGATTTTTGTTTCATTTTACTACTTTTTTTGTGGTTAAAATTACGTTTAAACCATCAAGTAGTCATGATGTAAGTTGTTGACAAATAATGACTAATGCGCATAATCGTGGGCGATTTCTGTCTATTTTCTTTGACCACGATTTAGGCATGTATATACTGTCGTAAATTGCCCTTTTCTGCCTATTTGGACAAAAGAAAAAACCTTGACTTTCTACTGAAAATCAAGGTTTTACTTCTTTTTGCATCATTTGCTAGTGATCCCGGCGGGAATCGAACCCACATCAAAGGAACCGGAATCCTCCATTTTATCCATTAAACTACGGGACCTTAGGTGACCACAAAAGTATAAAATTATTCTTAGCTTTTGCATCATTAAAGATAAAACATAGAGGATAATTCTTTCTCCCGTACTATTTTCAAAGAAACCTTACCCATGCTCTGAGATATTTATTTATATTGCATCCCTAAATAAAATAGCGCTAATAATGAAACAATATCTTTCACTGATTTTGTCCATACTATTCTATGTATCGGCAAATGCTCAGGATATAAAAACCATCAGTATGGGAGGAACCCAAGCCTCCGGCTATACCATCGTCTTGCCCTGCGACTATGTTAATCGCCCTATCGTAAACATAACCATTGCCGGCAAGAACTACCGTTTCCTTTTCGATACAGGTTCGCCTACCTGCATTAGTCAGAAGATTATAGACAGAATACAACCGCAGATACTAGGTCATGTAAGAGCCGGCAGTAGCGAGATACCTGTCTATACGGTACCTGAAATCACACTAGACGAAATCGCCTTCAATGATATACCTGCCATGCGTTTCAGTACAGATGGGATGAACGAATTTCTCGGTCTGGATGGCATTATAGGCAGTAACCTTCTGCGTAATTCCATAGTCAGCTTTTCGCTACCCGAAAGGACAATCACGATTACCGATAATCCTGAAACACTTGGCCTGAAGAGAGAACACGCAATAGATATGATACTCACACCTGAGCAGAGCTTTCCAATTGTAAAAACTGCAGTTATCGACCAGGGGACAGCTAACATCGAACTTCTTTTTGCCAGCGCATTCTCCGGATTGTATGATATTGCATTGAGACATTTTTTTCATTTTAAGGAGAATAATGTGTTTTCCAATTTTACAGAAACACAGAGTAATGGCACGCCCGGAAATACGCCTCATTACCAACTTAAAGTTCCAACCCTAAAGGTAGCTGCTTCGGAAATAAAAGACGTCACTATACAGACCATACCAGACGATAACTCACGGATGGGTGCCGGACTATTTGCATTAGGAACAGTTACGCTCGATTACCGGAACAAGCTTTTTTACTTCGAGCCATTCCCTCTTAAAAAAGTAGATTTTTCAACCTTCAATCTCGGAGGGAGCAAAGCTTCCGATTACGAGATTGTACTGCCTTGCGAATTTGGCGGTCTACCAATTGTTACAGTGAGTATCAATGGCAAAGAATACAGCTTTCTCTTCGATACAGGAGCTATTACCGGCATTAGTCAAAAGATAGTAGACGAAATACAGCCTCGTGCCCTGACTAAGATAGAGCTTAACGACAGCGAGAACAGACGCGACAGTCTGCCGGTATATTCCTTACCCGAAGTTACACTGGGTGGAGTTGCCTTTAACGATATACCAGCTTTTCTTTTCAAAGAATCCGAGATAAAGGAATGCTTAAATCTGGATGGCATTATAGGTAGTAACCTATTGCACAATTCCGTAGTGCGGTTTTCATCAGAGAAAAAAACAATTTCGATTACAAATAATCCCGAAAATTTCCAATTGAAAAAAGAAAATGCAACGGAGATGATCGTGACACCCGATCAGGGTTCGCCTATTCTGAAAACAACTCTCATCGACCGTGGAACAGCCAATGTCGAGCTCCTTTTCGACAGCGGATTCACGGGTGTGTATGCTCTCGCTATAAGGCATCTTTACTTGTTTAAGGAACATGATATATTTTCTCTTATCGAAAAAGGATGGGGTGCTAGTAGTTATACTTTTTTTGGAAGGGCAGACGAAACACTCCAGTACAGGTTGAGAGTTCCGGAATTGAAGATTGGCAACCTGCAATTAAAAAATACTTTGATAGAGAGTACCATGGACGATAATTCGCGTGTGGGTGCGGCACTGTTTCAATTTGGCGACATTACACTCGATTTCCGTAATAGACTTTTTTACTTCGAACAATATTCAGGTAAGGATACAAACCTATATAAGAAATGTTTGCCTGTAACTGTATCACCGTCTGACGGTAAGTTCATAATCGGGATTTTATGGAACGACAAATTGAAAGATAAAATCAGTGTCGGCGATGAGGTCTTGTCTATCGAAAAAGTCAATCTTGAAGGCTTAGATAAATGTAAAGCTTTTCTTGCCGGACTCGATTTTAGCGCCAAAGACTCCTTCCTTTTCACGATAAAAGACAAAGATGGCAATATAAAAGAAGTTCGGATAGATAAGGAATAATCATCATAATATTTTATTATATTTGTTAAGCACACGATAAAATATCTTTATGAAACAAGCAACTTTATTTCTTTTACTCTTCGTCTTTACTTTTTATATAAACGCACAGGAAATAACGACACTGAATCTGGGTGAAACACGGCAGAAAAATTATTATACCGTTATCCCTTACGAAACAATCAGTGGAGTACCCATAATCCGCGTACAAATAGATGGATCAGAATACCGCTTTATGTTCGACACAGGGGCTGTTACATCCATATCGCAGGAAATTGTAGATAAAATAAAACCTGAGACACTTCTTGAAAAATTGAGTGTAACCGACAATTCTGCGAAGGTAGATAGCCTGCCTGTATACAGCCTTTCCGAGATTATGGTTGGCGTAGTACAGTTTAACGATATTCCCGCACTGCTATTTAACGAATCGACAGTAAAGACCTGTCTCGAAATTGATGGTATCGTTGGCAGTAATCTGCTGAGGAACTCTATTGTGCGTTTCTCTACATCCGATCAGACTATTACAATAACCGATCGACCCGAAAATTTTGATTTACAGTCGAAAGAAGAATATTCTACAGAAATGGTACTTACGCCCAATCAAAGTTCACCTTATATATGGACAGCCCTCAGAGACAAAGACACGGCAGGAGTAGAACTTATGTTCGACAGCGGGATGGTAGGATTGTATGATCTTGCCCTCGATCATCTGAATCTATTTATGGAACATGATATCTTTTCCGAAAAACCATCTGTGGCTGAGGGAAGCCTTTCATATGGCTTTTTTGGGAAAAATGATGATACATTGCAGTGCAGGTTGAGAGTGCCCGAATTGAATATATGTAACTCCATATTCAAAAATGTAATGTTATATACTACGCCGGCTTCCGATTCGCGCATCGGTATGGGATTGCTTGATCATGGTACTGTGACTATCGACTATATGAATAAGCGTTTCTATTTCGAACCCTCTTTCTAGGCGGAGAAAGATCTGTATAGTAAAGCAATGCCACTGTCGCTTTCGATGGAAGACGGCAAGCTCATAATAGGTACAATATGGGATAAGGAAGTGGGTGAAAAAATCAATGTAGGTGACAGGGTATTATCCATCAACGAAACCAACTTCGAGAATATGACCGAATGCGAAATATTTGTCCACGACATTTACGATGACAAAGATACTCACCTATTCAGGCTGAGGGCAAAAGACGAAACAGAGAAAGAAATCCTGATAGAAGAAAAATAACAGGTCACCTGCTGCCGAAATCCGAATACATAGTCTGGAAAAAGGCTTTTGCATCTTTTTCTAATTCTGGATTGCCCGATTGATTGATGACACTTCGTTTGTCATTATCGTAGGTAACCGTTCCCGTAGAGTCGGTCATCGAGAAACCGTTAACATATGAATAGAAGGCAAATCTGTGAGCTTTCGTATTCATCATATCCTTACTGAATTTGAAATCGTTATGCTTTATTTTCAATTGAGAAAGCAAGGTCGCTGCCAGATCGTTTTGCGAACCGAAGTCTGAAACCACAGTCGAGTCTTTTACTGCGCCACCTAACCATATCATCGGGATGCGGAAACGTTCAGCATCGCTATTGTTCACTCCTTGCGGATATGACTGCATCGCGTGGTCGGCAACGAATATCAGCAGCGTGTTGTTCCACATATCGGTTGCTTTTAGTTTTTCAACAAAGTCACCCAGACACTCATCCGTATAATGTACCGCGTTGAGAAACGGTGTATCGAATTTCGTTACCGGAACATCGAACGGTTCGTGACTACTCAGTGTCAACACCGTCTTGAAGAAAGGTGTTTTTTGCTCTTTCGTTGCCAGATCATTATATAGTCTGTTTATCAGGTTTTTATCGGGAGCTCCCCATTTCGTCAGGCGTTCGCCTATTGGAAAATCTTTGTCGGAAACCACATTACTGATACCGCAGCCCCCTACAAGGTAAGAACGCATATTGGCGAAGTCGGCATCGCCTCCATAGTAGAAAGACATATTTCCATATCCCGATTCTTTCAGCGATTTAGGGATCGCGCCCAGTGTTTCGGTCTTTTGCGGATATTTGATGATAGCAACCGTAGGATGCGCCGGATAGCCGCTCAGGACGGAAACAATACCTCTGTCGGTACGGAAACTATTAGCATAGAAGTTGCTGAAAAATACTCCCTCTTTGGCGAAACGGCTCATATTAGGCGCTATGACAGAGTCGAGAGCCACATTTGCCGAAAAGCTTTCGAGCATGAACAGTATTATATTTGGTCTGTTGGTCTTCAGTAATTGAGCTATAGAGTCGTTTTGTGGCTGATTATTGAGTTGTGCGAATATTTCTTCTGCCTCATTTTTGTCTAAAAACTGATATTGTGAAGCGAAATCATCCGATTTGAAGAATGAATACATCAGATTGAATTGCGGATTGATAGCTGCATGGTTAAGGAACATACGGTCGCTGAAATATACTTTGCCTATATTCATTGTAGATACGGTGATGCCGCCCCTGATAGGGAAAAATAGCAATCCGCATAGCAATAGCAGTACCAATCCCGTTTTAGAGATAGATTTTGGTACGGTGAAATTTAACACCTGCTTACGGATTATATATTTATAACCCATGAATATGACGAACGCAAATGCTACTGTGGCCGCTATTCCGACAATCACTTGCAGCGGTGTAGCGCTGGCAAAGGTTTCTTTCGGCTTTTGCAGGTAAAGGAATACAGTAGAGTCGAAATGAAAGCCCCAATAGGGATATACTACGATGTCGACTACGCCGACAATGGCAATCAGAGTGAGAACAATTGTGAAATATACATCGTAAATGCCTGCTGTAACCTCGGGGCGCAGCCACATAGACACTATCAGTATCAGTGCGGGTAGTGCAACAAGATAGCCTGTCATCGACAAGTCGAGGGGTAAACCATTATACAATACATTGAGAAGGTCGTCAATTACTATTCCTCCGCCAATAGATGAATGTATGAGTGTGAATGCTGTTTTCTGAAGTAGAAAAATTAGAACGAAATAAAAAAATACGGTTATAAATAAGAATATTCTTTGTTTCATCTTTTGCAACGAGATATAGGGTATAATATACAAAGATATTATTTAAAGAAAAATAATAGCAGTCTTTTATGGAATTTCGACACAAAATGCATCTATTAGGTAAGAATAAAGAACTATTGTACGGAAATGGGTAATAATAATGAAGTTGAATCCTTAAAAAAAATACTGTTATGGCAAATATAGAAGTAAAAGGCGGAGGAGAAGGCAAAAAAAGCAAACCGCAAAAAAGGATATTAAGAGTGGATTTTACCCCAATGGTGGATATGAATATGTTGTTGATTACATTTTTCATGTTTTGTAGCACACTCAGCATACCGCAAGTGATGAACATAGCGATGCCTGCCGAAAGCGGCCAAGTGCTTACCAAGGCTTCTGAGTCTGTGACAGTGATTCTGGATGGAGAAAATAAAATGTATTATTATGCAGGTGTTCCTGACTATCAGGATTATACTTCGTTGAAGGAAATCGATCAACAGGAATTGCGCAATATGCTTCTCGACAGGAATGGGTATGTGGTGGCACAAGTGCGTGATCTGAAGAAAAAACTGGCTGCGAAAGAAATATCAAAGACTGTTTATACAGAGCAGGTGAAAGAGATAAAGAAAAGGAAAGAAGGGTTGAATGTTCTTATCAAACCAACGAAGGAGTCTAATTACAGAAATCTGGTGGATGTGCTGGACGAAATGCAGATATGTAACGTAGACCGTTACACCATCGTGGATATACAAGATTTTGATGATTTTGTTCTCGAAAATCTGAAGACTAAAGGACAATTGACAGCAATGTCTGATTTCAAATAAAGTGTAATAGCTAAGATTTAATCTGACAGTTGTAGGTTTTCTATGATTGTCAGATTTCTGTTTTATGGTTCATTTCGACAGTTTCCTGACTTCCAAAAGTAAGAATATTTTGTTGTTGCATCACATTTTCCAATAGTTTTTCTTTAGCAATATCTTTACCTTCAATAAAAGTTTGCATTGGGGTTTTGCCATAACAATATTTTCCCGAATGAGTTCTTTCGTTGTTATAATACCACATCCAATTGTTTAAATCCGTCTGTATTTCTTCTATACTCCTGTATATTTTCTTTCTAAAAGCTACGGCATAAAATTCTTCCTGTATTGTTCTGTGGAATCTTTCACATATTCCATTTGTTTGAGGACTTTTAGCCTTTGTTTTGGTATGGTCAATATCTTCAATGGCAAGATATAACTGATATTCGTGTTGCTCCCTTAGCCCACAGTATTCGGTACCTCTATCAGTTAACACACGAAGTAATCTTAACTCATGCTCATCAAAGAAAGGAACTACCTGGTCATTTAGCATATCAGCAGCTACCAAAGCATTCTTTCGGTCATAAAGCTTAGTAAATGCAACTTTAGAATAAGTATCAATAAATGTTTGCTGATAAATATGCCCTACACCTTTGATGTTACCGACATAGTAGGTATCCTGTGCTCCCAAATAACAAGGGTGATGAGTTTCTATTTCCCCATGAGCGACCTTTTCTTCTTTAGCTTTTTCTAAGGCTATAAGCTGAGCTTCGGTTAAGATATAGCCTTCTTGAGCTACTTTAGCTTCCAATGCTTTTAAACGCAATTGGAACGTCTGTAAGTTATGCCTGAGCCAAATGCTTCGAACACCACCTGCTGAAACAGAGAATCCCTTTTTCTTTAATTCATTGCTAACTCTTACCTGACCTAAAGCAGGGTTGTCGACAGCCAAGGCTACTACTTGGTCTTCAATGGCTGTATCAATACGGTTTTTAAGAATTGGTTTACGCCGAGATATCTCTTGCAAAGCTAACTCTCCGCCTTGCTCATACAGCTCTTTAAAACGATAGAAACTATCCCGGCTATATCCCATAATTTTACAAGCCTTTGAAACATTACCTAATTGTTGGGCTAAACCTAAAACTCCTAATTTGTTCTTGATGATTTTTTGTGAAGTAGTCATAATTTAATCTTTTTATAATGTTACTGTTTTTATTGGTAACTGTCAGATTAAATCGTGACTATTTCAATTAAGCAGCTCTTTCTTTATTTACGAATTAAAACAATGTTGCTTCCATTTTTCGCTTTACTAAGTTCTGCAATTTTTTAAAGTTGCCTGTATAGCTTAATAATAAATCGTATACCTTCTGAGAAAGGATATTTGTCTCTTCTAATGTAAATACTTTTTTATGCATAAAGCACAAATCCATATACTCTTTTTCAACTATTTTTTTAGGTATAGTACTAATAGCTTCTTTCTGAACAGAAGTTCTTTCATAGACTAATTCCCCATCAGAATTTAATTCTATTTTATTGAGATTTTTATGAGCGATTTCAACATATTTTTCGTCTATTTCTGTTATAATATAATCTCTATTTAGCAACTTAGCAGCAATTGCTGTTGTTCCTGCACCACCGAAAGGGTCAAAGACCAAATCATCTTCATTAGAAAAAATTCTAATAATTCTTTCCATCAATTTTGTTGGTAGTTGACAAGGATGGTGGTCTCTATCTTTTTTATGTTTTATACGATAAATATCATGCCAAATATCAAATAATTCTTCCTGAACAATATCTTTTTTTATTCTTTTTTTAATGCAGCTATCACGTAAACAATATAATCTATCTGTAATATTATTGTCAGATTTCAAATTAACTGTAGGAGTCCCCCCTGGCTTTATAAAATACAAAAGGGAATAATGAGCGGGTAATAATTTCCCTGAGGGAGTTGAGAGAGCATCCCAAACTATCCAATTTTTGAATATCATTTTTTTAGACAGAAATGAAAAATGAGATATAGCCCATTTAGGTATATTCAGAACAAGCAGCGCTCCACCTGGCTTGAGATTCTCATACATTCCTTCAAGCCACTCATTACACCAACTTATATATTCTTTATCAGCTAAAGCATCGTCATACTTAGAATAATTCTTCGATAAATTATATGGGGGGTCAGCAAAAGCCAAGTTAAATATACCATTGGGATTTTCCCTTTTAAGTCTTTTCAAATATTCTGTACAACTACCATGAATAATGCGATTTGTTTCTATTCTGTCGGTGGCTGTATTTTGTATAATAGGTTGAGTTATATTATTAGGGATATACTCTTTTTCCTGATTAATAAGTAATATGTTCTTCTCATTACCTAAAAGAGCTCTAATCCTATCAATCAAATCCTTAGGTGCTGAATTAGACGTTTTTATAGATAAAGGATAAAATGACCATACATCGGATAACGCAGTACCAAGAGGGTTTAGCATATGCTGTTTCCCCCCCCAATCTTTTGTATTCTTACCACAACTTGGGCAGCTCGTATATGGAATTCTCACGAACTTAGTATTTAAGTTAAATGGTGTTGGGGTTTTTGTATTCTTTGATTTCAAATACATAAGAAGTCCAATATGAGCAGTAGGGAAACCTTCTTTTATATCAAAATCATTTTTAAACTCACAAGCAATCCAATATTTAAAAATAAATGAACTTTCTCTTGAATTATAGTTATTTAGATACTCTCCAAGAAACGGCAAATAATTAGGTAATCCATATATGAATAACAGCCCCCCATCGTTTAGCAAATCATAGGCCTTATTAATAAGGCTTTTACAGTCGTTAAAAAAAACATTATTTTCATCAATTGTATTATTTTCTAAATAATTATCCAATGAAAATTTAGTATGTAAAATGATAGCATCATATTTATTTTTCAAGTTATCGGATGAATTTTCCCGTTAGGGAAAAGAAAACCCCTGTTTTCAAACAGGTATTAACGCAAAAGGATTTATCCTTTTACCTTTCAACCTGCGGAACTTGTTCCGTAGTATTTGAGTATTCTCAAGTAATACTAAGTCGTTAGCATTTACATCAATAATATCTGCAAATGAAATATTCTTATTTTCGGACATAAACTATAAAATATAATATACAAAAATACAATTAAAAACTCAATAAATCATAAGCTTCCATTAACTCCTCAGTTCTAAGGCCAAGATACTTTCTTGTAGTTCTCACATCGCTATGATTAAATAGTTCTGATAATTTTACCAATGCTAATTCAGCGTTGCTCCCTGCATTATTATAAACTTGACGACCAAATGTTTTTCTCATACTATGAGTCGAAAAGTTTTTGATTTTGAGATTGTATTTTACTCTAATCTCCTTGAAAACAACATTTATTCTTTGCACAGAATAGACAGAACCTTTTTGACTTGTAAAAATATAGTCATTTGGCGATAATGGTTTTATCTCTTTATAACAAGATTGGATATGCTTTTTCAGTTGGTCATTAATTTTAATAGTACGTTGTTTTTTTGTTTTCTTCTCAATGATGGTCAGTGTATCAGTATTGAGAATATCACAGAACCGCAAACGCAATATATCACTAATGCGAATGCCAAAGAAAGAACCCAAAGCAATCAATAATGAAAACTTATAGTTTTGGTCTTGGTATAGCTTTGATATTAGTAATATATTACTATCCCATTCAAGATAATCAGCGGTTGTGTTTTGAAATTTTAAACTCATAATAATATTCAGTTTTGTTAGTTAATCGTTAATAGTGAATGCCTGTTTTGGTGAGAAATACTTAATTATTATATTATCAGTATTTTATCTGTTTCACTTATTATAGAAGTGAATATTTTCCTTTTACCTTTTCTTCGTAATTTTTGCAATACTCCACAGAATTGTCAATCACATCCACCAATTCATCAAAATATACACCTTCGATAGATTTTACTTCTTCAAGTTGATTAGATAACAATTTCACATCAAACAAGTCAGAACCTTCATTATATATTATTTCAACGATACCTTTATGTATAAATCCGTCCACATTGAAACGCAGACCATTTTCAATAGCTACAAACTTATGAGCACCCCATGACCAAAAGATATTTAGATTAGATTTTAATACCGACAGTATATAATTTGCCATTTCCATAACTGAGTTAGTCTAAAATGGTTATTAAATTCTCATATCTAAAACTTCTAAATGATTGGTTTTCAATATCAAAATAAGCTTGACAATTATAATATCTTTTTGGTTCTCCATATCCATTAATATTATTGATGACAACTTTTTCAAGTAATGTACCCCATGCTTCCCTGATTGTCCCATCCTTTTTTCTATATAAGAAGTGGCTAACCCCATTCATCATTTTTAGCTGCAAAAGTTCTATCATTGAAGATGTTGTTAAAGAATCATTAAGATTATATCCTTTAAGAACCATTGTTTTGGCTCTATCCAATATTGCAAGTTGATTAATTGTTGTTTTCATATCTTAATATATTAATTTAAAATCGTTTAGTTATGTTCTTAGGTTCTCCCCATCCATTAAGACGATAAACCGCTTTAACAGCATCCTCAAAATATCCATAGTCCTCAATATGGCGAGCAGTAGAACCTGTTTCTGTTACAGTTGTATATTGGTACACACTCCACATGTTTCTCTTATGGCAGAAATGATATAAACCGACTTTTGCTTTCATGTTTGTAATGCTTTATTAATTATTTACACTGCAAATATAATGATATACTACTACATTTTAAAATAAAAATGAATAAAATGTAGTGGTATATTAAAACTTTAACATATTATTGTAGTGATATATGGATTTGATAGATATTTTTGCAATTAATAAACCATTACATAATATAAGATGGAAGAATTGCGTATAAAAGAAATTCTGCGTGGACAAAACAAGACCATGCAAGACTTAGCGGATATGATAGGGATTAACAGGGTAAATCTCAGTAATTCACTAAATGGCAACCCAACATTAGAGAGATTAAAACAAGTTGCTGATTGTCTGAACGTAGATTTAAAGGACTTATTCAAAGAAACAAAGAAAGATGATATTGAAGTATTTGGGTTGGTTAAAATTAATGAAGATGTTTGGATAATAGACAATTCTTTGACATTGGAACAAGTCTATAACCAAGTAAAATCATTAAAAGAGAAAGAATCTGAATAAAAATATTATAACTTTGCATTAACTATTAATCAAAGCGTTGACGATATAGTTATTTATTAGAATATTATAGGAAACGTTAAAATTATCTTGTCTCTAAAACGCCAAATTTAAGACCACACAGGATAATAATAGCAGTTTCCACGCTTTCTATATGGAGGCGTGGGCTGTTCTTATTTGTGTGGAGGTATTGGCGTACCGAGAGACGGGTAAGTTTACAGCTTCACGTCTCTTTTTTATTATGTCTATTTGGAGCTGATAGACAAATAAAACTTTTTATATGAAAAGAAATTGTTTTTTATTCTTTGTGCCATTGTTGCTTCTTTCATCTTGCTTTGGAGGAAGTAGTGGTAGCTACGTTGGCACATGGGTAGGGTCATCAACCCAAGAAACTACTGCAAGCCGTGATTATCCTTACAATGACAGAACTACTACCAATTACACCATTACGATTGAAAGTAACGGCAGTTGTAAAATCATTGAAAGAATAACGGGTAAAGTTCATAATAAACCTGTGGATACATCTTACACTTATTATGGTACATGGGAAGCTAAAGATGGAGCGATAGGCGAAGGTAAATGGTACAATTGGGTACAGTTAGATGCGACTACTAAAGATGAACGCAATTTTGTTGAATCCAATAATCATGGGAGTTGGAACTCAAGTAGTAAAGTGTCCACAACCTTATCTTTTACACCTGATGGAAAAATGTGGGGTGGCTCATTGAATGCACAAACATTAGCAAATGCAGCAGGGACAAACTCTTATGGTGGGGTTACACAATTAAGAAAACAAAACTAAATCGTTTAGAATCTTATAATTATGAAAAAGAATATATTATTTATACTATCAGTACTTATTTTTAGTGTTTCATTTATGTCATGCAGTAGCGATGACGATGATGATAATACAACGAGTGGCTTTAAATCAAACTTCTATATTGGAGAAGAAAAACAAGATATTTCGGAGCTAATCAGCAGTATTTCATATAATGAAAGTGATAAAACAATTAATGTGCTGTTAATGAGTGAAAATGAAAACAAGAAACTAAAACAATTCCATGCTACATTTGAAGATATTGATTTCAACACATTGAAGGTTGGTGATGATTTGATACAAAAGGCTGATATGGTTAATTATCTACTTGGAGTTAATAAGGACAGTAAAATGTACACTATGGTAAAAGACCCTTATGATACGGCTTACAAAGGATATATTGGAAAAGCTGTGATTAAGACCATTGATGTATCTAAAAAATATCTTGAAATAGATTTTCAGAATGCGACTGTCGTAGGTGGTACAAGTTTATCCAAAGTTGAACAAAAAATAAAAGGAAGTATTGGTTCATTAGTTGAATTTAGAAATTAAAGAAAAATTTAAATCCACAATAGAAGGGTTGTTGATGTGGCAACCCTTTTTCAATTTTCTGAAAAATTCCCAAATTCATGTAAGCAACTAAATGAACACGAGGTTTTTACCCCTAAAAAGCACCAAATCATAATTAAGCAATTGGTAATCATCGCTTTATGTCTTTTCGGTTAATTTCAATAGTAGTAACAGACACGTCATGGCTCATTATAAAGAAGAATCCAATCTATTTTTTTCAATTTCTAAAAAAAATCCCAAATTCATGTAAGCAACTAAGTGAACATGAGGTTTTAGCCCTTTTAAAACAACCCAAACACCCCTAAATCATTATCTATAAATAAATTAGTATTTTATTGCTAATTTCGATTGTAGTAACACACGTGAAGCTATGTTATCTTGCAGAAAAAATCTAAATTTTATACACCCGATAGAGAGATGCGAGGTTTTGACTTATTTCGTAAAATTTAGATTTTAATAATATATTATATTTCAACACATTAGCTTGTTTTTTAAATTTTGGATATATCACTTAAGACTTGGCAAAGAACACTCCGATAATTGCCATAATCGACCCTTCTTAGAGTATAAAAACGCAAAAAGCACCCGTTTTCGAGTGCTTTTCGTTCATTTTAGAAAAAGATTACTTTTCTTTCTTTCTCTTGTATTCCTCAAAAATGTAAAACAACGTCCCAATTGTGTAATCATATTCAGTATCAATAAACTGCATATATTTCTCACGACATTCAGCTTCATCAAAATTCTTATTATTTTCACAGAACCTCACAAACAAACCGATACCACCTTCTCCAAATGTGTTAGCTATGGACATTGCTACTTTCGTCCAATCGTCATAAGTTTCGGTAATATCCAATTTATGGTCTTTAACATATTGTACCATATCATTTATACGTTTATCGGTGATAGATATTTCACCATAGTCCTTATCGACTTTTGTGGGAATCTCATAAACATCCGTGTAGACGTCAGCATAAGGATTGATATAAGTATCTTCATCGGGATAACTGTAATACCTCAGTCTGTTTATATTTGAACAAGACTTGTCGATTGTAATACCGAATTGTTCAAAGGTTCTGCGTAATGCGTTGAAGTGTAGTTTGAATTTCCTTCTATCCCGTATGGGAATGATGGCAAAGTAACTACTGCCACTAATAGACTTACTAAAATAGGCTACATTCCGAATAGACCTTAATATATCAGATACTTTATCTATCATTATAGGATTATCTTTCTTATCTATGTCAATACATATCAGGCTGTTTTGTTTTTCAATATCATCTTTAGACTGACCACATATACACGATATGGTAACACAAGGAACTTTCGATTCTGATTTACGCTCTTTGATATCTTCATAATCTTTTCCTAACCTGACATAATCCACTACGTTTTGATAAGTCGATTTATAATACCCATCTTCATCCATAAGGTATTCGTACAGGTTTATAACCTTGCCTTTCTTTACCATATTATGTTCGAAGAACGATACAGGCACATCCAAAACATTCTTTTTATCAGTACTTAAATGGTTTTCTTTCATAGTCTGACCCATTAATATCTGATTGGAGAATACCGATTCAACAGAAGCGTTCAGTTCTTCCATATCATCATTATATACCATTTCTTTGTAGTTCCCACTTGCAACATCATATTTTATCTCAGTATACCCAATCTGACCATAGTTTGAGAATTTACACTTATCACACTTAATGATGGTTGTATTAGCTTCAAAATCTCTGTGTACAGCTATAATATAATCACTTTTGTTAACGAAGTTGGCAGACCCATTCAAATCGTACCGCCCTGGTATCATCGTGTTACCATCCGAATCAGATTGCATCTTTTTGGGGTGTACCACCATTTCAATCAGTATATCATGACGTTTGGCAAACTTTTGTAATTTCATCATCACCTGTGATACATATTCGGTCTCAGTCAGATTGTTTGGTCTGCTGTCTTCAAGTGTATTATAGGCATCAATAACCAACACTTTTATACCATCTGAGACGATTAAATCTTCTGTGCATGACAATATATCATCCAATGTGTTTACTGTCTCATAATTAAGGAAAAAGAAGTTTTGGACAATATAATCTGTGTATTTGTTGATTTCTTCTTTGCTGAAAGCGGCAAAGCGTTTATTACCTATTTTACGGATTAGTTTTGCTAAATGCAGCTTTACAGGCATATTTTCAGGACTGAAATACACTGTTTTATGTTGATACTTTTCGTTTAATTTGACATTCACGAAGTCAATAAACTCTGATTTTCCATAGTTGGGAATCCCTGTAATTATGGCTACCATACCTGTATCTAATCTGAAAATATTATCTATACTTTCAATTCCAATTCTCATGCCTTCGGGCATTCCTTCATCATATAATTTATTTATCTCTTCTTTGAGAAAAGATGCACTAAGCACCTTGTTTAATGTAATGTTTTTCATTTTGTTATTTTATTACACTTTTATTCAGAACACTATTCTTTTTATGGTCATAGTATTCCTTACTGATATGTCCACATGCGAAGTCCTTTTCCAACTTCATAAGTTTGGGGTTTGAACTTACCGAAGTCGGCTTCAATTTCTGTGGTTTCTTAACTGACTCCTTATTTTGGTTGACAGGAGTAGGAATATCCCCCTGTTTTTTGTGTGGGTTTCTGAGGTCATACCCTTCAAGGTACAATTCCCTTACTGCTTCTATGTCAATATAGAAGTAGGTTATTTTTCTCATTTTCTCTTTTGGATTCCGACCCTGAAAGGTTTCTATCAAACCTTTATTTTCCAATCGTTTTACAGCCCTGTTGTATTGTTGCACATCTATATACAACTCATCAGAACAAATACTTTCTTTACTGCGATAGAAATGGTATTCTTTACCGTTCAAGGTCTTTGGGGTAAAACTGCCATAACCGCATAGGGTATTCAAGAGATTGCATAATACTAATGTCTCGACACCATCGTTCAGCATCGCTGCTAATTCTTCTATATACTGCGTAAATTTGTAACCGTATTGTTCATCACAACCTAAAACATCTTTTAGTAACATTCATAATAAATTACCTTCTTCCCTGATAGGGACTTATTCAATATTACCTTCATTCATCATAACTCACTAAAGGAAAATGGAAAGAGGGTCAAGGTAATGAACACCCTCTTTGTCGGTAGCTATCCTATCCAAATCCAAAAAATTCCATCACTGAAATTCTTATATAACTATATATAGGATAAAATATAAGAAAGTCAAGAGTAAATGAATAAAAATGTTAAAATATTTTTTAGGTAGCAGATTATCAGTGAAATAAAATTGAAAATAATTTTATAGGTAGGTGTGTAGTTGATTGGAGTATTCCCGATAGGGATAAACGAAAATCTTTAGATTCTTTCTTATAGTATAATTACCATGTTGTTCTGATAGTTCCCGACACATTGTTTTGATATGTCCGTAAAATGGAAGGTTGTTTTTGAAAATGATAAATTTTTTCAGAAAAATTTTTTCGAGAATAAAGATATGCAGGAAACCATGGCCTGTTTTTGAGTACCCATATTAAGTTTCAAAAATTTCAAGGGGATACCGCCATAGGGGTGTGGGTAGGGGGCGGCAGGGATGCTCACTGTTACATTTCTTCTTTTCTATATCTTTCTAATTCTTCGATATTGAATGTATATGGCTTAACAGCATAAGATATAGGTCGAATTTTCCCATCAAGTAAAGTTGTTAGTTTCCTATCTGAGATTTGGAGATATTCACAAGCTTCTTTACGTGAATAAACTCTTTTGTTGGGGTCAACTTTCCATTTATTGTCAATGTAGCTAATAATATCAGTTTTTATCTGACTAACATCTATATCAATAATTTCTCTTTTATCAGTTTCAATTGTTGAAATGAGAGAGGTTATCGGAGTTGTAGATAGTTCTAATATTTTATTTTCTGTATATGATTTTAAGAATTTGAATATCTCAATCTTTTCTTTGGATTGATTAATTATCATTTTAGACATAGCACCATCAATAGACATTCCCTTCGATGATTTCAGCTTTGTTTCTTCTTGTTTGATGTATCCTTTATATTGGTCAATGATACTCGTTGCAATCTCAACACATTGTTGTAGCTCTGTTTTAATGTAGGCTATATCATTAGAGTAGTTTCTATATAAGACATCAAAATAACTTCTGATAACATCTGCTATTTCATTGTTGTTTTCTGCATCTACACAGCTATGCCATAGTTGAAATCTATCCATGTCGAGTTATTGATTTTATGTATTTCAAATATAGTAGATTTAAAAGTTATATGAAAGTTGTTGTTCACTTTGTTGCCACCAAAAAGAAAAAGCGACTAAGAATTTCTTCTTAATCGCTTGATTTTCAATTGTGGGCGTTGACGACCCACAACTTATATTTTATGCTACTTCGCTATATTTCATAAAGTACTAATATATAAATATTTATTTAAAAATAGAATCGTTTTATGTTGTTTTATTTCGTTAAATTTCGTAATTTTCGGTATCAATAACGGTATCAAATTAAATTATGGCTACACTTAATTATTACTTTAGATTATCTACAGAAGAGCGGGAAGCTCTTGCAAAGAGAAGGAAGATAGATAAACCTTTAAAGATGCTGTATGCTCGTCTCAGAGATACAGATACTGATATACCAATGAGGATGGGAGTTAAGCTGGATATAACAAGGTGGAATAATGAGAAACAACAACTAAACATATCGAAAGACAATGCTACAGATTACGATGAGATTAATAGTAAGCTCCGAAACTTCAAAACACACATAAATAATGAAATAGCTAAAGCCCAGATAAGCGGAGAAGATATTAACAGTATGTGGTTCGAGAATCAAATAAAAACATTCTTCAATAGAGCATCCAATAAGAATGACGTAGATATAAAAATTCATTTGGTTGATTACATTAAATATTTTATAGAGAAATCAAAAGTTAGCAGGGTCAATTCAAGGGGGCGGGCTATAGGCAAACGTACAATTCAAGATTATGAAAAAACGTTACATAAGTTGGAAAATTATGAGAAGCTAACCAGAAGGAGAGTGAAGCACCTCAATATTGACTTACAATTTCATGGAGACTTCATACGTTACTGTAGGGAGTATGAATTATTATCAGAAAATACAATCGGAGGAGAGATAAAAAACATTAAAACCTTTTTGCATAGTGCTGAACTGGATGGCATAAAGGTCAATCAAGATTTCAAACGGCGAGACTTCTATCAGCCTAATGATGATACACACGATATTGTATTAGATGAAAGTGAGATTCAAGTTATTGCAGAATATGATTTTAATTCATCTCCACGTTTAGACAATGTCAGAGACTGGCTTATTATAGGTCTTTGGTCGGGTTTGCGTGTAGGGGATTTGTTGTCCCTAACACATAAAAATGTAGAGAAAAGAATTGCTGGAGAATATATTGTGACAACTCCCAGAAAGACAAAAGACACAACAAACACACAGGTTGTTATTCCTATTCATCCAAATGTTAAATCTATTTTGGAAAAAAGAAATGGTAATTTCCCTGACAAAATTAGTGACCAGAAGTTTAATGACTACATAAAAGAGGTTGCAGAAAAAGCAGGGCTAACAGAGGTCGTTGAGGGTGCGTGTATGCAAGAAGCTACAGCAAAAAATATAGACGGAACAACCAGAACAATATATCGGAAGAAATTTGGAAAATATCCTAAACATCAACTCGTAACGAGCCATACATGCAGACGGAGTTTTGCAACAAATCTTTATGGGAAAGTGCCTAACTTTGTGATAATGGCTATAACAGGACACCAATCTGAACGTATTTTTCTAAAATATATAAAGAAAACACCGAATGATTGTGCAGATAATATCTTAGATTTGTGGAGTAAATAGGCAAAAATATATGATATGAGTACAATATATTTTGGAGAATCTGAAAGTAAAGGGAGCAAGAATCAAAAGAAATATTTAGAGGTTAACGACCCTATCGAATTTGACCTATCCTACTTCCTTAATCGAGACAGATACTACCCTGTTATAGATACTGACTTTATTATATCACTTTTATTACACCTGTCCAAAAACATTGGTATAGATGATATATCGAAAGAGATTGTTAATAACGCACAGAAAAAGCGGTTGCAGGACTTGTTTAAGGAGACTATAAGAACCGAACTTAAAATGTGTGAAGAGAGTACAAATCGAATAATTTTCAAATATTCAGAAGGATGGAATGATAGGTACAAATCAGATATTACCACCCAGATATTCTTAAAGTACTATAGTTATTTATCAGATTTAGATATTCCTTTTACTTGTAATCACATATACACGCCCTTGCTTGATTCAATTATTAATCAAACTAAAGAAGCTTTGGAAGAAACTTTGCATTCTTTTTCCAAACGTTATGATATAAAAGTAGATGTTAGCTTATCGAATGAAGTTGATGAGGAAATGAAACTTAAGGTTGTACAGAAAATTCTCATTCTGGATAAGTTGAAGATACTGGATTTCTTAGAAAATCAATATCCAAATCTCAAGGATAATAAGAGGGCATTATCAAAGGTTGTAAACTCTTTATTGTCAATGAATGAGGATACTGTCCGTAGGGCAATAACAGATATTAAAACAGGTAGTAAGAATGACCCTTATCGTAACGAGGATAATATAAATGCTGTAGAAAGTATATTATTAAGACTCGGAGTATCTAAAAACACTAAATAATCTTAAAATAATTCTTGATAATCAACTCTGCTCGTCCCCTAAGAATCCCCTATTGACCTTTGTGTCATAATCATAAAAAACATAAGATTATGACAGATAAATTATCATTAATGCCATACTCACAAGATGAGATGAGGGCAATTATCAAAGGGGTAGTCTGTGAAGCACTACAAGAGTTTGAAAGTTTAAGAGCAGTCCAGAAGGAAGTCGCTGACAGTCCAATGACCAGAAAGGAAGCTATGGCTTTCCTGAGAGTTAAATCTACAAAGCTCAACCAATTAAGGAGGGATGGACTTATAACGCCTATACGTCCTGATGGCAAGAAAACCCTCTATTTAAAAGAGGATTTAATTAACTTCCTTAAGAAGTTTAAAGCTACAGGAGGGGCTTGGTCGTGATTGACTTTATTAGAATCTATTTTACAGATAAAGAACGGATTGATAGATTTATCAGGGATGGTAGGCGGAAATCTACCATCCAAAGACAATCCAGAGACGGGAAAGATATTATTTATACTACATGGATTCAGAATTTGAAGTTAGTATCAACATCCAAAACAACATATCTCGAAGGGTCACTACATGCTTTCAGTAATGCTTTGAACGGGCTTACTCATAAAAATGAAAAACGGAAGTGGGTCAATTATAACGACTTTACTTTTAGAGACCTGATAAAGGTACTGGATATACTTGAAAAGAAGTTAGGATATGATTTATCACAAACAACAATATCTACCTGTGAATTGGGCTATAATATTAATACAAGTGTGCCAGCGAAAGAGTTTATTGACAAGCATGTACTTATGTATAAACTTAGGTATCCATGCTATGACCCAAAGTATAAAGAAAAAATGAAAATAAAAAAATGTGATTTGGAAAACTACTATCTGAAAATTTATGATAAGTCGCTTCAATTCGGGCTATCTGAGCATATTTTAAGATTTGAGATAGGTTTTAGGTCGGATGAACTTAGAGAGTGCGATATTCACAGTCTGGCAGATTTGGCAGACGAAGACAGATTGGATTTACTGCATAATTCATTAATGAAAAAATATAATGATTTGCTAGTATTGGATAGTTATAACGGAAACTCAAAAATGCCTGAGCCAGAAAGAGACATGATGAGACTTTTTACAAATCCTCAATTCTGGGTCGATACCCTTTTGAGAGGTAATAAAAGCAAGTACAACAGCCGTAGCAAACATAAGGCAGAGTTCGAGCGGATTGTTAGGGTAAACAAGCTGGATACAAAGAAACTGTATTTGAGGAATCTCATTGTAGAAAAATACAATTATCTTATCTCTAATTAATATAAGGGGATACAGTTAGAAATTCCTATAATATATTGTTCGGAATTTATATTTCCAGTAGTCAGGGGCAGTGCATCAGTATTTATTAAAGATATAAATTATGACTAATTTAATTGTCCGGCTAAAATTATTCTTTCCAAAAATATATATGTTTCTATAAAGAAATATGTTAATTCCATATACTTGTAATTTGCTATACCTCCAATACACCAGCAACTTGACCGTGACATTCAATACCTTTTTATAGCACGGTCACGGTCTTATTGTGCATCCCATCAATAAAGCATCTTATAATTATGAAATCCTGTGTACAACTGATATAAGTGTGTTTGTGTTCCATCTACAGGAATTTCAGTGTCTACAAATAAAAATGAATCTGCCAATATTAAAGTATATCCAATGAAGTCAGTAGCATAATTAAGGAAGAGTGCATGATATTTTCCTTTACTCCTTAGGCTTCCAATAGCCTCTTCGTTCAGTTGAAGTGCTTTGCCCTTTCCTGTATTGATAAACCTCCTATACATTATCCCTTTTCCTGTATAGTTAGAGAAATCAATGTTCATTTCATTTCTATACTTATCTTGAAGCTCTTCTGGGATGGAGCGAGTTGCCATCCTAATGTCCATTCCTTTCGCATTAGTTAGAGTGGAGAACAAATCATTATCCACTGACAGATAATGATTAAAATGGGGCGGAAATATTTCTGAAAATATATAAAATAGACCAAAGTCATGTTTTTCTACAGGTATTTTATATTCAATCTTATTGGTAGATAAACTTGATATATTTGACTTTTCATTAACTTTAGAAATAATAGAGAAATCTGCCTTTCTAAATTTCAAATCCAAACAATATGGACTTCTCTCATCATTGTAGAAATATTGAAGTACTTCGTATAATTTTTCCATAATAAAGTTTTTAATGTAATTAGTAATTGATTAGAAGCCTAATTGTTCTTTAGTGGTCGTATCATCGTATTTAATTGCAAAGCCTGCAATACTTGTTATCTTTCTATCTTTCGGTATCATTACTACTATTGGAATTTCGGGAGAAGTCATTTGAGGGGAAACCTCTAAACTTAGAGAGTGGGATACAATATTTTGCAATGGAGTTTTATACTCTGTTTTAGTGCCATCAGATAGTGAAAAATAGATATACAAGAAACCTCTTTTCATCTTAGGTTCTTTTATATAACTGTAGAAAGTCTTTGTATTGTCAAGGTTAGTAACCGAGTAAGAAAAAGAATGTGGGACAGTTGTAATTATCGCACTGGAGGGCATCTTCACTGAGTTAACTTTAAGACTGATATTTACATTGACACCTTCTTCGGTCTGTAGGGTTTCACTGTAGCTACGCAGTAGTTTAGAGCTGGAGCAACTTTGTAGTAAGGCTAATGACAAAAAACATAGAGATAGATAAAATACTTTCATAATGTGGTTGTTTGTGCCTATCAGCTCCCGAAATAGTGCATAAATAAAACACGAAGTGTGGGAACTGCTAACTTATCCACCCCGAGCCTCTGGTAAGGCTGTAATAGAGAATAAGTAACAGCCCCACACTCGTTATGAATGTGGAGCAATTTACTTACTATCCCTCTATTACTTTTGAAATTTACCAGATTTCGGAGGTGGGATAATATTAAACGCTTCGTTATATTCTAATAAGTACCAGACAGACCAACACCTTGACCGCCTGATATTGCAAATATACAACTATTCCGACACTTACAAATAATATAATACTGAATAAATGAAAAGGCTCTTATTGGCTTATATTCGGTCGTCAGGGGGTAGGTACATAGTCACCGTTAGCGGGTCGGTCGGCAGATACCACCCTGACCCCGATATAATATACCCCTACAGGATACACCCGATTTAAAATAAAGCGATTTAAGCCCTTGTTTTATTCTACATGAATATTTTGTTGTCTTGGAGCAGAAAGTGTCTTAAATCGACCAATGAGCACCTTGATTGCTTAAATAAAGTTAATTGTTATCTCGAAATATTAATATTTGTTTAAAATTAGTCATTAGAGGGCGAATTTTACCGCCCTATGACCTCGAAAATAAAAAATTCTGAAAAAATTTTATATGTTGTATGTGTCGGGGGTGGTTTTTTAGGTAAAATATGCTATAATATTCTCTCAGCACCACCACCTTTGTGTATTTTGCATATTGCATATATTCAATATGTTATGATTGAACTTTTGTAAATTTAGTGCACTACTCACTACTTTACAAGTGATATCCATATTTTTATATTTTTACTCCAAAAAGGCATAAAATGGCTGTTTTTTGAATGTTTTTTACATAAAATTGTACATTTATTTCAATAGTGCCACCACCTAGCCAGAACTCCCCCATCCCTGCCTCTGCTTTCTCATACCCCGATAGTCAGATTATAAAGTCTTTTATATGTCTGTCTGGGGTATATTCCTATGTCTGGAATAGTATTTTTGATGTCAGGGTTGGTTGTGTCGAAAACTTTTACAAACTTTTTATTTCAGAACATCTAATAAGTGTTATATTTGGATAATTGTTTAATGTTAAATTATAAGGTATTAGATTATGGAAGATATTAAAGAAGGCGATATTGTTTATTTGAAATCAGAAGAATTATTGACCTTTAGTAGTCGAACCTATATGACTACTGGGGAATATGGAACTTCTAAGTCAGTACGAATTTGTTATTGGTTCGTCAACGGCGAAATAAAAAGTGCAGCGATTCCATTGGCAGCATTAGCTGTTTCTAAATAACATTACGGTATCAATAGCGGTATCACAGGAAAAGAAAAAGAGTATAACTGATTGATTTTCAGGTATACTCTTTTTGTTATTGTGGGCGTTGACGGA
>JBKEBA010000100.1:0-16611 GCA_047972895.1 Dysgonomonas sp.
TTAAGTTGTTCATCACTGATAGTTCCCTGAGGCACCTGGTCCTCCAGGAAACCGGAGCAACCGCTATATATAAATGAAAGTCCTAGAATTGCTGTATATATTATTTTTTTCATAAGAAACTGATTTATTTTATTAAAAACCGACATTAAACCCAAAAGTCAAATTCATCGGAATAGGATAACCATAGTTTGCATTTTCAGGGTCTACACCTGTAAAAGTCTTACTTTTAATAGTCAATGCATTCTGTGCACTAAAGTAGAAACGAAGACGACTCATTTTCAATTTCTTAGCAAAGTCTTCAGGAACATTATAACCGAGCTGAATATTACGTAGTTTCAAGAAAGAGCCATTCTCTACAAAATAAGTAGAGACGCGTTTTTCATTATTTAAATCACTGCGCGACAGTGCAGGAATATCCGAATTGGGGTTAGTTGGAGACCAGGCGTCAAGTACACGGTCTCCTTTATTTAAGAAACCTATATTAAGGCCGCTCCACAGATCAGTTTCTTTCTTCAAATCACTAATTACATCTACGCCTTGTACCCCTTGCCAGAACATAGTAAAATCAAAGTTCTTATACTCCAGATAGATATTAAGTCCATAGCTGAAAGACGGAGTAGGATCGTAAATCCATTGTTGATCTCTTTCATCAATCACACCATTATTGTCCAGATCGCGCCAGCGTATACGACCTAAACCAGCACCTTCCTGTGTTGCATGATTATCAATTTCGTCCTGAGATTTGAAAATACCATCGGCTACATAACCTACCTGAGAACCATTAGCATGCCCAATCACACTCTGAACACCATTCCCTCCAAATGTTCCATTTGCTGCAACAGTAGCCGGCAATGCTGTAATTTCATTCCGGTAAGAAGATATATTTGCATTTAAATCGTACTTCAATCCAAAAGAAGTTTTATTACGATAGCCCAGATTGAACTCGAAGCCGTTATTTTTCATTTCGCCGGCATTAATCCATTGAGTACTGCCTTCTCCCATTGCAGCAATACCTGCCATCTGCACCAAAATATCCGTGGTCTTCTTATAGAACATATCGAATGATCCGTATAAACTTTGTTTAAGAACCGAAAAGTCAAGCCCGATATTGGTTTGGGTCGTTGTTTCCCATTTTATGTCATCATTGCCTATTTGGTTACGCTTGAACCCTGACTGGAGAATACTTCCTCCATTGGTTCCGGCAATATCATAGGACGTTCCATAACTTTGTCCTCCCGATTCTGTTACACCATAATTAGGAACATAGATAGTATAGCGGGCAATGTTGGATATTTCCTGATTACCTGTCTGCCCCCATGAACCACGGATTTTCAAGTCATCGATCCAAGTGAGGTCTTTCATAAAGTTTTCACTGCTCATACGCCAACCCAACGAAAAAGAAGGGAAAGTTGCGTAACGGTTGTTTTTCCCGAAGCGGGAAGAGCCATCATGGCGTAGAGTCAAAGAAGCCAGATACTTATCATCATAAGTATAATTCAACTTTCCAAAGAATGAAACCAAAGAGAAACCTTCTCCCGAACCGTAAGCCTGTGCCGTACCCGAACCTGCATTTGGCCACATATAATCGGGATTTAAAATAGAAAAATCTTCTTTATAGCCAGAGAAATAGCTATCATCTTCACGGTTAAGTTCCGTACCCATCATCGCATCACCTCTATGTTTGCCTACTTCTATATTATAAGTGGCAATAGCATTCCACATCCATTTAGTCCAGTGTTCTTGTTTGGCTTCCACGGCATTCTTGTTGTTGGCAACATTTCCTTCTGTGATCGGATAAGTAAAGATGCGTTGTGATTTCTGAGAATAATCTAATCCGAATGTAGAACGCAGATTAAATCCCTTGAATGGGTTCAGATTTACATAAGCATCACCAAACATACGCCAGTATGTATAACGGTTATCTGAATTACGGTCTAATCTTGCAACCGGATTTTCACGGTCAGGGTAACCTCCTACCGGACCTGCATATTTTCCATTGATATCATAAACAGGAAGAGAAGGGTTAAACTGTAATACATTCTGTAAGAATCCTCCCGGAGCCTGTACTTCCGAAGTGCGGTTCAATGTGAAATGTTCTCCAACAGTTAACATTTTACCGATCAGGTTATATTCGGTATTCATACGAGCCGAAAAGCGTTCAAAATCAGTATCATTTATGATACCTAAATTCTTATAGTAACCCAAAGAAAAGAAAGAACTTCCTTTTTCCGAGCCATTGCTTACTGACACATTGTACTGCTGGATGAGGCCGGTACGGGTAGTTTCATCAAACCAATCTGTATCTGCTGCCGGAACTGTGTTGCCGGAATCAAGATACTTAGACATACTGATACTGTTTAGCTGCGGATAACCGTTTGTATCGTATCCCCAATTGTATTTATAACCCAAAGCATTGGTATTAGGATCCTGTCCTTCGTTTACATAAGCCTGCCACATAGCGCGTCCATATCCTTCGGCATTCAGCACTTTCATCTTATTGGTATACATGGAAGCAGCAACAGAAGCATCAAAATTAATCTTCAACTGCCCGTTTTTGCCTTTCTTAGTTGTAATGATAATAACACCATTTGCAGCACGAGACCCATAGATAGAAGCAGAAGCCCCATCTTTCAAAACCTGAATAGACTCAATGTCATTACCATTCAATTCGTGCATTCCCGATTTAGTAGGTACACCATCTATGATATAAAGAGGGTCGTTGTTGTTCAATGTTCCTATACCCCGGATACGGATGGTAGTATTACCGCTCGGATTACCATCAGCTGTAATATTCATTCCCGGAACCCGTCCTTGCAAAGCCTTCATCGGGTTATTCTCATTCTGCTTTGCAATTTCATCCATACTGACTACAGAGATAGCACCAGTCAGATCGGCTTTACGCTGAGTGGTATATCCCGTTACAACTACTTCTTTTAACATTTCCTGGTCTTCTTCCAAAACAATATTCAGTATAGCCTCCGCCTTTACCTGAACGGCTTTAAATCCGACATAAGAAATAAGAAGTTCTGCACCATTCTCAACTGATAATGTAAAGTTACCTTCAACATCTGTAATGGTTCCATTTGTTCTTTTATTAGTATCCAGCACTGTAGCTCCAATAATTGGTTCTCCATCAGTTTTGGAAACCACTTTTCCTTGTACTGTCAGGGTTTGCGCCTGAACAATCGTGCACATTAAAAGGAAGAGTGCACATAGAAGTGATTTTTTCATGCCTTCCATTCTTAGATTCTGTTATATTAATGTTTCAAATAGTTAAGTTTGATCGACGTCTATTAAGAAGATTATTATTAGTCTGTGACGTTAACACTCCTTCTGTTTCTGATCTCAGGTATAAATAGTCCCACTGTATGAGAAAAGGAACATTAAAAAGATTTTTCTTATTTTTTTCATCATGGTATGAATTTAGAAAATTGGTTATTTTTTACTATTACAAATTAATCTGCATACAAAGAACTTTTTATTAAACCATTAGGGCTATAAAAAAATGGTCAAAAGCTATCAAAAATGTTGCTTTTCATTGTAAAACAATGGCGTACTTACAAATAAAACACTCATTATCAAATGAATGAGTATACATTAATATGTGACTAACAATTGATAAACAAGGAGATTAAATTTAATATTGCAATTATGTATAATTGTGCGATATTAATAATCAGCCAATCTTAGTCCTATTTTGTACTTTATGTATATTTTTGTTGTATTATTATGACAGCATCAATAGATACATCCAATAAAGAATTTAAGAATGCTCTCGACCTGATTGAACGAAGCAACCAGTCAGTGTTTCTTACAGGCAGGGCTGGTACAGGAAAATCCACTTTTTTGAGGCATCTCTGTCAGACAACAAGAAAAAAATATGTTGTGCTTGCTCCAACAGGTATAGCAGCTATAAATGCAGAAGGATCGACACTACATTCCTTTTTCAAATTACCTTTCAGGCCGATGGCTCCCGATGATGCCGACTTAAGCCTGATTAATGGTCGTATCTTCGAATTCTTCAAATACCGGAAAGAACATAGAAAGATTATTCAGGAAGTAGAACTTATAATCATTGATGAAATATCAATGGTAAGAGCTGATACGGTAGACTGTATTGACAGGATACTACGTGTTTATTCAAATAATATGCGTACTCCCTTTGGAGGTAAACAGCTCGTCTTCGTTGGAGATGTGTTTCAGCTCGAACCAGTTGTTACCCCCGATACAAGAGAGATAATCAGCAAATTTTACCACAATGCTTTTTTCTTTTCAGCTAATGTATTCCGTGAGATAAATCTTGTTCCCATAGAGTTTACTAAAATCTATCGCCAGACAGACGAAAAGTTTATTACTATTCTGAATAATATCAGAAATGGAAAATCGAACAATAATGACCTCACTTTGCTCAATAGTCGGGTAAACCCAAGTTTTAATCCCCGGGAAGAGGATATGTATATAACTTTGGCTACCAAACGCGACAATGTCGACTATATTAATGAAAAAAAGATGGGCGAACTCAATACTCCTGAGTTTATAAGTTATGGTATAAAAGAAGGAGATTTCCCTGAATCATCACTTCCTACCGCTCAGGAATTAGTACTCAAGGAGCATGCACAGGTTATGTTTATCCGTAACGATATGCAATGGCCCCGTCGTTGGGTGAATGGTACTATCGGTATTATATCGGGGATAGATGAAGAAGGGCATGTATATGTCCTCAAAGACGATGGCTTTGAAGTAGAAGTGGAACTGGAAACATGGCGAAATTACAGATACAGGTATAATGAGAAGGAAAAGAAGATAGAAGAAGAGATCATAGGAACTTATACACAACTGCCTCTGAAGGCGGCATGGGCGATCACTATTCATAAAAGCCAAGGCCTTACTTTTAATAATGTGATTGTGGATTTTAGCGGGGGGGTATTTGCCGGAGGACAAGCTTATGTTGCTTTAAGTCGTTGTACTTCATTGGAAGGCCTTATACTTAAAAAGAATATAAATAAGACAGATATATTTATACGTCCTGAAATTGTAGAATTCAGTAAGCAATTCAACAATCAGCAGTTAATAAATAAAGCCCTGAAAGAATCAGATGCCAATTATCTTTACAAAGAAGCAATAGAGCAATTTGATAAGGGAAATTTTGATAATTTCCTAAATCACTTCTTTAAAGCCATCCATGCCCGTTATGATATTGAGAAACCATTACAGCAAAGATATATAAGAAAAAAACTGAGCATTATAAATAAACTTAAAACAAAAAACAGGGAGTTACAAGACAGGATATATAATCAGGCTGAGACTTTAAAGAAATTGGCGCAAGAATATTACCAGATGGGTAATGAATGTATTGTCGCATACAAAGATTACCGTGCAGGACTGGCAAACTTTAATAAAGCACTAGACTTAGACCCTACTTATCTTGACGCATGGATTAGAAAAGGTGTTACCTATTATGATCAGGAGGATTATTATGAATCCATGAAGTGTTTCAACAGAGCTGTAGAATTAAGTCCATCATCTTTCAAGGCATTATACAACAGAGGAAAAAACAGGCTTAAGGTAGATGAACCGGAGTTAGCCCTTACCGACCTGATAAAAGCCTGCCAACAGAAGCCCCGCCATGCTTCCTGTCACGATTATTTAGCTGAAGCCTATGCAGCTATTGGTAATTTTGAATTATCAGATAAACATTACCAGATTGCGCAACAACTAAGAGAAAGTAAAAACAAGGATTAATAGTGTGTGACACACCAATAAATGTTTAACCTATGTTTACCCAACTAAAATTGCAAAATGCTGTAATTTATCCAATTACAGCGTTTTACAATTTTGTTTCAGTGGTGCCACCAGAGAAGGAAACAGGAATCGAACTGACTCGTATTGACATCTACTGAATCTATTCCAGAAGCCCTAAAATCAACAAGTAGATGCTATAAGAATCATAAGCAATCACCATGCGTCGTAAAAGTGGGCACTGGATTGAGCACTAATTTTAAAGATATATTAAATAATAGCAAATAATATATACTTTGAAACTTTGTAAAAGACTGGTTTGTTCTAACATAAATCAAAAAAAGTATTACCTTTGTTGCATTTCTTTAGGAATACTTTATCTATAAGGAAAAATATTATGGTATATTGTATTATATATGAACTGAAGAGTACTACAAAAAACTATTCAGAATTTTATCAAACACTAAAAAGTTTTAGTGCCCATAGTCAGTTTGTGACAAATGGTTGGTTTATTAGAACAGAAGCTGGTAAAAAAGATGAATTGTTCGAAAAATTAAGATCTTTATTGGATACTCCTGATTTATTATTAATTACTCAAACATCTTTAACTGAAATGTCAGGGTGGTTACCATCTTCTTCTGTTGAATGGTTACAACAAAATAATTATTAATAATACAAATATAATATGTTAGAGCAATTGTCTATTAGCAATTTCAAATGTTTTGCGGAAAAAACAACGTTTAGTTTAAAATCTCTAAATGTATTTTCTGGGCTCAATGGACGAGGTAAATCTACTGTTTTTCAGTCACTTTTAATGTTGTCTCAAAGCTTGAATAAGAATGGAAATATTGAGTATTTATATGTTAATGGAGACTATGTAAATTTAGACTTGTTTGATGATATTTTAAACTTTAAATGTTCTACTAAGGAACATAAGGATAAAACAATTAGATTTGAATTAACTTCTGACAATCAAGAAATAAACAAGATAGAATTAGGCTATAAGGAACATTCTGAAAGGGTTGGAGTTATTTCAGAACTAAAAATTAATAATGAGAATTATTTTCAAAAAGGGGCATCTATAGGTACTAGTTCTGTACCTGCGAAAAAAGGGAAAGACAAAGATAGTTTCTTATATGGATATCCTAAAGATCAGGTAAACAGTCTTTTTCGCAACGTGTACTATATTTCAGCAGATCGTTTAGGTCCAACACGAGATGAACGAAAAGCAGATGAATATACACATAATCCCTTAGGCGTTTTTGGTGAACATCGATTGAATATCTTGTATGATAAAGATCTTTCTATAAATGCTGTTCGATTTGATGAAACCCAAGGCACATTATTAGATGAAACATCAAAATGGTTAGCATACATAATGGATGGGGCTAAACTAAGTCTGAGAGGAGAAGATAAAGAAGACTCTGTTCTTCAACTTTTTTTATCAAATAATGAGCAATATGATAAAAAAATAAAAGCTATAAATTTCGGATATGGGTATAGTTATATCTTATCTATTATCCTTATTGCATTGTTAGCAAAACCTGATAGTCTTGTTTTTGTAGAAAATCCAGAAGCACATTTGCATCCAAGGGCACAATCTAGACTGACAGAACTTTTGTGTAAATTATCTGAAATTGGAGTACAGGTATTCATTGAAACACATAGCGAACACGTTATTAATAGAGCAAGATTAAGTGTCCTTAAAGATAATACGAAGTTAACACACAAGGATGTATCTATTTATTTTTTTGGTGAAAAATTTGATATAACTCACTTAGAGATGAATGAGGATGCTCAGTTCTTAGATGCTAATTGCTTAACTGGCTTCCTTGATCAACAAGAAATAGACACTGGCAATATTCTTAAATTAGGATTATTTAGATGAATGCAGATTTATATATTTGTGACAAATCATTCATCCATAACGGAATTGATGCGGATAATGATGTCTATAAAAAAATATTCTCACTGAAAAATCTTGTAGATAAAGTTTCAAAAGAGTATCCCACAGAAAACGCTTTCTATTTTAAAAGTGATTCATTTTTAAAAACACCTCTATTTTCTGATGGCACTACAGTTGAAGATCTAATTACTCAAAAGGTAAAGAAAAATAGTGAATGCCAGTATTTATTCAATACTATATTTAAATATTTCCGAAAGTGTAATTTAGATACAGATGGATTAAAAGAATATTTGAGTCCTGATCTAGAAGATGAAAATAACTGTAATGGATTAATTGTTCTAAACATAATCCCTGAGTTACCTAGAAATACACAAATACTCTCTGATTTTGCTGGTTGGCTTCGTTTTAGACGTTTTTTTCTGGGTAAATATCCCCAATCTCCTGCATATTTCATTGAAGAGTCACAGAAATATTTTAAGGAACTAATTCTTCATGACGACAACCATAGTACCTTAAAAAAGGTTATTGATTCGCACAGTAACCAAATCGTAATATATTTAGGCTGTTTAAATGATTCATTAGTTTCTGAGTTAGAAGCTAATGATGTAGAAAAAGATTTTGCTGTTTTTCTTAAAAAATTCGCAATAAAATATAATCTTGATGGAGCATCTTTTGAAGGCTCAAAGAATGATGTTTTTAATTTTACATTTACGGATAAACAAGGTCATGAACTTAAAGCCTATTGTGAGCCTCATCTAAAAATGCAAAAGGATGATTCTGGAAACACAAGAAAATACTGCCGAATATATTTTAGAAAGCCTAATAAGAATGAAAAATTAATCTATATTGGGTATATTGGCGTTCATATTAAAAAGAAGAATTAAATTCATTTTAACTACCCCAATAATCAAAACACTCCATCTGCAAATTACTCAAATAAGCATCAATATCCAGCGTATCGCATAACTCAAAGAATCCCTCACTAGGCAAACCTGTCTCTTTAAGAACAACGATAGATGCCAAGATAGGCAGCTTGTTCTCTATATCGTATCGGGTAATCCTTTCTAATATTGCCCCAAGGCTACGCACAACAGAAGCATCTCCCTCTGTCAAATTCGAGTAATACACAGTCTTACCCGCAGAAGCAGCCTTGATTAGCTTTTCCCTGATTGCCGTTTCTTTATCTGTCAATGCTATTGTAGACATGGTATTTTTATATTTTCCGTAAATGTATGAAAAAATAAGGACTTGATTTAACATTTTTGCTAATTGTGGTGCAATAATTGCTTAACTTTGACGGGCTCTGACGCTTCGTCATGTTGCGGAGCCCGATTAACGGCAAATAACTTGAAAACAGCAGTTAAGGTCTATGTCTCACGGAACGAGCCTTGAAAGAAAGTTCCTGAAACATAAAACTTAAATGATTATGAATAGCAAGAACATTTTTACAAGGAATCAAATCAAGTTCTCTCTCAAGAACGCTACTGAAGAATTCTCACTTATCCGATTGAGAATGACTATCAACGGCGTTCGTTTCAGTTATTGCCTGCCTGTGGACTACAAAATCAAAACTGCCTATTGGGATAAAGAAGCAGGGAAAGCCTTTGAAACAGCTAAACAGCACAAAGACCTCAAAGGTAATTCCATGCTGCAAGTTGCTCTCCAAAATATCAACAGGGAAATAGAGAAAACCGCATCTACCCTCATTAAGATTATCGAAAGCTATAAGAGCCGAGATATTAGCCCCACGGCGAGCCAGATACAAGAAAAATTACGCAAGAACCTAAAAAGCAAACAAGAAGAGAGTAAACAAGTCATTACAGACCTCCTATCTTATATCGACTATTATATTGATTTGTGCGAGCAAGGTAAAATACTAAACGGAGGCAGTACAAGGCTAACCCCTGCAACTATCGCTACCTACCATTCCACAAAAAACATTCTCCAAAAGTACGCTAAAGCACGTAATAAGGTACTTTCATTAGATAGCATAACAAATGAGTTTAAAAATGATTTCATTAACTTCCTATACGATACTAAACATCACACGGGAGAATACAAATTAAATTCTATCGGGAAATACATCAAGACATTAAAAGTCTTTATGCGTCATGCTTACGATAATAACGTTACCACTAATAACAGCGTTTTCAAAAAGAATTTTGCTCCACCGAGAGAAGATGCCAATACCATCTATCTGTCGGAAAAAGAACTGGATGCCCTTTATGCTCTGGAACTACCCGATAATCAAGCCGAAGTACGGGATTGTTTTCTGGTATCGTGCTGCACAGGGTTAAGGTATTCAGATATAGTGAATTTGAGCATGGACCATTTTAATTGGGAAACGAACACGATCTCAATAGATACCTATAAAACCCATAACAGAGTAGTTATCCCCATACATCCAAGAGTAAAAGAAATACTGGGAAAATACGACAACAGACCACCAAAACCGCAATGTAACCAATCGACTAACCGCCTATTAAAAAAGCTATGTGAAAAAGCTGGTATTACGGGACTGATGACCTATACCGAAACAGTAGGGGGAAAGCGCAAAGAACAGACAGTCCGCAAATGTGATAAGGTAACTACCCACACTGCTCGGAGAAGCTTTGCGACAAATGCTTTTTTAAAAAATATGTCTACCCTGTCAATTATGGCTATGACAGGACACAAGACCGAATCCAGTTTTATGAAGTACATTCGTATCAGCAAGGAAGAGAACGCCCAACTGCTTCAAACACATGAGTTTTTCATGTAAAGATGTAGATAGTGTAGGAAATGTAGCAAAATTCCTACCTTACTATATTTTTTTCTTTTCAATTTATATATACTATTCTTTTTATTATTATTGTTATTCCTTTGAGAGAGAGGAAAGAGCTGGTTGTGGACGTCGGACGCCGCCACAACACAGCTCCAAATACCTACTCACTTCAATGGCGTCCGATGGTCACGGGCTGCTCTGACGCCTCTCGAAAAGAGGCGGCGAGCTTGACTTCATAACCATGTCGAAAAACGTTATTGACCTGCTGTTTTAGGTCTGCCCCTTTTCTTCTTTTGGACTAAGAGATTATTTAAATAGATACTTGGCTTAAAGCGTACTACTTTCTTTGCTGGTAACTCTAACGGTTGCATTGTTTGTGGGTGGATGCTCATTCGGGCGGCTTTGTCTTTCACGGAGAACGTGCCAAACCCTAAAATGATTACCTTTTCGTTTTTCTGCATCTCTGCACTCACAGCCTCGATAATGGCTTCTAACGTCTTCCTTGTGTCACTTTTACTAATTCCCGTCTTTTCGGAAACGGAACTTACTAACTCTTTCTTATTCATGTTTAATTGATTCTTAATTAATACCTAAGATTTTTTTCAAGGGTTATTCCGTTTCATCGAGACACGACAAGGCGTCATAATCCTGTAACAGACCATGACGCCTCCGTCATACTGGATTGTAGCAAATCAGACGCTCACGTCATATTAGGACCAATCCGCATCTATATCCGACAATTCATTATCCATAACATTAGGGTAATTGTATTTCTCTATCAACTCTGCTTCTGAAATTGTGCGGAAATCTCCTGTTATAGACTGAATTATTAAATTATCTATGAATTTCAGATTGGGAATTAAGTATTTGTCTGAAAAATAATCTTTTATGTACATCATTGGAATTGAAGCGGTAAGTGCTCCTCTTCCATCATAGGCTACCTTCTCTAATTTTAATCTATAATCTATTAATCCCTGATACATATTTCTTATATATGACTCTGGGTAACTATCATATCTATAATCGAGTGTCCGTTTGATAAATCCTTCGTGCTTTGGTGTTGCTTCTATGATTGGCTGTAGCATTTGTAAAATGTCAGATTTTGATAACTGAATATTAAGATTTTTACTTCCATTTAAAAAGCTATTTATCGGATAGTCCTTCTCAACTTTAATATTATAGGCATCCATTACGGCAACAATTCTTTCGTGACGAATTCGAAGAGGTTTGATGTCTTTGAGGTATAGGGTTTCATTTTCTATCGTATTGTAGAAATTCGTCTGCGTGCTTATGTAATAGATAGCATGTAACAGTCGAGTAATATCCCAATTATCTGTTGGAATCTTTTTGTTGGACTCCATACCTGTCTCAAATATGCTTAGCTTTTTCATATTGTTTCTTCTGTTAGTATCATCATGCCCAATTCTTGGGCGATAAAGTGCTCAATTCTGGCTCCCTTGGAATCTTGCCAATTATCCAATAGGTAGATGCTATCACAGTTAAAAAGCTGAACAATATCGTCCAAAATATATTCTTTCCATTGCTTACCAGATAATGGAGGATTGACTTTCATTGGGTTGAGTGGCTTAAAGCCTTTCTCCAATAACAAGGCTTCTGCTTTATCAAAATTAGCTTTGGCTTCTTTCAGTTCCAAACCTGTTATTTGCCCAGAGATGTACACTTTTTTGATTTCTTTAGGGTGGAAAATCTTTAACTTTCTCATATTCTATTTGTTTTTTTATTAATAGTCATTTAATTATCTATCCTTTCATCTTGCTTGTCTGTGTTTAATATCAAATAACCGTTCAGGTCTGTAAGATGATTATCTTCTGGTGGCATTTCATCGACTATATCCCAAGTGAGGGAATCCGATAGCATCGACTGTATGAGGGAAGCAAAATTGTAGAGGGTTTCCAGTTCAAGCTTGCTGTTCTTATCGCCGATAAAGATTAGCTGACTATCTCCATTGGTTACGATCTTAATGCAAAGAGGTAGTGCTTTTTGTATTCCGATGGTTGTAAGATAGGTGTAATCCAGCGTTACGATAATTGATTCTCCTGTGCTGCTATCGAGTATTTTTAGTTTAAAATATTTTCTTGTTTCCATGTTATTCTCTGTTTATCGTTTAAAATTGGGCAAAAAAATAACCGTTACAGATGTCTCCATAACGGTCTTTTGTATTTTGGTAGTCTTATTTCTTACTCCATATCTTTTGCTGCCTCTAACATCTTAGTTTGTATCTTCATCATGCGGCTGACTTGCTTTGAAGATAGAGATTTACTTTTCTGTGCTTTTTTAAGGCTTTGTTCCAAATCTTTAGCTTTCTCCATCATGTCTGGATATTCGGTCATGGCACTAAGGTCATCATTTTTCAATTTCTTCAAGACTTTAATGGTCTTATCTACATAATCCTCATAGTCATTCAGTACCTTATCCCAATCTTTATTATCGGAATTCGACACGCTTTCGCTCTCAGAGTCGGTATCGGTGTCTGAGCCCGATGTCGATGATGACGATGAATATTCTAATTTTTCAATCTTCTTGCTGGTTACAAAGAATGTTGCTGCCGTTTCGGGCACTTTCTTGCCACCATGTATAGTAATCTCGAATGAAATCCAGTTTTCACTATTGGTTGTCATCATATCTTTAAGAATGCCGTCCGACACATTTTCGCTTTCTATATCTGTGAAGTCAGTTATAGGAGTACCATTTTTGTCACAGACAGTAAGATAAAGTGGTCCAGAACTTCCGTCATTCAAGCCATAATCATTCGGATCACCTTTGCTTACAGACTTAATCTTTACTTGTATTTTTCCCTTGCCACTATTATAAGAAACAGCAGAATTACCTATAAAATCAAATGTGTAAGTTCCATCTACTATTTCCAATACTTCGGACAGATAACCTTTGACTTTGCTCTCGTTGGGGGTTAACTCTATCTTTTGGTCAAATTGCTCATACTTGCTTCCCCCTCCACTACAATTACGCATTACTAAAAATGCTATAACAACAACGGCTATGACCGCAATAATAATGTGTTTCTTTTTCATTTTACTTTTGTTTTAATTTGTTTAAATGGTTAATATGTACTGATTGTTTTATGAGTTTTATACTTGCCTATCAAGGCTTTCTTTTCTTTTAAATACTGCACTGAATAGGTTGTTACCAGCAGATAATCACCGTTAATCATCCGATGCACGATTAAACTATTATCCTTTATCAGCATGGAAATAATAGGTGTAACGGACAATTCTGCTTTATCCGATGTAAGACCAACAACAAGGATTGATTTTCCTTTTACTTGTACACTATAATCATCCCAATCGTTTTTCTCCTCATTTTCATAACTCATATCCATAAAGAATTCATCCCCTTGCTGGATTAGATTATCAAAATCAAAGTAAGAGTGGCTACCATCCTTTTCCTGCAAGCGCATCGCCTCCAATGAATCGAATGTCTGTCCCCACAAAGAGAATGATGCAGTCGATAATAGTATGACTAATAATAGTTTATTCATGTTTTCAAGTAGCTTAATTAAAGCAATGCTTAGTATAACTAAGCGCAAATATAAAACCTTTTTGTTAATTTATCATGTATTTACAGGTTGTTTTATGAAAACCGATATTGATAAGTTCGTAATTAATAGGATTCGGGAAATGCGAAAAGAGAAAGGCTTCTCTCAACGAGGGATGACCGAGTTTTTGCATTGCTCTGTCGGGTTTATCGGACAGGTCGAAAGTCCGAACCATGAAACCAAATACAGCGTTTATCAGATTTATCAAATAGCGAAAGAGTTCGAATGCTCCGTTGCTGACTTTTTCCCTCCAACAATTCCCGAAAATCCCTAACTACAGGCGGAGATTTATTTTGCTTTTCTTTCATACTCAATCCTTTTCAAGCATTACTCCATTTTTGATCGCATATGACAAACAGTCAGGCTTTTGTGTACGCTAAATATTGAGAGGAATAAGCGGAAAGTACAATCAAAGATGGGCGTCAGGTATCAGTTTTCATTCATGGCAAATAATTTGGAATCGAGAAAATCTTTTTTTGCTATCTTCAAGTCAGATTCTGACAATTTCGTCATATTTTATCATGGATAGGGTTATTCTTTTAGCATCTTTCTTATCCCCTCAATAACTGTGTCCGCATCATGATTTTGATTAAGGTAAGCCTGCATCATTGCCCGTATTTTCTTCATTTGCTTGCCCATTGCACCCTTTGTTTTATCTTCATAAAGTTTCATGTCTTTGATTTCCTGCTCGATGCTTTTTAAATCGAAATTATGATAACGAATGATACACCATAGACCATAATCGACAATATTGCTTATCTGCATGGTATCGGATTGGGGAACGTTGGAAGTGAATATCTTATCGAATTGAGCCAGTATTATATTCTTTGAGGCATTCATTACGGAATGATAGTCTGTGTTCTCAATACCTAATTCTTTTTGAATCTTACGTTTGTTTTCCAACTTCACTTCGAAACGAGTCTTAGTCTGAAAATAATTAAGTATGAATGCTGCATTGCCTGTCATATTTAGGAATGGTTTGTTTCGGGAAAGGTTAATCTCTACTTCCTTATTATAAATGCTGATAGACTCCCTACAATCTTCCGCTTTGACATCTCTTGTAAAAAGGATTGCATCTTGATAACGATTCCATTTATATCGGCGATAATCGCCTGTACATTGATTGAGCATGTTTAGAATTTCGGGGGTTAGCTCTAAATCTATATCTTGGGTTACATGTAATTTATTGAAATAGCTATCTTCTATGATACTGTCAATATCTAATTTGCAGATGCCGAGCATTTCGATATTGGATAAGCATTGATTAAATGTTCGCTCTGATATTAATAAGGGATAGTCATCAAGAAGTATTTTAGATGAAAATTCGATAGTCATACGATTGGAACGATAGTTTGTTTTTATACGCAATTCAAAAGGGGTTATATCATTATGTCCTTGTGAATGAAACTCAACAGAAATGAGCTCGCCTGTTGCGGTATCAACATCATGCTTAAATACCTCATCATTTATATTCGAAATGTATTTTGATTTAGTTACCAACTTAATAGTATCAAATTTTAAATGTATATTATTGCTGTTCATATTATCTTTTATAATATTTATCAGCAGGTTGCCTGATTGAATACCGTTCCCCGATTTAATAAAGTGTACAAATACAAAAATGGCGAAACCGTATAGCTCCGCCATTTTAATGCTTTTCAACTAACGTAAGAAAATCTACTGTATATTTTCGATTACCTTATCAATCGCATCAAGACTGTAAGAATCGTCCAAGAATGTCCCATCTCTTGAATATGATTTGCGATGATTTTCTTCTGGAACCACATCGTTAACTTCTGTCGCTCTTTTTGCTGAAAAAAAATCACCAACAGTCATATCTGTTTTACCAGTAGGGGTAATTACTTGCGGTTCCTCAGCAATAGGCTGTCTGCCTTTGATGTAAAAAACGTAACCTGCCGAAGTGCGCTTCTTCTTTAGTCCGAGAGCTTGCAAACGTTTAGAAAAAGTCGTCTTGGAACATGGATGATAATTGCTGTTTTTACAGTAAAAATTGTATTCATCAAATAAATGTTGCAAGGAAATTATTTCTTCATTATCAGACACATAATTATTTTCGTCCAGAAAAGATGCTACAGAATCGCTTTCCACTTTGTAATCCTCAAGCGCATCATCCATTTCTTGGGCGTGTGAGAACTTACCTTGCGCCATTAGTCTCTTTGCACCCTCTATTATCCATGACAACACTCCATCAGCTTCTGCTTCTACTATTTTATGTTCTAAAGATTCATCCCTAGATTCTCCTTTAAAGCATTTAGTGAAGGGAATAATTGCAAAGCGGTCATAGTATGCCTCGGACTTTTCAGCGTTTTGAGGAAGAGAGTTTGCGGAGAACAATAGTTTGGCATATCGGTACATATCATATTCTTCGCCATATAGCTTCCTTACAGAAATTATATCGCCCGCAACAATTTGTTTAAATGTTGAAGTGGAGAATTTACCATCAAGCTCGTTACACAGGTTCAAGAGCTTATTTTCAAGATTGGCTGCGCTGCGACTGTCTTCCTTACACAAAGAAGCTAATGAATGGTGCGAAACGTTTTCTCTCCCGAGGATTGTAGATATAATATTCATTAGTGTTCCTTTTCCATTTCGTCCTTGCCCTAAAAA
>JBKEBA010000092.1:0-21703 GCA_047972895.1 Dysgonomonas sp.
GGCGATTACCAGATAAACGTTCACGTTCATCTAAATGAGCATCCATCTCCCCCTCAAGGGCTGCATTCAGGATGCTTTCTAATAACGGAGCAAAAGCCCCATCCTTGCCTAATAAAGACTTGCCTGATTTAAGTTGTTCTAAGGCTTTCTGCTTAATGCTTTCAAAATCAAATTCTTTTTCCATAAAAAAACTGTGTTAGTAAAAATAATAATTTATTCTTGCTTGACACAGTTTAATTTACAGTCTCGTTTATTTATTATTAAACTCATTAATTATAAAAGATATTTTGTTCAAATTTCAATGTTTACTAAATAAATAGTTTATCAAAAAATGGATTGTGTCTTAATCTTGCATATTTAGCAAGCTGTTGAAATGTTAAAACCTCAATATGTAGATTAATCCCACCTATTATTTTATAAAATGAACCAAATGGAGTCTTTTCCCATCCTTTGTCTCTATTATATTCTTCTAACTTCTTTGGAATAACATCAACTATAATATAACCAAACTTTGGAGTTGTTTTTTCAACTATAACAGGTCTGCCTTTATAATTCTTTTTATCATCTTTATATAAGAAATCATCAAAATAAATTTCTATTAATTCTGAAAATTCCCATCTATAATCAGTTTTGTTTTTTTGATGGGCAATTTCCCCTGGTCGTTTAAACTCGAAAATTACCATAGATGTTATTTCACCTATATTATTTTCACCGAAGCATATAGGGTTATTAAACATTAAAAGGTCAGGTTCTTTTCGACTTTTCTTTTGAGAAATAGATGTAATTGGTTTATCTGAGGCAATAAAATGGTAGTTTACAAATCGTTCATCTAAGAGCCATAGATTATGGGATTCATATTGAAGGTTATCACTCGTTAATCCCATTGGAAATATAAAATTATGTATATCTTCTTCCAATTTATAATCACCTTTCTCATCAGCTTCTAAAAGTTTATCGAATAAATCAATTATAGCTTTTCTTCTTATCATATAATCAGCTAAGCTATCAGCACCATAAGATGTTTTATCTTTAATCTGATTTTTAATAGCTTCTATACTATTCTCATCAATTTGTTGTTTATTATAGATAAACTTACGAATTTCCCCTTCTACTCTTTTTCGTTCTTCATATGATATTTTATAAAGATATTCTTCTTTTTTATCATCAGTTAAACCAAAAGGTATAGATTTTATTAATTCTTTATTTCTTAATAAGCTTCTATAACGAGGTGCATAATGTATTACATAATTTTCAATAGATTTTAAATTAAGGTTTCTTGCTTCTTTTATAAAATCATTATATTCATCCTCTAATATTAAAGATAGTTCTTCTTCAATTTCTTGAAATGATAATTTATTATCATCAAATAAACCATTACTTTTCTCAACAGGTATTTTAAATCCGTTCCTTGATGAATAAGCATTATTATCTAAATAATCAGAAACAATATACACATCAATAAAATAAGGTATTTGATTAATTGTTAAAGGAAAATTAAATAAACTATTAATTGTTCCAATATTTCTACCATTTCCTACTTCTCTTGAATTTGCACAATAATGTATATAGTTGTTTTTTCTATTTCTCGTTTTTTCAGTTTTAATAATATATGCTTTGAAAAAATAATCATATTTATCAACTCTGAAATCACGTTCCCGTTCTTTTGAAACTTTATCAAATAACTCATTAATAATAACTACCTCACAATCATTATCATTAAAGTCTAATATTTCAATATGAGGAAAGTCATTACATAAGTAATATACGAGACAATGATTCATGATAGAACTCGCTACCTCTTCTGTTGATTTAGCAGTTTTATCTTTAATAACTCTATTAAAGCAATTTAACAACCTTGTTGTTGTTTTATTTTGTTGAATTTCGGATTGATGGAACTGCTTTTTAGTTATTTCATTTTGAGCATCAAAATCAAATTCTCTATAATACCATTTATCATTTTCATAGTAATTACTTTCAACTTCAATTCTCTCAAAAGCAGCTAATGCTGTAAAACGTCCAACACCTTTACATCCAAATGATTTATTAACTTTACTAAATGGAGTTTCATAAGAACTATAATTTTCATCTGTAAAACCTTGCCCATTATCAGTAATTATAATATCCTTGATAGTTCTTATATTATTAATATTACTTTCTGTTGGAGTATCTCCCCGTACTAATTTTATCTGAATTTTTCTATCTTCCAATGGAATATTAGCCTTCTTTAAAGATATTATAGAATTTACAATACACTCATACATAGGTAAAAGTGCATCATTTGGGGTCAAATCAACAGCATCGACAATATTTTCAACAGGAACAATCATTATTTCATAGATAAAATTATACTGTAAATATATAAAAATGTTTCTTTACTTTCAGTTATAAACTAAATTCTGTTTTAACACGTTGAATAGTAGCAACTCCACGACCCGTGATTTTAGCAACGTTTCTAACAGAATAACCCTTTTTCAGTAGACTTATAGCTTCTGCATATTCAACCTTCTTTTTATTTATTGACTTAGTTGAACCCTTTGGTTTACCTAAAACACCACCATTTTTAATATAATTTTCTCTACCCGAATTTAATCTATACTTAATATTTTCCCTTTCAATTGTTGCCATTTGAGCCATTACAGTAGTTAATATTGCTGTACATGGATTAACTGTTTTATCTTCGTTTAATGTATTTAAACCTAACTGTTGAATATATAAATTAATCTTATTTTGATGTAATTTTTCTAATGTTGATAATACATTTAACGTATTTCTACCGATACGGTCTATACTATTTATTGCAAGAGTTGATATTTTGTTCTTAATGCAATAATCAATACATTCATTTAATATAGGTCTATTACCTTTTGCACCACTCATTTTTTCTTCAAATATTTTTTTTATATTGAAATTATTTGAGGTTGCGTATTGAGTTAATGAATTTATTTGTCTTTCATTATTTTGACGTTCACCTTCGCTTGAAACACGCACATAAATCGCTATATCTAATAAATTTCCCATATTCATTATTTTTATAATTCAAAGATAGTATTAAATATTATGTTATCAAAATAATCTTTGATAATAATGATAACTAAATTAAGGATAATCAAAAAATGATTACAGACTTTTTTGATTACACTATAACTTTGATTACAAAATACAATATTTAGGATTAATTATTATCTTTGCATTGTACAATTCAAAGAGTTGAATATACATAACATATTATAACGTAGCGTCAAACTATTAGAGAGGTACTTGAAAACTGCGAACTTTCATAATCCACCCTCAAAATAGGTTAGACGCTCGTGCCTGTACAGGTGCGGGTGGCTCTAACTTGCTTTGTGTGGATGGGATTCGCAGTTCCTCAGGTACATTGCTCGTTTACCATCCGCATTCTTTATTAAATTTATCAGAATACGGATGTAATAAAAGATTATTAATAATTTATTTATTCATTAAAAATTTCAATTATGAAAAAACTTAATTCTTTATTATTCGTATTCATTGCACTTGTTGCATTTGTATTAAATTCTTGTGGTTCTGACAATGAGGATAACCCCGAAACTGATGAAATTACTATTGTTCAGAATGCTATTAAAGGGAAATTTTATAATGTGGGAATTGAAGCATATAAGTTCAATGACAATAATGTTGATGTGTGGTATAATATCATAAATGATGGTGAATACTATCAATATGCTAACATTAAATATAGTATCTACCCCGAAAAACAATACATTGTTATCAAAACTAACACCGAAACATTATTATACTACAAGGTAGTAAATAACAAAGTAGTCCTTTATACTGATGTTAATAAAACAACTATACTATCAGATACAAAACAACCTACCGATTTTGTTAATGAATCTAAAGAACCAACAAATAACAATGATGGTGAAATCTATCTAACAACACTCAATACAATAGTAGATTTTAATACTTGGGAATATCAAAGTATTAACAGTGATAGACTAATGTATATAAAAGACCTTAATGGTAAAACCATTTTAACATTAAATTGGTATCAATACCAAAGAATTGAACAAATTGCTAATGTTGGTAGTTATAGAAATTTGGTTGGTTTCTATCAAGGAAAAATGTATATAAAAGATTTATTTAATAATCAAGGTACAAGTATAATGTATGGTGATAAAGACGATGTAAGTGTAAAACTTTATAGAACAGAAATAAAAGGTAGTACAACTACTATTGTTTTAAAGATTGATATTACAAACACAAAAGCGAATATAAAAGGATATGTAGAATTTAGCTACAATAAGTAATATTCTAAATATATAAAAATATTAAGCGGGTAATATCACCCGCTTATTTTATTTTTGAGTTTCTATATTTTCTTGATTTGGTTCTGTTTTATTATTATTCTTTAGTTTTTCGTTTATCTCATGTTTGACTATTGTAGAAGTATATTGCATGTATAGATTCAATTTATCATTTAGTTTATCTATTTCCTTTTTTAATTTTTCTTCTTCATTCCTTACTGATAAAGATTTTATTATTTCAGTAATAATATACTCTTTATCCTCTTGTGTCTGCTTTTTAAATAACTCAATAATTCTATCCCTGTTCATTGGTTTATTTGCCATAATTTCAATTTTTATAAATTAATTAATAATACAAATATAGATTATTTTGGATTAATACAATATTTCAAAATTAGAAATTTTATAGGAAATTCATTCACCACATGATGAGAAACGCCAAATTTGACTTATTATGACTTCTCGAATTAAACTAATAATTAATTTATATCATTTAATATCAATTATTTAATAGTAAAACAACTGTGGCTTTCCGAAAAATAATAGTAGTACCATACGTGAAGGGTACGCTTTATTGGGTAAAGGAATATGAGGTTTTAAGCCCTAAAAACCTCATTAAATCTAATCTAAATCCCATCAAACAGTTTTTTGTTTTTTGTAGTAATTTCGATTATAGTATCAAACAAGGGATGATACTATGATTTGACTATTAAATTAATTAATAAAATCAATAAAAATCACTATTTTTGAGGTAAAATATAGTGATTTTATGGCTACTAATATAAAACTGAAAAAAGACGAATTTCTATTATATTCATTCAAGAATTTGAATATAGATGAATTAGTAGATAAACATATAGAATACCATACTATCACAACCGAAGAACGAAAAAGAGAATACATAGATAGTATTAATGAATTTTTTGGTAATATTGAATTATCCCGAAAATTAGAAAAAGAACTAAAGATAATAGCCAAAGGTGGTAAGAAGCTACCTAATAAGAGTAAAACTATTCTATACCATAAATTCAAATATCTAATTCATATAATAGCAAAAAATGCGTATTATATAGAAGGTTCGGACATTGCACAAATAAGAATATTAGCTTCTCTAATACACGAAACTTTTAATAATAATGATTATGTACAATTACTTTATACATTAGCGAGAGAAGGAATATTCATTAAAATATTGCCTTATAAGGTAAGAAAATCAGCACGCACATTTTATATTAGTGATAAATTTTATAATTACGATAATATTCATTGTGAAGTATCAGAAAATTATACAGTAAAATATTACATTGATAGGGCAAATAAATTAATTGATGAAAAATATATAAAAACAGAATTTGATAAAACATATAATAAGAACCTTTCAAAACTTAAATTAATTAATAAAGAAGGTGCTGAAAAATTTACTAATGAAATAATAAAGAATACTAATAAAAAAAGAAAGAAATTACTTTATAGAAAATCATTAATAAAATTGATTGATTATAATTCTAATAATTTTATAAGATTATCCAAAGATGATAATAAAAGAATATATCATGTACTAACTAATGTAAAAAGAGAATTTAAACAATTCTTAAATATATCTTATTCATTAGATATTAAAAATTCTCATCCTGTTATATTCAATGATTTCTTAATAAGATATTATAATATTAAAAAGTCTAATTTAAATATTATATTTAATATTATTAATTCAATTAATTATAATAATAAATTATATTCTTATAATAATATTATTAATAATAATCTAACCTATCGTTATGATTACGAAAAATCCTTAAATGAACTGATAGATAATATATTACAAAACGAATCAAATTTAACTGACACTATACCATCAGATGTGGTAAAGTATATTATACTTACATCTAAGGGTCAGTTATGGGATTTGATGGCTGAGAAGTGTAGTGATGTAGGTTTGAAGTTGTTTAGAGGTAAACCCATAGGCAGGGATAAAATCAAAGAAAAGATGTTTAGTGAGGTGTTTTACTCCAACAAAAAAGGTTTAACGTATAAGTTAGATAATCGTAATGTATATATCGATAAAAGGTTCGGTAAGGTATTTTATGACATATTCCCTAATGTGTATAATGTTGTTGAATACTATAAACCTGATGGAGAAGAATCTCAATTAAGTAATGATATGATGGCATTAGAAGCTAAATTATTTCATCAAATATTGGAAGAACTGTTTAAATATAAAGGGTTAAATGTAATTAGTATACATGATGCGATACTAATATTAAACAATTCAGATAAAAAATATACTCCTGAATTAATTGAAGATGTTATGAAGAAGGTTTATTCAAAATATAAGCTATTTCCGACTGTTTCTATTGATGCTTATAATCCTAAATAACAATCTGTTCAAAAGAAACAAAAGTATCTTAAATCGCATTAAAATCACTTTTTATCATCTAAATTATTGTTATTAATACCTGAATGATATTTTTTTAAAGAATCTGATATTTTCTTTTTAGTTTCTTCATCATGACCTTTATTAGGATTAAGAAAATTCCTTTTCATTAATGACATTTTCCACCGACTACCATCTGAAAATATTTCTTCTATACTCTTTCTGCCCATAATCTATAAATTTATCTTTTAGATAAATATTTTAATTAAATAAATTAGAGAGGTCTATTTTTGAAAATGGTCAAAATTTTTTCAGAATTTTTTTCGACCGACCATACCCTGATATTTGGGTAGGGGTAGTTCAAGTGAAAAAGAGGTTCAAGTGATTTTTGGGGATTCGTGGGGGATAGTGAGTAAAGACAGAAAGAAATTTGACTAAAAGATTAATCTATTAAGAAAAAAATGGACGCATTAAAGTGTTAATATTTAGCATATTAAACTATATATATAATACCTACATATTATTTATATTACTGACCGATAATACATGTACAGTACCTGTAGTCCTGAAGCCTTGTTGTATATCGTCGGTCAAATCATCTTGATATCCAAGTGTCAGCGCAGATAAGATACTATATTGAGTATGATTAAACCCCAGAGTCTGATAAAAATCGAGTATTTGCTGCCTACATCTCAAAGCTTCTGTTTTTAGGGAAGCTATTACATTTCCAGTTCTTTGCCACGATTGTTTAGTAAGGTAGGATGAACCTGCAAAACCTTGATTATACATATAACGAACATAATCGAAGTCATCGGGATTTCCCATATTCTTAAACGGCTGAATCTGGGCACGAAACAAGAATTCATCTCCCGGCTGTAGTCTTTCTTTCTGCAATGAATCTATCTGAAAATAACAAACAATCCGTTTGTCATCCTCAGGCAAGTAAACTTTATAGGCTATCGAACGTGGTTTTTCTTGCGGTGTTTCGGCAACGACACCCCGATATACCTGCATTTCCTCCAAAAATGTATATTCTGATTGCTGTTGTCGGAATGAAGTGGAGACTATCCCGACTCCCATTACAAAAAAGCATAACCCTGCTCCAAATAACCACCGCCATCGAAATTGCTTCTTCTCAGGTATGAGAAATGAAGAAAGCATAGTGGCTATTCCGATAAGGAAAAGAACTATGCTTATATATTTCTGATCGATATAATATTGAAATAGTATTCCAACAAGAAGTGGAATCAGCAGAAGAAGAAAAGGTAGTTTTGATAACGGATTCTTCATCTCCCTTATATCACCACCTTTAGTTTATACAATACTCTTTAGTTTATGTATCATTTCTGTCGGATTAGCATCTGCAAACACAGCATTGCCTGCCACCAAAACATCGGCTCCGGCATCTACCAACAACTTTCCTGTTTGGAGATTCACGCCTCCATCTACTTCGATAAGAGTCTGGAGATTTTTCTTTAATATCATTTCTTTCAATCGGGATACTTTTGCTAATGAATGTTCTATAAATTTCTGTCCTCCAAAACCAGGATTAACACTCATAAGCAACACCATATCTAAATCGGGCAAAATATCATCTAATAACGAAACAGGTGTATGTGGATTGAGTGTCACACCGGCTTTCATTCCTGCATCGTGAATGGCACCGACCACACGATGTAAATGAGTACATGCTTCGTAATGAACATTCATCATATATGCTCCGGCATCCTTCACCTGAGCAATATACTTATCTGGATTCACGATCATCAAATGAACATCCAACGGCTTCTTTGCAAGTTTGCTGATTTGCTTGATAATAGGGAAGCCAAAAGATATATTGGGAACAAAAGTACCATCCATTACATCGCAATGAAACCAATCGGCTTCGCTGTTATTAACCATTTCTATATCGGCCTCGAGATTTAAAAAGTTTGCCGACAATAAAGAAGGTGCTATTTTATGATACATATTTCAATTTTTTAATAAATAAACGAAAAGAATATCTCTTTCTAACAAAAGTAATAAAAGTGAATCAGAGTTAAAAACAAAAAAGGTACAAACATTAAATGTCTTGTACCTTTCCTTTTTTCGTTAACGAACAATCAGTTCGTACATAAACTATTGACCTGCCTCGGAAGCGATTTCTCAACATAATATGTCCGGGCAAATTGTTTTAAAAAATCTAGTGTTCTTTCAGATGGTGCGACAACCATTTCTTCTTTTTTTACAGGATTCTTCTGTGTAAAAATTTTCTTCATAGGCGATTTCCTTTAAACGATACTATCTAAGAAACGCCGTGTTAAATATCTTATTGTCTACAATCCGCTTTTTAACATTTCTGATTTTCAGCTCATTCGGTTTTTATAATCTTCATAATCGAATTCACGGTATATCTCAAGTTGATTAAATCTATTCCACAGAGCTATTGCCGGATGCGAAATACCATTAAACATCGTTGTTTTTACAATTGTATAATGAATCATATCTTCAAATATGATTTTGTCTCCAACGAGTAATGGCTCGTCGAAAGACCATTCGCCGATAAAATCACCACTCAGACAGCTGCTTCCTCCCATCCGATAAGTAGGCAAACCTTTTACAGGTTCGTGATATGAACCTCTAATACGAGGCTTATAAGGCATTTCTAAACAGTCGGGCATATGACATGCAAATGAAACATCGAGAATAGCCGTTTTTACACCTCTGTTCTCCACAATGTCGACCACTGTAGAAACAAGCACACCTGTTTCCCATGTAAAAGCACTACCGGGTTCCATTATGATTTCCAGATTAGGGTATTTGGCTTTAAATGCTTGTAAAAGATTAATCAAATGTTCTACATCATAATCTTTACGTGTCATGAGATGTCCTCCTCCCATATTAAACCATTTGACCTGAGGAAGTAAATGTCCGAACGTCTTTTCTATCTGTTCTAAAGTTTTCTCCAAATCGAATGAAGATGATTCACACAATGTATGAAAATGCAATCCTTCTACTCCTTCCGGCAATCTATCTCCCAATTGATCTACTGTCACACCTAAACGAGAACCGGGAGTTGCAGGATTATACAAATCGGTTTCCACTACTGAATATTCGGGGTTAATGCGTAATCCGCAAGAAACTTTCTTCCTATATTTTAATGTTTCGGGATAAAAGCGTTCATATTGAGACAGCGAGTTGAAAGTAATATGGCTGCTATATCGCATAAATATGGGGAAATTATCGGGTGTATAAGCGGGCGAAAATGTATGAGCCAAGCTTCCCATTTCTTCATATGCCAATTGAGCCTCAAAGACAGAACTTGCTGTAGAGTATGGTACATACTCCCGTATGATAGGGAATGACTTCCACATAGCAAATGCTTTGAATGCAAGTATTATGTTTACCCCAGCTCTCTCCTTTACGGACTTAATCAGGCTAAGGTTTTTTCTCAACAGTTCTTCCTCCATCACAAAACAAGGAGAAGGTACTTTATTTATTTCTATCATGTGATATACCTAATATTTAACAAGAATTAGTTATAGACTGCAAAGGTCGTTATTTTTCCCGAATACTAGAATATCAGCCTGAAAAAGTATATTTTATTAATATATAAATTCATTTAACAACGTTAATCGGTTGATTTTGACATATTATTTTTATATTTGAAGTATAAATGTGCATAAGACACACTAAGACTTTACAAATAAAATCACCAAACTACACACGGTATGAAAACTGTAAAACACTTTATTATTCTGGCTTTTATTATTTTAGCCTATCAACAAAGAATTTGCGCTCAGGCGAACTATACTGATATCTACCCTAATTACAGAGTGCCAATAGAATATGAGAAAATAAATGTCAATACATTTAGTAATAAGTATAAAGGATCTATCCTCGATTATACTTATAAAAAGGATGATGGTACGACTGTAGAAGTTAAGTCTTACAAAAGAGGTTCTAATATAGAGATCTTCGAAAGACCGCCATTTCCTGCCATTCATATTATATATAAAGAATTTCATCCTAATGGTAACTTGAAGCAAAAAGGGGTACTATTGCCACTGCAATTGAGAATAGGTAAATGGCTAGACCTTGACCAACGAGGAGAAGGTACTATAACCGACTACGAAAATGGACGTACTGCATTGGGTTATAATGATGTACTTGCCTATTTGGAAAGTAAAGCTTTTTATAATAAGTCTGACGAAAACAGCTGGAAATGTACTTTCTGGTACACTCCAGAATCTCAAACATGGGGCGTAAGGGTCGATAAAAATGGTAATCAGTATAAGATGTATACATTCGATAGCAACAGACAAAACGGTGCGACAGAAACTGACCTTTCTGAAAATTCAAAATCCGCTTCGCCTGTCGGTACTTTCTATCAGGAAGAATAAGATATTTAAAACAATTAGCTAATTTTGCAGTTCTATAGTATAAAGATATAGAATGAAAAAGTATGCTCTGCCGGCAATGAATCGGCAAACCGAAACTGTGATCTTAGCCAATGGCGAATTTCCGTCACACCCCGTTCCTCTATCCATATTAAATAATTGCGATTACCTTGTTTGTTGTGATGGTGCCATCAACAATTTGACGAAAACGGATAAAGCACCTAATGCCATTGTAGGTGATTGCGACTCACTATCAATAGAGAATCAAGAAAAATTTGCTGATATTATTCATCGAGTATCAGAACAGGAAACGAATGACCTGACCAAAGCGGTATATTTTTGCACAGAGCGTGGCAGAAAAAAAATCACCATATTGGGAGCTACAGGTAAAAGGGAAGACCATACCATAGCAAACATAAGCTTGCTGTGCGAATATATAAAAGACTGTGATGTAGAAATGATTACCGACTATGGAATATTTGTCGGTATAGACAGCACCTCTGTTTTTGCAAGTAACAAAGGTCAGCAGCTCTCTCTATTTTGTATAGATAAATGTATTGTAAGCTCACACAATCTGGTTTACCCTATCAACAAACAAAACTTCACTAATTGGTGGCAAGCATCACTGAACGAAGCAATAGCAGATGAATTTATTATAGAAACTGATGGACGAATGATTGTCTACAGAGCATTCTAAAGCAGTATTTCTCTTTTAAAAAGCCTTAAAAAGTCTATTCTCCTACACCAACAAACTATTGTTGTTATTACAATTACCGAAATATGATTGGTATCTGATGCTATACCAATAGCTGTAGTCACATGAAAAAAACATTCATCTATGAGCCTAATTCTTTTGCTCTATATGCCATAGCATAGAAACGAATTTGCTTAATCATAGAAACCAGGCCATTTGAACGCGTCGGTGACAAATTTTCTTTTAATCCTATTTTTTCTATAAAATAAAGATCGGCATTGATAATCTCTTCGGGTGTACGACCCGACAATACTTTGATAAGCAATGCAATAATCCCTTTTACTATAACAGCATCACTTTCAGCTTTGAAAACAACTTTACCATCCACATATTCAGCTTGCAGCCATACGCGGCTCTGGCATCCCATTATCAGATTACTTTCCACTTTATCCTTATCTTCGAGCTTTCCCAAAGAGTTTCCCAACTCGATGAGTAATGCATAACGATCCATCCAGTCGTCAAACATGGAGAACTCTTCTATTATCTCGTCTTGTATTTCGTTTATTGTTGTCATTACCTTTTTTACTTCTCCTTATAAATAACTTCTAATACCGTTTGGCCTACAACCTTCAATGTTTCTTTACTGATATTGCTCATATCATCTTTTTGCGTATGCCAAGAATGGAAAAAACCATTATCGCTTTCGGGATCATAATCTATAATATCGATACTCGGTATCCGTCGTATTTCATTTACCGGAACATGATCATCTGTTACTCCTCCTCCATCTTTTCCGATAAAATATCTTCCATTATTCATTTGTCCGGCTATCCCCCATACCTTTTCTACTATATTTTTGGCATAGTATCTCGAATTTGCTTCTTTATAAAATTTAGCTCCGTCAGCTCCAACCATATCCAACAGAATTCCAAATTTCGCTTTGTAATTTCGCACATGCGGATTTTTTGCCCAATACTGCGAACCAAGACACCATGTATGATCTGTATCAGCATTCTGGTCTTTAGCAAATACAGGAGTTCCATAGTCTTCCGCATCAAAGAATATGATATCTACTCCTATTTGGGGTGCAGTTGTTTGTAATACGCGTGCTATTTCTAACAACACACCAACCCCGCTGGCACCATCATTTGCTCCTAATAAAGGTTTCTTATGATTGTCAGGATTTGGATCATGGTCTGAATAAGGTCGTGTATCCCAATGAGCGAAGAGGAGCACTCTATTTGCTTTATCTTTTCCATAAGACCCTATTATATTACGAGCATTGAGCTTTGTACCATCATAAGCAGTCAGTACAGCCTTTTGTTCCTGAACTTCAGCTCCCAATCGTTTCAATTCTGACACCAGATAGTCTCCACAAGCAATATGCTCGGGCGTATTCGGCACACGTGGGCCGAAAGCGACTTGTTTATCTACATAATAATAAGCACTATCTGCGTCAAAATCAGGAGATACCTGCTGATAAGTGTAGGTTACTTCTGTATTTTTACCTGTTTTATTTCCACATGCGCATGCCATTAACGAAAGCATCAGTACTGAAACAACTACATTCTTCATTGTCATTCTACAAAAGTTAAAATATTGATTGCAAAGATAAGAAATGATATTTTAGGAATAGTAACTTCGGGTAAATATTCACATATTTCAGCATTTCAGGGGAAACACCAAAACGAATCATATCTAATAGAAATCGCTAAATAAAATAAAAAGAAAAGGTCATCTGAACAGACAACCTTTCTATGTTTATATTTCTTTCAATGTTATGCGTCTATCTTCGCATATGTTGCATTCTCTTCTATAAATTCGCGGCGAGGCGCAACATCTTCACCCATCAGCATAGAGAAAATATGGTCTGCTTCCGCAGCATTTTCGATTGTCACCTGACGCAATGTACGATGTTCGGGATTCATTGTTGTATCCCATAACTGAGTTGCGTTCATTTCTCCAAGACCTTTATAGCGCTGAGTGTGAACACCATTTTCATCTCCATCAGCATATTTATCAATAAATGTGCGGCGTTGTCTATCGTCCCAGCAATATTCTTCTACCTTTCCTTTACGACACAAATATAGTGGAGGAGTAGCAATATATACATACCCTTTTTCCAACAATGCTTTCATATGACGGAAGAAGAATGTAAGAATCAATGTAGCAATGTGACTTCCGTCTACATCGGCATCGGTCATGATTACAACCTTTTGATAACGCAGCTTTTGCAGGTTCAGCTCTTGTGAGTCTTCTTCTGTGCCGATTGTAACACCCAATGCTGTATATATATTCTTTATTTCATCGCTTTCAAGAACTTTATGCGGCATTGCTTTTTCCACATTCAGAATCTTTCCCCTAAGTGGAAGAATTGCCTGAAATCCACGGTCACGACCTTGTTTTGCAGTACCTCCCGCCGAGTCTCCTTCGACAAGGAATATCTCACAGATTTCAGCATTTTTACTCGAGCAGTCTGCCAACTTACCCGGAAGTCCGCCACCTGTTAATGGGGATTTACGTTGTACTAGTTCGCGAGCTTTACGAGCAGCAGCACGTGCTGTAGCAGCAAGAATTACTTTTTCGACTATAATTCTAGCTTCTTTAGGATGCTCTTCCAAATAATGGCCTAATGCTTCCCCTACTGCTTGGTCAACAGCACCAATAACCTCATTATTTCCGAGTTTCGTCTTTGTCTGTCCTTCGAATTGAGGCTCTGCTACCTTGATAGAAACAACAGCAGTAAGTCCTTCGCGGAAGTCGTCTCCACTGATTTCGACCTTTACCTTTTCGAGCATTTTACTGTCATCCGCATATTTTTTCAATGTACGAGACAACCCTCTTCTGAATCCGGTAAGATGAGTACCGCCTTCTATAGTATGGATATTATTCACATACGAATATACATTCTCATTATAGGATGTATTGTAAGTCATAGCCACTTCTACAGGAACGCCCTGTTTTTCTGTAACTATGTGGATTACATCTTCTATCAGAGCTTCTTTAGCTGCATCTATATAATGGACAAATTCTTTTAGTCCGCTTTCGGAATAAAATTTATCTGTCTTGAATGAGCCATCTTCCTTTTTCTGGCGCTCGTCGGTCAACGACAACCTTACTCCAGCATTCAAAAATGCCAGTTCGCGAAGACGTGAAGCTAATGTATCATATTTATATTCTGTTACTACAAAGATAGAATCATCAGGTTTGAAGGTTATTACAGTACCTGTCTCATCCGATTCTCCTATTTTCTCAACACCTGTCAATGGTTTTCCGCATGAATATTCCTGTACATAAACATTCCCTTCTTTATGAACTTCTGCGCGCAAATGAACAGATAGAGCATTCACACAAGATACCCCTACACCATGAAGTCCTCCAGACACTTTGTATGTACCTTTATCGAATTTTCCACCGGCATGGAGTACAGTAAGAACGACCTCTAAAGCCGACTTCTTTTCTTTCTCCATTATATCCACCGGGATTCCACGTCCGTTATCCTTAACTGTTATTGAATTATCTTCGTGTATTATAACCTTGATATCATTACAGAATCCGGCGAGTGCCTCGTCTATCGAGTTGTCTACAACTTCATATACCAAATGATGTAATCCTTTTTCACTTATATCACCGATGTACATCGCAGGCCTTTTTCTAACAGCTTCCAAGCCTTCCAAGACTTGAATATTCTGCGCGGAATAAGACTCGCTTGCATTTTTTTGTTTCTCAGTCATATTTATATTTTACTGTTTTATAGGCGAATAGCCGCCCGGTGTTTTGCGTTTAAAAATCTAACAAATATACGGATTTTTCTCTGTAAAAACAAGTGGAAAAAGCGCCGATTTTCGGCATTCAAACCTCAGATATAAATCGTATTATTTCTATCATCAATCTATTTTTAACCTTTAAGCACCAATACTTTCACATGAATGATAAAAGGATATTCTATATCATGAGAAACCGAAACGGAATAGAGATTTTAACTAAAAGGAAAATTACAGATGAATGAAGGACTAAAAAATAATCTATAGAATAGGAACTAATAGATAAATCACCATCGTTTCAGAAACTTACTTATAAATTTCTTCAACTTCAATACAAATTTTAATTCTTTGTATCTTTTATCGCTGATAAATCCGTACTTATGCTGAATAGTATAATAGTCGGAATAAAAATCGAAATATGAAGAAGATATGCCTCCCAAACAGAAATTGGATATTACGATATCTACTTCTTCCAGCTTCACGCCCTGACTGACGCAGCGACATATAAAGTCATAGTCAGCCAAGACTTTTACTGATAGGTCAAAGGCTCCGAATCTGTCGTATACCGATTTTGAAACGAAAAAGGTAGAATGTGGCAATACACTCTCGGAAATAAAAGCAGCTCCCCTACGCTGAAGATTAAATATCTTGCCATCTTTCCAAACTCTTTCGATACCGTATATCATCGAATTATGCGGATCTACTTTCCCATCTGAAAATTTATTCCACATTTCTTCTAATGCATTATCTTCGTACCAATCATCAGAATTTGTTATACCAACAAGCTCTCCTTCAGCCAAAGCTATTCCCTTATTCATAGCATCATAAACACCTTTATCGGGTTCACTTATAATCCTTACGGCAACTCCTTTTTTTTCGAATTGTGGTATGTAATTTTTTATTCTATCTACAGTACCATCCTTTGAAGCTCCGTCTATGATGATATATTCGAAATCAGAAAACGTTTGTCTTAATAAAGCATTGATTGTTCCATCCAGAGTATTCTCCGAATTGTAAGTCGGTGTTATTATCGATATTCTTGGCATATGACCCTATCCGTATTTTAAAACAAAGATACACTTTTATAATGCAATTTTTTTATCCAATCATCCATTTTTAGTTATCTAATTCATATCACGCATATTAACCAAAAACAAGCTTAACTTAACTTAATTTAGTTCAATATATACGACCACTACAAACAGAAGACAACACACTAATATATAACAAAATAAGAAACATAACTATTAACTATCTTTCATTTCTATTAATAAAACAATCTTTCTAATAACATGTTTCATCAAAAAGGAGACAAAATAATATAACTCATTCAATCTATCCAACTGTAAAGATCACGGATCTTATCATTTCATACGACTAACTATTTATTTAAAAAAATAGAATGAGATGAAAAAGACGATTTTAATATACTTATTGTTATTTGTTAGCTTATACGCCTGTAAGGATGATATTGAAAATGGTGATACAGACACAGGGACAATCCTATTCACAATCTCGGCCAGAGATATTGCGAACAATTCACACTTAAATGGAGGTACATACAGAGTATTGAACGAAAACAATGAAGTAGTAGGGACTTATACTCTTAGTAATGGCAGTATTAAGATTATTGATCTGCCTAATATTAATTATATAATAGAAGAAATTTCTCCTCCTTTGGGTTATATAAATAGAGATGAAGAAAAAAAATATTACTATTACTCAGAATCCAATTCTCGAGAATTTGTTTTCTTGTATATAAATACCGAAACGAGAGCAATTCCTAAATCGGTAAACCTTAAATTTTACAGTACCGAAAACAGTTCGTTTCTCGGAGATTATAACGGAATACGTATAGGAGAATATTATTGGGTAGATAGGAACTTTACTTCGGTCATACCTTGGGGTACTGAATACGAGAACGCATATCCTATCACGCAAAAATTACTTGACAGATATGTAGAGCGTATTCGTATAGACATATCTGAGTATCAGTTGGAGAATATAAGCGACTTCGAAAAATACTATGGAAGATATTACAGCTATCCTAGTATTTTATATATGAACAGGTATGGTTCTATGAGAGATGAATACAATCAGGAGATAGATGGTTGGAAACTTCCTGCGACAGAAGATTACAGGCAATTATTTGCAATGAGTCCGTTTAATACGACTGCTGATGGCGGTTCACAGACATCGCTCAGCGAACGGGATGTACGTTTTGCACTAAGTGCTAAACAAGGAGATAGCCCGTTGGCATTTGACATACAAGATCCGAACGGCGGGCCATATAAGACATATTGGTTCGAAGGTCAGCATATAACTAATATACACAGGTTTAATCTGATGCCCGGAGGGGCAAGACTAAATGGGCCGGGCCCCTGGTGTAATGGTTTAGGCCCGAATAATGGATGTTACAACGATGGAGCAAAGGGAGACATATACCATTTGTTTTATGCGGCTTATCTAGCGGTAGACAAATTAAATGACGAACAGTGGGTAGGAGTTGTCAAAATACATGACAGAGTAGACACGAAAGACGAAAAAACTTATCATCTGTTGAATGTCCGTTGGTGCAGAAGATTGACAGATGCCGAACTGGGATATAAATTATACATAAACACAGAGCAAACAGATATCAAAAAGCTTGATATAGATACACCTGTACCTGATGGTTATAAGGAGCTTACGCATGGATATATACGCGGTTTTTATGTACAATACATATTGAACAATCCGGAATCTAAAGTAACGGTTCAAGATATTATACTGTATGCAAAAAGTGTTCAGGATAATTATGTTACTGAAAACAGAAATAATAAAAATGTAATACTGTAATTTCATGCTTGTAAAACAAAAAAGCTGCCTAAAGCTATTTAGGCAGCTTACTTACTAATAAGTACTTACTATTATTTCAAATATCCTTTCTTCTCTAAAAGAGCCATTGCTTCTATAAGTGTACATCCGCTTATCTGCGCGCGCAGGAATATTTTGTTCGGATCTGTTGGTTTTTCCCACCATCGATGACTATATAATACATGTGGTTCATATATAGCACCTCTCGACCTTAATGAATTAGCACAATGAACCATAAAATCAATGTATTCTTTACGTTTACTGTCCGACAAATGATCATTCATTATCAATCGTGTAAAGTAACGGATAAATATAGCTTTGAATAGGTTTACATCATGATTCTGTTGTTCTGCCCAGTCACTCAGAATATAAACACTTCCACCCGACAAGTTCGCCAATGCATAATCTGCCGTTCTCACAGCGTCATCAAAATATGTCTGTTCTTTAGTAACATCATATAGCTCCATAGCCGCCCCCATAAATGTACCGGCATTGTATGTCCAATCTCCATTCTTATCATCTTTTTTCTCAAACACGCGACCTGTTTCAGGCTCGTAGCGGTTATTTCTCATCCACGAGTAAATCTTCTTTGCCCATTGAAGATCATTTTCGCCTTGCACAATTTCAGAATTACCATACTTAACCCAACGTCGTATGGCAATTATAGTTGAAGGCCCGTTCGATGGCACACCCTTACCTTTTCCTTCGGCGGTATTGTCATGATTCCACGGAATACCTCCACCATCATAATCGTTCCATCCTTCGACTATCCAATACCATAAATCTCTGGCTGATTCTTCATAACGGGTATCGTTCGTAGCCTCGAAAGCACGTAAATGAGTTAGCCCGTGCCAAGCCATATCATCATAGTAATTGTTGTAAAATCCATTACCATTTTTTTTCTTGACACCTTCATAAAAATTATATATATACTGTTTGTATGTTGTACTATTGGTCCGTGTAAATCCATCTATTATCACATCGGCGGCATGTGCTTCCGGCCAATAATCATAAGTACCTACATTTCCGTTTATATCATTATTGAAATGTCCTTTGCTATTCCAGAATGCATTCAGGAAGGATGTCGTACTGTTATTCGCCAACTCACCCCAATTTATAACAGGGTTAACCTTCTCTATAGAATGTGTATAAGGTTGCCCGCCTTTCAAAAACATGGTTACTTTCATATACTGTTTGTGTAAATCACTCTTAAACTTCCACTTGTCGTCCCACAATTCGTTCGACGTAGCTTCTACCACTTCAAAATAGGTAGTATTCCCTGTCGGACCCGAATCCGTAGCATATTTCGTTCCCCAATATACTTTTTTTGTAGTTCCATTCGCTTCAAGTAATTCCATTTGAAATTTATATCTGTCTTCTAAGCCCCACCACTCTTTCGAGAAAAACATATAAATATCATCTAAAGACCAAACGCCTTCTCCTACATATTTTAAGTCGGCAATAGATCTATTATGAATACAATAAAATAATCCCAGATTAGTCACCTCCGATAAGTTAACCTTATTGCTATTAAAATCTACTGAAATGCGATACACACCTGTTTTAGAAACTTTCGATTGCCCATCTCCTTGTTCTATTTTTCCATCTTTGACATAGAACGATCTTAATGTAGCTTGTTCGCGACTATCAATAATATTATAATTCTTACCTGCTTCCAGTTTTGTGAATATTTCAAATTTACCGGAAGACAGCTTTGTATATTCTAAAGCATTAGTTGAAGAAGTTCCAGTCTCTGTACCTTCTCCTGTTATAAAGAGAGTTGTTGGTACAACAAACGGTTGGGTACGAGCTAGGGTTATCTCTCTAGTTGCTGTCGCTATTAATTTTTGTTGATTTAAAGATACAAATACAGACCAAACAAGAGTAGCTTCTCCACCTTCGGCCACTCCGGCATCCTTCCATATTTTATCCAATTGTTGATGAGTTATCTTAGCATTACTAGCTGTACCAGAATTATCTGACTTAATCTTTCCTATTGGGGTATTAAAGTCCCCTCCTTTTTTAATAAAAACGACTTCATATATCGGAGCTGTGCTTCCTTTTACTTCGTCTTTCTTCCATTCGAATGTAATGTAATCAGACAGATTGGAAGTTAATTGATACTTTGCTTGATTACTAGGAGCCGTCAGTCCATCAACAGGTTTCAATAGTATCGTTTCATCATCAGCATTATTATCAGAACACGAAAATGCAACACATAACAAAAGTGCAAAACTCATGTACTGAAAGAATTTCCTCTTCTTTTTTTTCATTTTAGGTTAGATTTTTATTTAACAACTATATATCTTATTGATATGAATATCGAATTGACATTTATATACACTTTATTAGAATAATACATGTAAATATTATCTAATAATCAAGATTAAAAGATTCAGCATATTAACTATTACTACTGGGCTAGTTTAATATTTTATGTCTCCTCAAACTTTTTCTAAAAATATAAGCCCATAATAATCCACTCAAAGCGCCCGATAGATGCCCCTCCCACGATACTTGACCCGATGTAGGGAATAAACCAAAAATAAGCCCTGAATAAACGATTATGACCAGTATAGAAATCAGTATTAATTTATAGTTCTTGCTTAATATACCTCCAAATATAAGGAATGAAGCTATTGCATAGATTAAAGAGCTAGCTCCAATATGCCAGGATGAACGGCCAATCACCCAAGTAAATATTCCAGAAGTCAGCCATAGTAATATAAAAATATATGTAGATTTCTTTCCATAAAAAAAGAAAAGAAGAATAGAAAGAATAAACATCGGCAAAGTGTTTGCTATCAAATGCTGAAAATCACCATGCAGAAAAAGTGAGGTGATAATACCCCATAATCCATCGAGCGTACGAGGATAAATTCCGAATGTATAAAAATTAAAATTGAATAAATACTCAAAACCTTTTATCATCCACATAATGAGAACAATAAAAAAAGCATATCCTATAGAAATCTTTAATAACCTGAAGTATTCTTTCATTTAGATCTTAACATATTATCTCCTATCAAAAATAATATAATTAGGTAAGAAAATCACATTTTAGTTTATTATTTCTTTTATATTAGATTACCTTAAACGTGTAATTGAATTACCCTCATAACCACCTCTTTATCAACCGCTTGTTGTTTTATGTTTTATATAAGGTGTAATTGAGTTGTAATTAGTCTTGGTGCTGGTATTGGTATTTGTCGGGTTGGTATTTGTATAAACAGCTCTTATTCTTGCTCTTGTTTGTGTTATTATATAATAATAAGCCATAATAAAAAGAGTCCCTGCATCTTTCGATACAGGGACTCTTACTTTAAAACGGCGGTAACCTACTCTCCCAC
>JBKEBA010000110.1:0-9225 GCA_047972895.1 Dysgonomonas sp.
AAATCAGAAAGATTGGAAGCCCATCTTTGCTCCATTTGCTAAGGCCAGGAAAAGAATTGAAACCATCTTCTCGCAATTGTGTGACCAGTTTATGATTGTTAGAAACTATGCTAAACAGACGGATGGCATATTTGCTAGAATAATCGGTAAGATTAGTGCACTTACCATATTACAATATATCAACAAAATGAACAATAAACCCATTGGCCAGATTAAATATGCACTAATTTAATTCCGCCAACGGGTATATTATGGTATGAGAACACGTACTAACCAATGGGGGGAGGAGTTACTGCTTAAGCCCATTAATGGTGATTGGGAAACCCTCAACAATTATGATGGAGTAAAATGCACGGTAGAAGCTAAATCTACTCTGGGTAATATGCTTATTCCTAAAGGAAGAGTTGTTGTATCGGCACATGGTAGCAAAAGGAAAGACTATACCGAAAATATTGAAGTCGGAGATGAGGTAACATTGAATATCGGATTATCATCTAATTCAGGAAAATTAGATTTGATGAATATGACAGGTGCTGAAAGTATTATTTTACAAAATGGAAAAGTTCAAGAAAATACGGGCAGTATAGCTAAGACCAAAGCGCCTCGAACAGCGATAGGCTATTCAACGGATGAAAGCAAAATATTTCTTGTCGTTGTAGAAGGTCGTATCGAAAGATCGTCTGGAGTATTAACTAACGAACTTGGAGATATACTTCTATATCTGGGAGCAACAGACGGAGTAAATCTCGATGGAGGAGGTTCCTCTTGTATGATATTGAATGGAGAGGTTCAGAATATCTTGTCTGACGGAGAAAACCGAATGAGGAAAGTATCGAACATTTGGACTATCGCCAAATATAAATGACTTTACGAAATTATACTCAATGTAAAAGGCATCATTCCTATTTCGGAATGATGCCTTTTTATATTCTCCAGAATGTGAGCGAAAGACGGGATTCGAACCCGCGACCCCGACCTTGGCAAGGTCGTGCTCTACCAACTGAGCTACTTTCGCAATTGAGAGTGCAAATATATAGGCTATTTTTAATTTTTCAAAATTTTACATCATTAAATTAATCAGAAAAAATTTTATTAAAATCTTCGAGCTTTTAATTTCTGTATATTTCTTTAAATAAGATACTGCCTAATCTCAAGGATTCTAAACACATATCCTCATCATATAAGCCTAACTCTAAATACAGAAGAGTTTAATCATTAATCGGCCTACTATGTGTAGGCCGATTAATAATATATTACAAATAGAAACTACAGACTATCTATCATTGTTGAATACCAAAAATGGAAAGTTCACCCAAATGGGTATATTGTCCATTTCGTCCATTAGTTGCATAAAACTTGAAGTATCTCATAGGTAAAGCACCTGCCAGAGTAAACGCCTGGGTATCATTCGTCTGAGCATTCAATTTAAATGGCCCATATTTTACCCAAGAAACACCATCTAAACTACCATATATTTCAAAATCGGTGATACCCTGATCATTATTTTGACGTGGTGTTAATTGAAAACTTTTCACATCTATCGTCTCGTGCATATCTATCAACAAATAATGTGGAAATGGTGTATCTCCTCTTCCTGGATGCTTGGTATGCCAAAAAGTATTTACATCGTCATCGATTGCACAAACTGCTCGTCCATTAATCGGACCTTCGCCTTCTAACTCCTCCGAATCAGTGGTTATAGTCCATTTCGACTTATCTATTTTCATTGTCACGTCCATACTTGCCATTGCCGTTTTGAAAGTATCGACACATAACGTATCGGGACGATACCATGTATCATAATTCAATTGTGTACCTGCTTTATGATCCGAAAGGATTGTTTCTTTATCCGAAATCAACACCTTTAGCTTTTTCATTATCCCCTCATTATTTGTATAATTGAGCTGTGTCTGAAAAGCACCAAGCGTCGGATCTATATTAGACCATTCGATAGTAGTCACACCCTCTAAGTGTATTGCCGACTTTATAAATCGGTTAGAAATAGACGCCTTATATAGATCGCCATAAGATTCACCATTGGCATATACTACTATCGATCGATTATCCAATTTATCATACGTATAAATCTCGAAATTATAAAAGCCTTCAGGCAACATAATCGTATGATAAAGCGTATCTACCCCTGGTGTTTTATTAACAGGAATATCAACCGAGTCTGTTTTATTGTTCCAATAAACACGGCATTTAACAACCTTTGGGTCTGACATAAACAATCCTGTTATTATTACTTTACCATCTCCAGTCAAGACAAGTACCGAATCAATCTTGCCTGTATAAGATATTTCTCCCCCCTTTGTATAATCTTTATATTCATCCATTTTCGAACATGATATTATGGTCGCCACAAGGATTAATACACCGATTAATAATGTTTTATTTATATATGTTTTCATTTGAGATATTTTTTGATGTGTTTTCATACAGTTTCTTATTATCTATTATCTCCATATAGTTTCACTTCCTGAATATCGAGCCAGCTCGTACCTTGCCAATTTTGAATACTCTTTATACGAATATATCTTACCTTAGGTGCAGGCAAATCAAAGTTATATTGGAATCCGTTTACTGCTGCTTCCCAGTCATCATTGTTTTGCGATCCATAAGGGAGTCCCGAAGGTTTTATATTTTCAAATTCGCCTAGACGTACCCATCCGTTCCAACTTCCATCGGCAGGAGGATAATCTAAAGAGCCCCATACTTCGAAGAAACGCATCTGTCCCCGATAATAGAATAACCATGGATTTGCACCACCCATCCACTCAGAATAGTTATAAATAGTTATCCGATTTAACATCGCAGATTGTCCCATATCGAAAGTTATCCAGCACGGATCGGAATTACCTGATTTAGTCATTAATCGTTCGGCAGTAGTGTGATTAGTATTTCCATCCCAAATTTGAGGGATACCATATCTTGATTCATTTATTTGAAGTTCAGCATCTCCAGGAAGCCTAAGTTCTCTGAATATCAATCTATCCATTAATGTCTCATAATAAGGTGTAAGATCGGCAAAAACGGTATCTGTATAGTTCAGGAATCTATCTCTGACAACAAAGGCAAAAGAGTAAGGTATAGTATCTAATCCTCTGAAATCTTTCTTTATTTTCATAGCAGAGGTATATATATTCTCATATGGAACCCATTTGCCTAAAGAGTCTTTCCTTATACCATCTATCACAAGGTCTGCTTTGGAGGGATTATCCGCAGACAATCGAAATCCGCCAAAGTCAGTCACTATTTTGAGTGATTTGGTAACAGCCCAAATAGGATTTTCGAGTGGAGTTACCTTAACTGTTACAGGATCTGAGGCCACCTCACTCCTATTTACAGCATATACTTTCACTTCATGTTCATTTTCATCGGCAAAACCATCTAATAGCATTGTATTGGTATAATAAGAAGCTCTGACTTCCCGCTCATGCCCGGATTGTAAATCATAGACAGCTTTTATATACAGTAAATCCTGATCGTCGGGTAATGTATAAGTTAATGTAGCTGTACCAGGCCCAGGAACAACACTGATATTAGCTACAATTCCCGGTGGGGTGGTATTGTTCTCTAGTGGAACTATCTTATCTTCACTACAGCCTGTTGTGAAAAATACAGCTATAGCGAAAAACAAGAAACCTATATATAGTTTTAATTCTATTGTTCTCATATTATTCTATTTTTGATATTATAGTTACCATCCCGGATTTTGAACCAATTTGAAATTGACTGATAGTTCTTCACTTCTCAATGGCCATAAATAGTCGCGAGGTGCAATAAACATTTGTTGTCCTATAGTGCGTATTCGATAATAAGATCCTATATCGCTTTGGTTTACATCCCATGCTGTAACAGGGGCATTAAGAACCTCTAGAGCTGTTTTCCATCTTCTCAAATCCCAATAACGTTGTCCTTCGAATGCTAATTCTATCAAACGTTCTTGACGTATAATAGATTGCATTCCTTCTTTTGTTGACGGTTTAGCCGGATACAATGAATAGTTTTCCCACGATTCGACTACTCCTTTCAAACCTGCACGTTTTCTTACGAGATCTATATATTTATAAACATCCGCTACGGGTCCTTGTGCTTCATTGAGAGCCTCGGCGTACATCAGATAAAGATCAGCTAAACGTATTAAAGGCCAAGGATATTGCTCCATATGTTCACCATTTCTTTTAGTAGTTGACAACCAATTAACCAGTTTTTTTGTATAATATCCTGTAACAGATCCTTGAGACATAGTACTACCTGCACCTAATTGACCAAACTTCGCCTGAAAAACAAAACTATTATCATCCGATTTGGAGTCATATCTCAACCATTTGCTACCATCAAAACCAAGATTTGCATAAAAGCGATTTTCTCTATCAAAGTTTAAACGAGATGTTTGGTATCCTTCGCCAATGTTGAATCTTTCCTCATGTGTGCCTACTCTAATTGATTCGATATTCGTAAAATCAAGGGTCTTATCTTCTGTTATAGGTACTCCGTTTTTTGTATAAAATTGTTTAACAATCTTCAATGGGGCAGCCATAGCTGCTTCAGATCTACCCGGATCCCAATCATCTTCTAATATCGGGATACAATATCGCTGCAACTCGCCAGCCCTACTATTAGTTAAAGGCCAAATTGTTTCGGGATTCAATTCTTCGCATATAGCATGTCTAATACTCATCTGAGTCATACTTTCCTCCGACATAGAGAACCCTCCCTGGTTAGAAAAATAGTATAATTCAGCTCCGACAGCTTCAGCTGCGTCGATGGCGGCCTTAGCAGCATCTGCTGCTCTTTGCCATTTGGTTTCATCTTTAGTCGGATTGAATAATTGTACTCCATCGTTGTCTCTGAATTCATTATAATCACTATTTCCATTAAATAATGGACTAGCATCCAGAAGCAACACCTGAGCCTTGACTGCCAAGCAGATGGGTTGTGTAATACGTCCTAATTCACTATTTGTACTTAATATTTCTGCCGGCAAATTAGTCAAGGCATCATCTAACAACGATACGATATATTCTACACACTGATCGACAGGCATACGCTTTACCCTCACTTCTTCGGGGCTTGCCCATACCGGAATATTCTTATCTGTAATAGGTATCGGGCCATACATTCGCAATAGATAAAAATGATAATAAGCTTTTAAAAACTTAACTTCAGAAATCCATCTTTGGCGTTTTGCCAGTGGAAGGTCTTCTACTTTATCCAGATTTTCTACATTTTCTAAAAATATATTACAATCGCGAATACCTTTAAAGAGTGGTTTACCTCCTTCGAATCCATCCCAATAATTAGCTCGAGGGTTATTTTTATTTTGCATTCCTTTGGCTATGACTCTCCAAGTATCAGTAGGTACACCATTTAGTTCTTTAAACCAAAATTCATCACCAGCCAACATTGAAGGGCTAGCTCCGGGATCGGTTTCATTTGGTAAGTAAGAATAACAGGTGAATAAATATTTCTCGGCTTGGTTAGCATCATCAAATGCATTATCAATAACAGGGACATTATCAGGCACTATATCTAAAAAGTCGCTACAAGAAGAGTTACTTAATATAATAGTGAATGTGAATAGTATTTTAGCGAATATATTATTTAATAATTGTCGCCATATATTTTTTATATTTTCCATTTTTGCAATTTTAATTTAGCATTATATAGTAAAACTAACACCCAGATTATAAACTCTTTGAACAGGGTAACCTAGTCCATTGCCGCCCATTTCCGGGTCCCACATCTTAAATTTGCTAATCACGAAAAGATTTGAGGCATCCATATAAATTCTAAAATTACTCAGCCCTAATCTAGTTAACAGCTTATCAGACAAATTATAGCCTATATTTACCGTTTTTAAACGAAGGAATGCACCATCACGCATCCACCAAGTAGACGTTTGTCTGTTATTCTCACTCACTGTATTACCTAAGCGAGGCCAAAATGCATAAACATTGCGATTATCTTCGGACCAATGGTCCTCCGCTATAACTTTAAGTAATCCATGTTGGTCCAGCCCTCTTTGTACAAAGGGAGAAACCTCATTAGGGTTTATAAATAATGATGACCGCGCTGACCCTTGAACAAATAGACTGAAATCGAACTGCTTATATCCAATCGTACCACCAAATCCATAAATAATTTCAGGTACACTTGGATATCCAATAGGTACTTTATCTGCATCAGTTATTTGTCCATCACCATTCATATCACGGTATTTGATATCTCCGGCCAATACCTTTTGATTACCAAAGTTTTGTGTTGGTGAGTTAGCAACTTCTACGTCATCCACAAACAATCGTTCTGCAATGAGTCCAAATACGACCGAATTAGATTGGCCTACCTGTGTCCTGTAATATTCGTTTGGCGCATAAGCTGCTTCTTCCCAAACTAGTTTCTCGCTTGTAGCATAAGTAAGGTTAGCTCTAAGTTGAGTCCAAATGCCATTTTTGAATTGTTTATTATAATCCAGTGCAACATCAATACCCGAGCTTTTAGCTTTTCCTATATTTGCTGCCACATTTGATTGTAATCCTAAAGTTCCAGGGATATAGGCGCGATTCATATAAATATGGCTACGTCTTTGGTCATAAGCATCAATAGTCACATTGAGGTCGAATAGCGTGGCATCTAATCCAAGGTTCAGTTGTCTAGATTCTTCCCATCCGATATTGGGATTGGCATAGCGTGACGATGAAATACCATCTCGGCGGTATCTTCCTTTTATTGTACCAAATGTAGCTCCCTTATTTCCATCACTCATATTTACTTGTGAGACATAAAAAAAGCGATCTTTAGGATCTCCTATCTGATCATTACCGACCAATCCATATGATGTACGCAGTTTGAGGTTCGAGACCGTCTTTGACAATGAGCTGAAGAAGCTTTCGTTAGATATATTCCATCCACCACCAATAGAGGGGAAGAAACCCCATCGATGATTTTTAGCAAAACGTTCCGATCCGTTATAACCAAAGTTGAATTCGACCATATACCTCTTATCATATCCATATGTAAAACGCCCAGAGACACCTAAGTTTCTTGACGGAAGGGATTGTTCCAAACTCCCAGCATCTCCATTGATATAATTACGAACTATACCTATCAACATCCCCGACACATCGTGTTTGTCCGAGAACGTAGCTGCATAATTTATAGCCCCCTCTCCATAGTAAGTATTATTAACACTCTTAGCTCCGCCTTCGTATCTCAGATATGCTTCTCCCGGATCTCCTATTGATCCTGTTTGTCCATCATTTAGCGGCTTCAGATATATTTCACCATCTGTCATTGTTGCCTGATAGTAATATGGCCTGAATTGTCTTTCTGTTCTGAAATAGGAGTTGCGTTGAGTATATCCCATCGCTCTAGCAGACAACCCTGGTAGAATAAACTTCAAATTCTGATTGAATTCTATTTGTGTCATTAGGTTCGCAGTACTAGATTGTTGGTAGTTAGATACCATATGAGCGTATGGATTATTGTACAAACTTTGGGTACCCGGAATTACTGCATTTCCAAACAGTGGATGTTTTTTGTATGGAGAGTAACTAGCTGGATAAATAGCAGGAAACATAACAGGATTAGACCTAAGTGCTTGTTCAAAGACCATTTGTGCACCGCCTCTTGGGCCTGTATAGTCATCGAATTGACCGTATACACGGACAATAGCCTCAGTAGTTTTGGTCAATTGTACATTTGTATTACTCCTGATAGAATAGTTTTTCAAATTAATGTTATTCTTCAATCCATTTGAATCCTCACTCCTTAATATTCCATTATCAACATTATATGTTCCGGCAATATAGAATTTAACGACAGAGCCCCCGCCTTTGATATTCACATTATATCGTTGATTCATTGTGGTAGGTTTTATCAATAAGTCTATCCAGTTGTTGTTAGGATATAGTAATGGATCGTCGCCGGCTATTGTATGTGCTATTTTCGATTGAGAATAAGTCAATGCTGCTAAAGGATCACGTGTAAGAGCAGCCTCATTCGCTAACTTCATATAGGTAATATTATCGGCAAACTTGAAATTATTAGTATTACCGGAAAGAGAATTTTCTACCCGAAAAGAGAATTGTGTTTTTCCTGCATCTCCTCCTTTAGTGGTGACTATAACAACTCCATTGGCTCCTCTTGCACCATAGACAGATGCTGCTGTTGCATCTTTGAGCACAGAAAACGACTCCATATCGTCCGGCTGCAAACGGGCCAAATCTGTTTGAGAAGACTCTATACCATCTATAAGGATAAGAGGGTCTCTTTTACCACTACCAAATGTACCTACGCCACGAATGAAGAAATCTGAGTTATCTTTACCGGGTTCACCGCTTCGTTGATAAGCTATTATTCCTGATATTCGCCCCGCCAACATAGTGGTAAGATTACTTGTTGGCCCTTTTAGTTCTTTCACATTGATGGTAGTTATAGAACTTACCATACTTTCTTTTTTCTGTTTACCAAACCCAACAACTACCACTTCCTGACCTATATCATACGTCTCTTCTTCCAGAATAATATTTAAGTCGCCGCCATCCCTTCCGTCCAGAACAATTACTTGGCGTTTAAAACCCAATAATGAGAATACCAATGTTTCTTTTTTTGTAGTAATAGGGATAGAGAATTTTCCATTATCATCTGTTAAGACGCCTGTTGTCGTACCTTCGATAGCAACTACAACACCGGCCAGCGGTTCTCCATTGGCGTCCCTCACAGTACCTCTCAGTTCTTCTTTTATTTCTAACACCTCATGTATATCACTTCGAGGTATAGAAGTGGTTGCTTTCATCTGTCCTATACCCAAAAGGAATATACAGACGATAAGTGTAGATCGTGTAATTTCTAATTTTAGATTCATAGTTTTTTAATTGTTTAGTAGTTAACTAATCATAATTGATTTTATTCCACCCGTCACAGGGGCTTTCCTCTCTTTTAATAATTTACCATAAGCATTTAATTTAAATTTAAATGAATACTCGCATATTAACCTAAAATGATTATCTTTGCATAAAACAGATAGCTATGACATTAATTGATTTTATCACTGCGTTCCCCGATGAGGCTAGTTGCAAGCAGAAGTTCAAAGAATATCGAGATCAGGTAGGAGTAATTTGTCCTAAGTGTGGAGGGACAGATCATTATTGGAAAAAAGACAAGGAGGCCTATGAGTGTAAATGTTGTAAAACTCGTATTACCTTAAAGAGCGGTACA
>JBKEBA010000035.1:0-3632 GCA_047972895.1 Dysgonomonas sp.
AGATATTCCCTTAGAATACTATCGACAAAATTTCCTACCGTTATATCCGAATTAGGGTTTATACGCACAATTTTTGTGATAATATCATGGGTGTCGGATCTTACATAAATACATTTCCGGTAATTCGATTCTCTTTTTCTCAGAGATAGATTCTCTGAGTTTTCCGGTGCTGAACTTGCTTTCTTGAAAAGCGGTGCTAATAACTCACTGATTTTTTTCATATGCTTTGGCTATTTATAGGATTTTGTCATCCTGTTCTTTAAATTTTCTGTATAATTCATTTATTTCATCTTTATTCGTTTCAAGATGTTCTAATAGTACCGTATCTATGTATCCACCTACGGATACTTCCTGATTGGCAAAGAATCTTACAATTTTCTGTATCTTCTCATGTACATCTAAACTGATATAGACACATTGACGGGTTTTAAGCTCTTTCTTCTTTAGAAACGTTCCCTTGTAATCATCTGATTCTTTTCTCTTTTTTCTACCTCCTTTCTCTTTGGATAATGGAGATTCTTTAATCTCTTCGTCTTCTACTTCCTCCTCCGGTACTTGTTGAGCTACTTTCGGAGTAATGTTGCCCATCGGATTTTTCTTAGCATAGATAGATGCCAGCAAAGATTTTTCATCTATATTATCCGGTACGTTCTTTTTCCCCATATTCCTTAAATTTTGATAATGGACAGTATCTCATCGACTAAAAGATCAAGTTGAGTATATTCAACCAACTGTTTATCCGCAGCAAAAAAAGAAGAACGAAAGATGGGTTTATGCGTAGCCTCCAGTTCGTGCCGGAAACATTTCCTTTCAGGAATCCATGTATGTAATAATTGCAGTCCTAATTCCGCAATAACATCTGCATAAGCATCGTATAGATTAGAACGCTCCCGTTTATCCACCAATGTCCAGAACAGGTATAATCCTTTCAGATTGCCTTTTCCCATGCTGAGGATATGCTCATTGAGTAATGATGTAAACTCCAATGTACTTTCCAATACAAAACGGTCGGCACTGATAGGCGAGAAAATATAGTCCATTTGAGAGAGAGTTGTGATAATCCCTTCACTGTTCAGAGTTCCCGGCAGATCGAAAAAGATAAAGTCTAAATCTTCAGCGGACTCTTCTGTTAATGAGGCTGCTGTTTGGATCGCTTCTTCTCCTGTACTTGGCATAACGAGGTAGGCATTCATATTTTCTTGTGAAAATTGCTGATAAGCCTTTAGTTTGTAATGGTCATCTTCTGTTATGATTCTTTCCTCTCTTTTACGCATACCTTCAATACTGAATTGAGGATAATCGCAATCGACAATGCCGACCTTGTATCCTCTCTGATAATGCAGATAACTGGCAACAAGGACGGTAAATACGGTTTTACCGACTCCTCCCTTTTGGGTGGAAAATGCGACGAATAATGGTTTTCTTTTCATAAACTAAAATTTTAGAGATGTTAAACAATAAATCTTCATTGTACGAATGATATACTTTCTCATAGAAGTACATATACTGATACGCTGATACTTAAATCGTCAAAAAAATGCTGATGTAATATCCCTATTCAATTCTGAAATGAAATTTTAAAGCTGTACAACAGCACAACAATACTTCAGTACAACAGCACAACAGTAGAGTAGTATATATATACTATTTTGCTTATTTTATGAAGCGAATAAATTATACTATATCGAATTATCAATATGCCTATCAATATCAATAGGAAATCTATTCTCTACTCCTAAATATCAGTATTGAAGCAAAAGAACTAATAAAAAACAACAATCTCATTATAAAATACTTGCGTGGCATCAATTGGCATTTATTGGCATCATTTGGCACTTATCCACCTGCCCGATATTCGGTTTGAAGGCTCTAACTTTGCAGAATCACTTTTTAATTTATTGCCTATGCTAATAGTATTCAATTTAAAGTTAAGGTCAATCCATCCTTACAGGTGGATTTTGATGTTCGTCAGAACATGGCAAGGTGTGTTTTGAGTACACTCAAAACGTTTTAAGTGTCCTTAAAACCCTTGCCCACTCCCCTGAAGGTCGGGGGAGAAATCAGCTCCGAAGTCGCTGATTTTTTACCACTAAATATCCAATGTTTCGAGCAGCGAGAGCAGAGTCAAACTTTGTTTGAACTATGCCGAGTCGCAAGAAACTTCTAATCCAATTGAATGTTATGAATGAAGAGAAAAAATTAAGAAAGAGTAAAGGGGGAAGAATCCCCAAAGAAGATCCCGCCGACATCAGGCACGTATTCTACTTGAATGAAGTCGATCAGGCTAAATTCTTATCACTGTTTGAACAATCCGGTCATAAGATAAAGGCTCACTTTATCACATCCTGTATCTTCGATAAACCGATGAAAGTTATTAAAGTCGATAAAAACACCCGTGATTATTACATGAGACTGACAACTTTTTTCGGACAGTTCAGAGGAATTGCAACTAACTATAACCAGATTGTAAAAGCCCTAAATACCAATTTTACAGAAAAAAAAGCACTCGCTTTTCTCTATAAATTGGAGAAAGCTACGCTCGAACTGGTCAATATTCACAAGCAGGTTATTGCATTGACGAGGGAATTTGAATCTAAATACCTGAATGATGATTGCTAAAATTAATCTTGGAAATTCTCTTTTCGGTGCATTATCTTATAATCAGGAGAAGGTCGATGCCGGAGAAGCTAAAATTATTTATAGTAATCTTATAGCCCAAACTCATCGTGGGGAATATAATATTCCACTGACTCAGCGTTCTTTCGAGCATTATCTGATGGTCAATCAAAAGACGGCAAATCCGATTGTACATATATCGCTGAATCCTCATCCTGATGATAAACTTACAGATGAACAGTCTCAGGAAATTGCACAGGAGTATCTCGAAAAACTTGGTTATGGGAATCAGCCCTACCTTGTATATAAGCACGAGGACATTGATCGTCATCATCTGCATATCGTTACCACTTGTGTAAAAGAAGACGGTAAGCGGATAAACAGTTCCTATGAGTATAGGCGATCCAAAGATATCACAAGAGAATTAGAGAAGAAATACAATTTGGCTCCGGCAGAGAAAAAAGACTTTATTGAAGATATTCCTCTAAGAAGGGTAAATCCGAAGGAGGGAAATATCAAAAGACAAGTTTCTAATGTAGTTAAATCTTTAGCCAAAGATTATCAGTTCCAAAGTATTAATGAATTTCGTGCATTGCTATCTCTTTATGGCATCAGCGTCGAAGAGGTCAATGGGGAAGTCAAAGGCAAGCCCTACAATGGTATTGTCTATTCCGCTTTGGATAAGAAAGGTCGGAAAGTCGGTAATCCATTCAAAGCATCTTTGATCAGTAGAGATGTAGGTGCTAATGCTTTGCAAAAAAAATTCATAGCAGATAAAATAAAATGAATACTCGCATATTAACCTAAAATGATTATCTTTGCATAAAACAGATAGCTATGACATTAATTGATTTTATCACTGCGTTCCCCGATGAGGCTAGTTGCAAGCAGAAGTTCAAAGAATATCGAGATCAGGTAGGAGTAATTTGTCCTAAGTGTGGAGGGACAGATCATTATTGGAAAAAAGACAAGGAGGCCTATGAGTGTAAATGTTGTAAAACTCGTATTACCTTAAA
>JBKEBA010000018.1:0-53181 GCA_047972895.1 Dysgonomonas sp.
CTTTGATGATTTGAATGTCCATAGAATTACATACTTGACGCAGAATATCACGGCAACGTAGTTGAATGTCACCTTGTAATACTTGGTAGCGATATTTAGTTATCCAAACTAAGTGGACTTGTAAACTATTTATATTATGTGAACTTCGGCGATTTTCCATAAACGTTACAAAGATAAAACTTAAAACATTTATAGAAGCTAAAGCCTTGTACTAAAGTACATAGTTTTAACTAGCGAACTTGAAAAATAAAGCGTTTGTCCGAAAAAATCGGCTTCTGAAAAAAACGATAAATAATGTTCATGTCTTTGGGCAATCTTACTCCTTCGAATATATTTTAAACAACAAAAATAGGATAATATTATTAAAGAAATTAATTTTGTTGAATAATAACCAATCAGAATGGCATTTGAATGCCTTCTCTTTTATACATTATGCACAATATACAACAAGCCAAGGAGCGGTTAAGAAAGAAAATTAGTTTGCTGAAAAAAGAATATACACAGGACGAATTATACAATCGATCATTAGAAGTACTGTCTGTATTGGAAATAACAGGTGTATTTCAGGATGCTAAAACAATACTGATATACAACAATTTGCAAGATGAGGTACAGACAAACAGTTTCATCCAAAAATGGGATAAGACAAAAGACTTTTATTTGCCTGTAATTGTTGCCGATCAAATAATTTTCAGAAAGTATACACCAACTGTAAAATTTGAACAGTCTTCTATTGGAGTTATGGAACCCATAGGTGAAGACTTTACGGACTATAACAAGGTAGATTTAATTATCATTCCGGGTGTAGCATTCGATCGCAGAAAAAACCGTATGGGTAGAGGAAAAGGTTATTATGACCGTTTTCTTTCGACGATTAAAGCCCCTAAGATGGGTATATGTTTCGAATTTCAGCTTTTTGATGATATTCCTAATGATAAAAATGATATCAAGATGGATTATGTGATATCAGAAAATGACTTAATTTGGTAATGCCATTACTGCATAAATAAAAAAACATCATCCGAACATATATATTCAATCGGAATAAATAAATGTTATATCTTTGTATAATTACTAATATAAAGGGAGAATCATCTTACAAATCTAAATTATGTCATCTATAATAATAAAAGAAATAAACGAGAACGATAAGGCCTCTAAAAAAGCATTTGTCAAATTTCCTATAAAACTATATAAAGGTTGTCCATATTATGTTCCACCATTGATTCTTGATGAATTGGATACACTCAATACTAAAAAGAATCCAGCATTTGATTTCTGTGAAATACAATTATTTTTGGCATACAAGGATAACGAAATAGTTGGAAGAATTGCTGCTATAATCAACTATAATGCAAATAAGATATGGGATAAGAAGCAGGCTCGTTTTAGTTTTGTAGACTTTATAGATGACAATGAAGTAGTAGACAAACTATTTGACGCTGCGCACAAATGGGCGAAAGCAAAGGGTATGGATGAAGTAATAGGGCCAATGGGCTTTACCGACCTTGATCCTGAAGGGCTGCTTATCAAAGGTTTTGATAAAGTGTCTACAATGGCGACAAAGTACAGCTATCCTTATTATGAAGGTCAAATAGAACGTTTAGGATACGAAAAAGATGCTGACTGGAAAGAATTTTACATTCCCGTACCGCCAGAGGCTCCAGAAAGGCATCAGCGCATAGCCAATATGGTAGCAAAACGATACGGACTAAAAGTGCTTAAATTCAAAAATTACAAGCAAATAACCCCATATGTCGCCAAACTGTTTACGTGCCTGAATGAAGCTTACAAGCCTCTTTATGGTTTCTCGCCATTAACCCAAAGGCAAATAGACCATTACGTGAAAATGTATGTCCCACTTCTTCGTTGGGATGTAGTGACTATAGTCATTCATGAAGAAACAGACGATGTTGTTGGATTTGGAATAGCTATTCCAAGTCTTTCAAGTGCTTTACAGAAATCAGGAGGTAAACTTTTTCCTTTCGGTTGGTACCATCTGTTAAGAGCGCTTAAAAGCAAAAAAAACCCAACAGTAGATTTAATGATTATGGGTATATTACCCGAGTATCAGGGTAAAGGGGTGAACGCCATCGTATTTAATGACTTTATACCTTCTGCATATAAATCAGGATTTAAATTTGGAGAATCAAACCCCGAATTGGAAATGAACAATAAAATGGTTTCCCTCTGGGACGGGTTCGATGCCGAAAACCATAAAATGCGCAGGGCATATAAGATATCTCTGTAAGTTTACAAATAAAGAAAATACTAATTGATAGCTAAGAGATGGGTGATTTTTAAAACTCATCTCTTATTGCTTAATATTTTTTACTTGCAGATTTTTTTTTATATTTTTACGGCGCAAAGTGAAATATAACTATTAAGAGACTGGAGAGAGTGTATGGAAGAAGAGATTATCAAACAACCTGACGGAAATTATTCTGACGATGATATAAAAACCCTCGATTGGCAGGAGCATATACGTCGTCGCCCAGGTATGTATATAGGGAAACTGGGTGACGGTTCGTCTGCAGATGATGGTATATATGTACTTCTGAAAGAAGTTTTGGATAATTCTATCGATGAATATATGATGGGGTTTGGTAAAACAATTGATATTTCCATCGAAGAGGGGATGGTGAAAGTTCGTGACCACGGACGCGGTGTTCCTCTTACTAAGGTCAAGGATGTTTCTTCTAAAATGAATACAGGAGCCAAATACGATTCTAAGGCCTTCAAAAAATCAGTAGGGTTAAATGGTGTTGGTATTAAAGCAGTAAATGCATTATCTAAATTTTTCTTGATACAGAGTTACCGAGATGGACAAACCACGGCTGTGGAATACAGTAAAGCTTTGGTAACAAAAGAAGAACCTATAGGCTCTACTAAAGAGGGAAATGGGACACTAATCCAATTTATTCCTGACGATTCAATATTCACAAACTATATCTTCCGTGACAATTATGTAGAGAGCCTCCTCAAGAATTATGTATTCCTCAATACAGGTCTTACCATTGTATATAATGGCAAGAAGTTCTTTTCTAAGAACGGGCTTGTTGACTTGTTGAATGAAAACATGACATCGGAAGCTCTATATCCAATCATACATCTCAAAGATTCCGATATAGAAGTAGTTATCACACATACTGACCAGTATGGTGAAGAATATTATTCTTTTGTGAACGGACAGCATACTACGCAAGGAGGCACGCATCAGTCGGCATTTCGCGAATCGTTATCACGTGTGATAAAAGAATATTACAATAAAAATTTCGATTACGCAGATATACGTAGCGGTATTGTAGCTGCAATCAGTGTTAAAGTAGAAGAGCCGGTATTCGAATCTCAGACCAAAACAAAACTAGGTTCGAAAGATATGGGACCTGGAGGAGTCTCCGTACAAAAGTTCATTGGAGATTTTTTAAAGAAAGAACTAGATAATTATCTGCATAAACATACTGAAACATCAGAGACGCTTTTAAAGAAGATTCTCGAATCGGAAAAAGAGCGAAAGGCTATTGCTGGAGTAACAAAACTAGCTCGTGAACGTGCAAAAAAAGCAAATCTTCATAATAAAAAATTACGCGACTGCCGCATTCACTATAATGATTCTAAAGGTGATGATCTTGAAGAATCAAGTATCTTTATAACAGAGGGTGACTCTGCTAGTGGTTCGATAACAAAGAGCCGTAATCCTAATCTACAAGCGGTATTCAGCTTACGCGGAAAACCATTGAACAGTTTTGGATTGACAAAGAAAATTGTCTACGAAAACGAAGAATTCAATCTTCTACAAGCAGCATTAAATATCGAAGATGGTATTGACGGATTACGTTACAATAAAATCATTATTGCTACCGATGCCGATACAGATGGTATGCATATCCGGTTGTTACTATTGACTTTCTTTCTTCAATTTTTCCCTGATTTGATAAAGAAGAATCACGTCTATATCCTACAGACTCCCCTATTCCGTGTTCGTAACAAGAAGGAGACTATCTATTGTTACACAGAAGAAGAAAGGATAAACGCTATCAACAAGTTGGGCGTGAACCCTGAAATAACCCGATTCAAAGGTTTGGGAGAAATTTCACCTGATGAATTCCGTCACTTTATAGGAAAAGACATACGTCTAGACAAAGTAACTATGAAAAAAGAAGACTCTGTCAGCAATATGTTAAATTTCTATATGGGTAAAAATACACCTGAAAGACAGGAATTTATTATTGATAACTTGGTAGTAGAAGAAGACGAAGTTTAAATAAAACTCAGAAGTTTATCTATCTCAAAATAGAAAACAGATAGAATTTTTTTTAAAAAAACCGACTGAGTAAAAAAGTGAAAACTATGTTAGGTTTGTTACCTTTCGGTCATTCATAAGTATATAATAAAGAGTATAATAGTAAGAAATATAAGTAAACGATGAAGAATTCGCATGCAATAATACTCATTTCATCACCCGATCAACCTGGTCTTGTAGCAGCAGTAACCGATTTTATAAATGTCAATGGCGGAAATATAATAAATCTGGAACAACATGTCGATAAACAAGAGAACGCTTTCTTTATGCGTGTCGAATGGGATTTGACAAACTTCATTATTCCACGCGAGAAAATCAGCGATTATTTTCAAACAATGTATGCGAATAAGTATCAAATGACATTCCGCTTGTACTTCAACGACTATACACCACGTATGGCCGTTTTTGTTTCTAAAATGTCGCATTGTCTTTTCGATATACTGGCACGATATACTGCTGGCGAATGGAATGTAGAGATACCTCTTATTATTAGTAATCACGAAGACCTGAGTTGGGTAGCTAAAAAGTTTGGTATAGAATACCACATATTGAAGCTTAACAAAGATAATAAAGACGAAATCGAAGCACAACAACTATCATTATTGAAGGATAAAAATATAGATTTTATTGTTCTCGCCCGCTATATGCAGATCTTGACAGATGATTTTATAAAAGCTTATCCTAATAGGATAATCAATATACATCATTCTTTTCTTCCGGCCTTTGTAGGTGCAAAGCCCTATCATGCAGCCTATGAGAGAGGAGTAAAGATTATAGGAGCAACAAGTCATTATGTGACGGCTGACTTAGATGCCGGCCCTATTATAGAACAAGATATTACTCGTATAACACATCGGGATAGTGTGGAAAATCTTGTAAAGAAAGGACAGGATTTGGAAAAGATTGTTTTATCTCATGCTATCGATTACCATCTGAGCCGACGTATTTTAATCTATAAAAATAAGACAATCTTATTTTCCTGATAGGTAAAGAGTTTTATGTTTTGTAATATATTCTATAAGAGAAGATTATTTGATATGTTTTGTTATTTTTGTACAACTTAGCTAATACACATAAAAATTCAGATTATGAGGTTCCTTTTTCTTTTCTGTCTGTCAGCATTAATATTTGTGGCATGTTCGTCTAAAAAACAATTAGTTGTAACACCATATAGCGGTGGTTCAGGTAAATATACAAATCTGGTATGGCAAGATGAATTTAATAAAGATGGTGTACCAGATAGTCAGAAATGGAGTTACGAAAAAGGGTATATCCGAAACAATGAATTACAATACTACACCATTCAACGACCGGAGAATGCTATTGTTAAAGATGGTAATCTTATAATCACAGCTTTAAATGACTCAGCTATTATAGAAGGAAAGATTCGTCCTATTACATCAGCCAGCCTTAACACTCAACATAAAGGCGATTGGAAATATGGGAGGATCGAAGTACGCGCTATGGTACCATCATCACTCGGAACATGGCCTGCAATATGGATGATGCCAAGTAAACCTATATATGGTGGATGGCCAAAGAGTGGTGAAATAGACATCATGGAATTCGTTGGATACGATCCTGATAAAATTTATTATAATGCTCATACTGAAAAATACAATCACACAAAAAATACAGGTAGAGGTTCTTATATAGACTTACCTTCTCCTGATAAACAATTCCATGTTTACGCTATCGAATGGTTTCCTGATAGAATAGATTGGTATGTAGATGACAAGAAAGTATTCACTGTTGATGATAATGGTGAAGGTTGGGAAGCTTGGCCATTTCACGAACCGTTCTACTTGATTCTTAATTTTGCTTTTGGCGGAGCTTGGGGTGGAGTGAAAGGCGTAGATATATCGAAACTACCTCAAGAATATTACATTGACTATGTAAGAGTTTTTCAATAGACCTAAAATAAAATAATCAAATTATATTAATCTTAAAAAAGTATTTATGTTTAAAAATCATCCTAAAGGACTGTTAGCAGCCTCATTGTCAAATATGGGAGAGCGATTCGGCTTCTATATTATGATGGCTGTCCTATCTTTGTTTATTTCATCCAAGTTTGGACTGGATGAAACAAAGACAGGTTATGTCTACTCTGCATTCTATGCCTCAATCTATTTATTAGCTTTAGTAGGAGGTTTGATTGCTGACAAGACAAAGAACTATAAGCGTACAATAATGATAGGGATTGTCTTAATGGCTATCGGATATTTAATTATCGCGATTCCGACACCTACTCCAGTTCCAAGTATGGCTCTGTATCTAACCTTAACCTGCTTTGGCCTTTTAGTTATTTCGTTCGGTAACGGATTATTTAAAGGAAATTTACAGGCCTTGGTTGGACAAATGTATGATAATCCTCAGTATGCAGAAAAAAGGGATGCAGGCTTTCAACTTTTCTATATGTTTATAAATATAGGAGGTTTCTTTGCTCCGTTTATCGCTATTGGTGTAAGAAACTGGTGGTTAAAATTACATAACTTCGACTATAATGCTTCTTTACCAGAATTATGCCATCAATTTATAGATAAAGGCAGTGCGGTGCCAACCGAATCTGTAACTAAATTAACTGAATACGCCAATGGCGTTATGCTTGATAAAGCACCTGTTACAGATTTACTTGCTTTTTCAAACAGTTATCTGGATGTATTCAATACTGGTTTTCAATATGCTTTTGCAGCAGCAATAGTTGCGATGTTGATTTCGCTTATTGTCTATAACATAAACAAAAAAACATTCCCTGATCCGGCAAACAAGACCCTTGTTAAAGAAGATGGTACTTCTAAATTATCTAAAGAAGAGGTACAAATGAGTGTTCAGGAAATAAAACAACGTATCTATGCTTTGTTTGCTGTATTTGGTGTTGTAATATTCTTTTGGTTATCATTTCATCAAAATGGTTATTCTCTAACTTATTTTGCTCGTGACTATGTCAATCTGGATATAATAAATATTGACTTAAGCTTTACTAGTATTAAAGGAGCTGAAATATTTCAAAGTGTAAACCCTTTCTTTGTCGTAGTTCTTACTCCACTTATTATGTGGATATTCGGATCGTTGAAGAAAAGGAGTAAAGAACCTTCTACTCCGATGAAAATTGCTATTGGTATGGGAATAGCATCTCTCGCATATGTTTTCTTAATGATTGTTTCGTTAGCGTTACCAGCAAAAGAGTCATTATCTACAATGAGTGTTGCAGATATAGATGCTATGCGCGTTACCCCTTGGATTATGATTATAATGTACTTCATACTAACAGTAGCTGAGCTATTTATTTCACCTCTTGGGTTATCATTCGTATCTAAAGTAGCACCACCTCATTTGCAAGGTTTGATGCAAGGATGTTGGTTAGCTGCAACAGCAATAGGTAACTCTATCTTATTCATAGGAGGAATACTTTACACAAGTGTACCACTATGGGCATGTTGGGTTGTATTTGTTATTGCTACGGGATTATCTATGATTGTAATGTTGTCTATGGTCAAATGGCTCGAACGTGTTGCCAGATAAACTATAAACGGATAATATAAAAAAACGGATTCAGGTATTTCCTGAATCCGTTTTATTTTAAACTAATTTATTAAATAAAAAAGAGGGATAGTTCTTGCTATCCCTCTTTTTTATTTAGTTAATTGAGTATATCAATTAAGCTTTTCCTGCACTACCAAGCACTTCTTCAATTTTGTGCTTGTATAATTTTTTCATATTATCGCGAGCTGGTCCAAGATATTTACGAGGGTCGAACTCAGCAGGTTTTGTAGCAAAAACTTCACGAACAGCTGCAGTCAAAGCTAGGCGACTGTCAGAGTCGATATTGATTTTACAAACAGCTGATTTAGCAGCTTTGCGAAGTTGTTCTTCAGGAATACCGATTGCATCTTTCAATGCGCCACCATATTTATTGATAGTAGCCACTTCTTCCTGAGGTACTGAAGACGCACCATGAAGAACGATAGGGAACCCTGGAAGTTCTTTTTCACAACCTTCCAATACATCAAAACGTAATGGAGGAGGAACTAACTTACCTTCAGCATCTCTTGTACATTGTTCAGGTGTGAATTTATTCGCTCCGTGAGATGTACCAATAGAGATTGCTAATGAATCACAACCTGTCTTAGTTACGAAATCTACTACTTCTTCCGGTTTTGTATATGTATGATGATCTGAAGATACTTCATCTTCTACTCCAGCCAATACACCAAGTTCACCTTCTACTGTTACATCGAATTGGTGAGCGTATTCAACAACTTTCTTTGTTAAAGCTACATTTTCATCATATGGAAGGTGTGAACCGTCGATCATTACAGATGAGAAACCTGAATCGATACATTCTTTACAAGTTTCGAAAGTATCGCCATGGTCTAAGTGTAGAACTATCTGAGGTTTTTCCCAACCTAAGCTCTTAGCGTATTCAACAGCTCCTTGCAACATATAGCGTAACAAAATCGGATTGGCATATTGACGAGCTCCTTTAGATGCTTGTACAATAACCGGAGATTTTGTTTCTGATGCAGCCTGAACGATTGCTTGCAATTGTTCCATATTGTTTACATTGAAAGCCGGGATAGCATATCCGCCTTTCACTGCTTTTGCAAACATTTCTTTTGTGTTTACTAATCCTAAGTCCTTATAACTTACCATTGTCTTTGAATTTATAATTATAATAATTTATTTGAATAGATACTATATCCTATACAGTTACAAAAATAGCAAATTTATACGAGATAATGCTCAAAATATAAACAAAATGCGCCTTATCCTATCACTTCCATAACGGTGAAGGATATTCTCCTTTCTCTACCAACTGTTGTAGTTTATCAACCACACCTTGTCTGTCTTCGGCATATGTTACCCCAAACCATTTGGAAGGAGTATCTAATACTTTTACGTCTGCGGTCTTATTAACAATAAGGTGGTCTACCATCAACGGAATAAAATATTCAGCTTTATGGTTTCCTGCATTCTCTTGAAGAAACTTGATGAAAAATTTCTCTGAATATTCGAAATAATCAGGAGTAAATCCCCACATATTCATAGATACAGGTGTGTTCTCAGGCAATTCGAACCAATAGTTTTCGGCATCCTTATATTGTATTTTACCATCTTTACGTTCAATGTGTGTACGTTCAACCACGCTCTTCAAGAATCCTTTATCATCTGTTTCACATACACCTCTGGCTACAGCACCACTTTCAGACAATGTATTGCTCAAACGATAACCAACCATACAATAGTGATTTTCCTGTCCATTCATTTCTTTCAATTGGTCTGCCAAGATCGCATAGCTCTCGCGACCATAGAAATCGTCAGCATTGATAACGGCAAAAGGTTCTTTGATAACATCTTTAGCCATCATTACCGCATGATTTGTGCCCCATGGTTTTTGTCTGTCAGGATGTAATTCAAATCCTTCGGGAAGATTATCTAGTTCCTGATATACTACTTCTACCGGAATATGTTTTTCATATTTAGAAATAATTTTCTCACGGAAATCCTGATCGAAAGATTTACGGATAACAAATACAATTTTTCCAAAACCGGCTCTAAGAGCATCGTAGATAGAATAGTCCATAATGGTTTCGCCGTTTGGACCTAATCCGTCAATCTGTTTTAGACTTCCGTAACGACTACCCATGCCAGCGGCTAACACATACAAGGTTGGTTTCATAATAGAAATATTTTGAGTTAAATTTTTGAAGACACAAAGATAACTCTTTAAAAATAAATCGGAATAAAAAGGTTTACATAATGAATAAATTTATTGGTAGGATGATACATTTATTCTCCTGAGAATATCGTTATCTATAGATAAATTATTACTTTGATATATCCAGCACTTTAACATGCACATAAGGACGTATATATACAGGTCCTAGCAAACCTGAAACTTGTAAATGAGAATCTTTGTTCCAATGTTTCCATGTTGTGAAAGTAACACGGTCCGAGGAACGTTCTGTGTGGTTGACAAGCCAATCCGGCCAACTTTTTAAAGTCCAATCTCCCCAATTAAAATCTTCTGACAAACGATCGTCTCCAATCAATCTGTTCGGCCATAGGTTGGTTATATGCACTTCTAGTTCATTCGGACCTTCATGGATAAACTCGCTTATATCAATACGGAATGGCGCTTTCCAGAGTATTCCCAGATTTTTACCATTTATAAATACTTCGGCTATAACCCGAACACTACCAAGATCTAACTCAAGAGAACGTCCCTCTCCTATTAAATTCTTAGATATAGTAAATTGCTTTCGATAAGTAGCAGTCCCAGAAAAATAACGTATACCATCTACCGAAGATTCTGACCACGAGGTTAACTCATTGAAAGTTGCCTTATCGGGCGCTCCAAGATTTGAAGAAAAGCTGACATCCCATGCTCCTGACAATTCAATAGGTTTTGGTATCGACTTAGCCTGTACAGTTTTTGTTGCACCATAAGATGTAACAGTTGTAATCTTTCCTGCATAGGGAGTTTTCCATACTACATTATTGTTTTCCATGATAAGCTTTGGTTCAGGAGTACTTAGAGCAAAACTTACATTTCGCCCTTGAGGAATTGAAGCCTGATGTATCTCCCCTTCAGCAAAATAAGTCAGCCTTAACTCTTTCTTTTGATCATTATGTTTTGACATCTCATTTATCAAATGGTCATCTACAGGCATTATGAGATTATTAGCTGCTATCTGCATTTTAATTTCATCTGTCACATCATAAATAGGGTGTTTTTGTGGTACACCTTTCATCAATTCTGGAAATTTGCCATATACAGCTCGTAGTATTATTAATTCTCCCGATTTCTCAGTTTCTATCAGAAGCCTTGCATTTTCAACAGATTGAGATAAATGACGTTGTCCCCCAACTTCGTACTCTACGCGTAGCTCCTTTACCGATCCGGCAGCAGGGTCATCAGATGAAAGGTTGTTGTTTGCCCATATCTCTAATCTATTGTTTTTTATCTGATTGTTTAATATTTCAGTAACATCGACCAATCCATCAGGTAAAAATGTTCCGTATTCCGCTTTAATTATTTTTAGATCAGGAAGAGGTTTCAACTGTCTAATATCTAAATTCGTTTCTGTCTGAACAATATGAAGGGGTAAAGGCTTTTTCTGAAATACAACAAATACAGCCCCCTCAGGCTCAAAGAATACGGGTAGACTTGTCGTGCCATCTTTTTCTTCTTTCCATACAGCAGCATCTCTAATTTCGCCTGTCTCAGGATTCCAAAATTGAGGTTGTTTACCTGTAACACGAAAACTACAAATTTCATCTCTGCTATTTTTTCGAGGATTAGCAACAAAATAGATATCTGCATTTTCTGTTATACGATGAATGAAATTAAGATCAGAGCCAGTTCTTCCTCCAGAAAAATCGGCAGGTAGAGCTAATTCTTCAAATACATCCTGTACAGATCTATTACTTATAACCTTTCCTTTTTTGATTTTTGTATTATCTGACGGATTATTTCCCCACATCTCACTCGCTAAAAGTGATACTTCTTTATCGCATTCCGGATATTTGCTGAGGCTTGGTGACTTATTAGGCTTTTGTCCGATAACTATTGCTCCTGCTTTTACCAGATTGTTGATTTTATGCAATAAATCCGGAGTCATCCAAGTTATCTCAGGCAATAGCAATAGTCTATACTTTCCACCTACAGGTGTGCAAATCCAACCATCATTTACTGTCAGTTCTCCAATTTTACTCATTCCTATCTCATCATAATCATAACCAAGTGCTTTTATGTCAGGTCTGAGTATGCCGTCGTTAGGTGAAGATTCACCGATGAAGACTAATACGTCAGCAGCATTCCTGCCTTGTTGTAACATGAACTGAGATCGGGCTATATAGTCCATATAAGCACGCCCTTGCTCCCACCACGTATTTAAACGACTCATCTCTACACCATACATATGAAATGTGAGTCCCGGCGCAATATTCCATGGTTGATGAACATATGTATGGAAAATAAAACGGTTTACCCCTTCACTCCATACCCAGTCTCCTATTTGCTTTAAGGTTGCAGGGTGATTAAGCCATCCACCCATGCTGGTAAAGGATTCTGCTCCCACAATAGAATTTCCATTCAGATGTGCGATAGATGCTACTAATTTGGGAGAATCGAGAAAAGCTGTATTTCCTACCCAGAATTCACTCATAACAATATCTCCGGTATCTCCGGCTTGTAAAGTATCAAATGGGCCACCATATGGTTCCACAGAGAATTTCATTCCATGTTTATGGCAGAGTTCACTGAAATAACCGTAGTAATTCTCGGCTATCAGGTCACCTATTGTTCGTCTCCAATCCCAAAGGAAACGTTCTGTTATTTCTCCATCTTCTACATAGTATCCGGCAAGTGTAGGAAAGAAAGCCATACAGTCGTAACCTCTACGTTGTATAAACTCTTTATCAAGGCCTGTAGTCCAATTATTACAGCCCACTTCATAGCTATCTATAAGGCAATTTGTGAGAGTAGACCCAACCAATGAACCTAATTTATCTATGATAGGTTTTATTCCTCCCTCCCAATATACATCCATTGCTTTTCTACTGAGTTTATCACATTCCAATCCGCGACCACCTGCTCCTGCTGGACGATTTTCTGTACCATTGGCAGTATGACCAATACGGAGAACAGTCCACTCTCCTTCCGGTACGTTCCATTCCAGAATACCGTCTGCCGACATTCTTGAGGTTAAATCTACAATGTCTTTTTTATATACCAATGCGGATGCATTGATCTGTTTTGAGTTTGGCTGCATCCTTCCCTTGAAAGTATGTCCTGATAAAGTTTTTAATTCCAGCTCATCAATCCTCTCTTCACTTTTGGGTGTTGGAAAAGCCAATACAATAATATCTTTGTAATAACCGAATTTGGACGCTGGTTGAGATAATGCCTCTTTAATCTTTTTATTTCCTTTATATTTAGCTTCGCTAAAAACTATAGTTTGCATTGCATATTGTGGCGTTATCCACGGCCCGCCACTAGATGACCATCCAGCACCGTTATGAAAACCAATCTCAAGCCCGACACGTTTTGCTTCCGAAGCTGCAAAACGAAAAAGTTCTAGCCATTGAGGAGTCATAAAAGTAGCTGGCCCTTCAGGATATCCCTGACCTACATTAAATATTTGTGCTTCTTGAATTCCTACTCGTTTCATTGCTTCCAAATCAGCAGTGATTCCTTCTTTCGAAACATTCCCGTCTATCCAGTGCCACCATGTCCGGGCTTTTGCCGAAGAAGGAGGGTTTGCGAAACCTGATTGTAAGTCGTTTTGAGCCGATGTAGTACTATAGATCAAGCTAGTAATACATATTAGAATGAAAAGGTTAATACGTGACATATTTTGATAATTTGGTTTATTACATAAAAGTAATGACCAAGTATCATTTAGGTATAAAGCATTTTGATCTAAAAACTTGAAATATTGATAATATGAACATAAAAAGGCTTTTCCTGATTGGAAAGCCCTTATAATCTTTTATTCATAACATAATCTTCCATGAGAAAGCCATTGCCAATATCAATATCTTCATGGTTAACTATATCAAATCCCATCCGTTGATAGAAGTCAATAGCCTTATTAAATCTATTGACATTGAGAGAAAGGTGTGAATTATTATTACATTCTGCTATTTCAGCTACTTTATCGATAAAAAAACGTCCCAATCCCTTTCCTTGTATTGATGGAAGAACATATATTTTATGGATTTTCGTAATATTCGAATTCTTGTAGTTTAGTTCATAGGATAGATACCCCAGATATTCCCCATCTTCTTCGATAAGAATATAATGGTGTCCATTTTCCATTTGTTTTTCAAGTGAAGACTTGCTGTACATCATATCCATCATATACGCTATTTGGTCTTGCGTAAGGATATTGCTGAATGTCTGTGGCCAAATTCTACCAGAAAGAGACTGAATAATAAAAATGGAGTCTTTCGATGCTTCTACTATTTTCATTAGTCCTCCATTGTAAATGATCTCATTCCTATGCGGTTGCCATCGGCAAATATGTCAACACGATATGTACCTGGCATCAAATACTCTTCTACATTCCAATACATCGTTACGGGCATTTCTTCTCCACCATATTCGATTATCTTCTTCATGGAGTAATTGATATCTTTATTCTCGAATGCAAAAACATTCGTACGACTTTTCGTTAACACATCGTTATCCGGTTTCATTATGCGTACATAGATGGTGCGTTCTCCCGGCTCTGCTGTAATATTTTTGGTAATAGTAAAGTTGATGATCAATTGCTCTACTTTACTTATTTTCTTTTGAACCTTACCTTTACTATTCGTAGCTTGTACACTGATGCCTGTTGCATCTAGCTTAGAGGCTAGGGTTACTTTTTCGGAGAGGTTTTCTTTTTGTTGTGTAACTTCGTTTAGGTTTTTTGTTGCCTGCTGATATTTATTGGTTATTTCTTTTTTCTCTTGTCTTAGTTGCTCATTAGCACGGTTCAATGAGTCTATCTGAGCGATGTAAGATTTCAATATTTTGCGTAAGCTGGCTAACTCATTATTTAGTCGGTTGATTTCCGCCCTATTATCAGCTTTTACGGTTTTTAATTCTTCCAGAAGGCGCTGCACCTTGGTTTGTTCATTTGTCAGCTTTTGTAATAACGAATCATTCTTGATATTCAACTTAAAACCTTCATATTGCATTGAGAGGCTTTCATATTCATCTTCGAGTTGCTGTTTATTCAAGCTTGTCTCCTGCTCCAAAACTTCTATCTTACTCTTTTGGTTAAATATAAAATATCCAGCTACAAATATGCCAACAAGAAGTATGGCGATTACGATTATGAATATCTTCGTATTGTTCTTTTGTTCTGTACTCATGATAATGTTAAAAAATAACGCGCTTACAAAGATAGCGGTTTTTAAGAATATACTGCAATAGGAAATTAGTGTTTCGCTTTTTTTAATAAAAACCTTTGTTTTTGAAAGCTAAAATCTTCTTTTTTTCGGAATAAGAACGTACATTTGTCAGTGTTTTTAAGTGTTTTGAGCCGTATTCGTTCTGCTCTGGTTTACATTATGAAATAGAAATTATCAAACAAATTTAATTAATATATAAAATTAAAATTATTATGTCTAAAGTAACAGTTGTAGGTGCCGGTAATGTAGGGGCAACATGTGCAAACGTTCTTGCTTTTAACGAAGTGGCTGATGAAGTGGTAATGCTCGATGTAAAAGAAGGCGTAGCAGAAGGTAAAGCTATGGATATGAATCAGACAGCTCAGCTGTTAGGATTTGATAGCCGTATCAAAGGTGTGACTAACGATTATGCTGCTACCGCAAATTCTGATGTTGTTGTCATAACTTCAGGTATTCCACGCAAACCAGGTATGACTCGCGAAGAGCTTATTGGAGTAAATGCGGGTATTGTTAAGAGCGTTGCCGAAAACATCCTTAAATATTCACCTAACACTATCTTGGTTATTATATCTAACCCAATGGATACTATGACCTATCTAGCATCGAAAGTCACAGGCTTGCCTAAGAATAGTGTTATCGGCATGGGTGGCGCATTGGATAGCTCTCGTTTCAAATATTATCTGAGCGAAGCTTTAGGATGCAATCCTAACGAAGTAGAAGGCATGGTAATCGGTGGTCATGGTGATACAACAATGATACCTGTAGCTCGTTTGGCAACATATAAAGGTATTCCTGTATCGGAATTTTTATCAAAAGAAGCTATTGACAAAGTTGTAGCAGATACAATGGTAGGCGGAGCTACATTAACAGGGTTGTTAGGAACTTCGGCTTGGTATGCGCCAGGAGCTGCCGGTGCGTATGTGGTTGAATCTATTCTTCATGATCAGAAGAAGGTTATCCCTTGTTGTGTTTCGCTAGAAGGAGAATATGGTCAAAACGATATTTGTATAGGTGTTCCTGTTGTTTTAGGCAAAAACGGATGGGAAAAGATTATTGACCTAAAATTAACAGCTGATGAAAAAGAAAAATTTGAGGCTTCTGCAGCAGCTGTTCACAAAACAAATGCAGTATTAAAAGAAAATGGAGCAATCTAAGATTTATCCGATTTAGATGTTTAATAAAAAGGTAGATACAGTGGTATCTACCTTTTTGTTTCAATAATGTCGATTATCCTTATATAATTCACTTTTATATTTCGGAAAATATTCCGAAAAGCTTTATTGGTATACGTTTTCACAAATTATAATATAAATTCATAATTAAACTCAAATACTACGGAACAAGTTCCGCAGGTTGAAAGGTAAAAGGATAAATCCTTTTGCGTTAATACCTGTTTGAAAACAGGGGTTTTCTTTTCCCTAACGGGAAAATTCATCCGATAACTTGAAAAATAAATCTGAGTAAATAGAACATACCATGATGATTAAATAGTAGGTGAAAAATAAAGAGAATTAAAATAAGTACCAAACATCCGCAAAACTATACCAAAAATCCACTCTCTTAAATTTCGTCAATAATATATCATATCTTTGTAATGCCATTCATGTGGGAGAAAAAGATCAATGAAAGACAACACTACAACGCTCAATATAAAAGAGCTTGAACATTCTAAAGAAAGTAAGGACAGAAGCTATTCACACAATGGCAATTTTCAATTACATCTAGGTGCAAAAAATATACCAATACGACGACAATTATATCATCTCGAGTTCGGTTTATTAGGTTTATGCACTAAAGGATCTGCCTCTTTAGACATATATATGCAAGAATATAAAATACAGCAGGGCGGGTTGATTGTGATTCTTCCAAATCAGTTAGTTTCGATGAAAGAAAAAAGTCGCGATTTCACTATGAATTATTTTATCGTATCTCAATCGTTGATAAATGATGTAGTAAGTGATGTGTCGCGCGTATCTCCTATATTTTTTCTTCAGATGCGGAGAAAGCACTACTATGAACTGACTGAAGACGAGTATTTCCGCTTCGATACATATTACAAGCTCATTCATAACAGAATGAAATCTGAGAGCGTTGCATATGAGGAGGACTATATAACAAATACTTTGACTCTCTTTTATCTTGATTTATATAACAATTTTAGGAGTAGTCTGATATCAACAGATTCAGCACATGATACACGTAAGGAAAAGTTAGTATACGATTTCTTCCTGTTGATAATGGAAAACTATAAAGAAAACAGAGAAGTGGCTTTCTATGCAGATAAATTGTGTATTACGCCTAAGTATCTGTCGACAGTTATAAGAAACGTTAGCGCCAGATCTGCTAAAGACTGGATTGTGGAGTATATTATACTCGAGATTAAATATCTGCTTAAAAGTTCAAATCTGAATATTCAAGAAATTGCTGTTCAGACAAATTTTTCGAATCAAACTTCTCTTGGCCGTTTTTTCAGGAAGCATACAAATATGTCGCCTTCCGAATATAGGACGTTAAAGAGAACTGAAAATAAATCTTCATAATATCGAAGATGATATCCCAAAATGCAATCATCTGATTGTAGTGTAGTTTTGTAAAGTTTGTGTTAAGGTTGGATCCTGTGAGTCGCGAGATTCGCAGGATCCTGTTTATTTTATTCACATAACTAGTTCTTTGTACAATTTATCAAATGTGGCTTCCAAATCATCAGAATATCCTGTATGGGGACGTGATGTTTGTATAGAAGTACTTCGAACGGCTGTCAGCCAACGAAATCGTTCTGCTACATCCATCAAAGCTATATTACCGCCTTCTTTTTTCCCTGAACATATTTTATCGAAAGCCGCAAGATTATCGTAAAGTGATTCCCTGTCTACTTCGGAAGAGAACAGGTTTAACTTATTCTCATCAACGAAATATCGTGAATTGATGTAATCTGTCCGTTTCGAAAACATGATGATGCCTACATTAATAAATTCTTCGCGTTCGACTCTTGGCACAACACGAATGACGGCATATTCATATAAGTATTTCCCTTGCATGCTGTGCTTCCTTTATAAATATTTCAGTATTTTGTAATCTCTTGTTCAGAAAATGAATATAAGTATTGCGTATATCCTGAGCCGTTTCATCTGCACCACCCCAATTGAGCCAATCGTCTGGCAATAAACTTACAATCTCCTCTATTTTTGCAGGAGTCAGGATTTTCTTAAATTCCTTATCTGCCTCTTCTAGTTTCGTTGCAAATGGCAGCATTACATGATCCTTTATTTGTACAAAAGGACTTAATGCATATTTTTCGACATTGACCCACGAATGGTGAAAGTATAGGGATGCACCATGGTCGATCAGCCATAGTTCTTTATGCCACATAAGCATATTTGTATTCTTGACAGTACGATCCATATTCGTCAACAAAGCATCCATCCATACTAGTTGTGATGCTGTTCTTGCATCTGTTTTGGTTACGACAGGATCGAAAGTTAATGCGCCGGAAAGAAAATGCAGTCCTAGATTCAGACCTTTACTTGCCTGTAAGAGGTCTTGAATTTCCTCATCTCCTTCTGTACGTCCAAAAGCTTCGTCCAGATTGACAAAAACTAATTCGGGAACGCGAAAACCCAAAGACTGAGCTATCAAACCTCCTATCAATTCACTAACAAGCATTTTGGTACCGTGACCGGCTCCTCTGAATTTGACTACATATTTGAATCCATCATCGCCCTCTGCCAATGCAGGTAATGAGCCTCCTTCGCGTAAAGGAGTGATATATCGCATTACATTTACTGTACGTAATTCCATTTTTATGTCTAACTAAAAGACAACAAAGTTAACAGGTTTTTCGCATTTATAATGTGTTATTTTTTCTTTTATAGTTATTGAAATGGAAGTCGTTTTTATAGTATATAGATAAAAAACACACTATATCTAAACAGCGATCATAGAGTAAGCTATACGATGAACAATAGAAAAAAATGATATTTAGAAGTATTTTTACTTACAAATTATTCGACGTGATAATCTATTAATTATCTTTGTTGGAGATAAAAAAGTATTAGCCTAAAACTATTATTTAAAAGCATTTGATTTTTAACATTTTTGAGAGAACTCAAATAAACTTTGAGTTGTTGTAAAAAATTGAAGCGTATAAATATAAAGCATACATATTCCCTAGACTTTTTCCTTATATGACAACAATAAAAAAAGTAAAAACAATAGCATTTTACATTGCTATTATAGGTGGATTTTCAGCCATAATATACTGGATATTAACAATTGGGAAGGGCCTTGAAAAAGGACATGAAGCTATAGTTAAATCTATTTCGACAAGTTCTTTTCAGGATTTCCTCAATTCTTTTATAGAAAACGTACATCATCCGGCCGGTATATTATTGTTGCAAGTAACCACAATCATAGTTGTAGCTAGAATTTTCGGTTGGATGTTTAAGAAAATGGGACAGCCATCTGTTATTGGAGAAATTCTGGCAGGGATAGTTTTAGGCCCGTCACTTTTAGGATTGTATTTCCCAGATATATCAGGTTTTCTCTTCCCTGTGCAATCATTAGGTAATCTACAGGTTTTAAGTCAAATAGGCCTAGTGTTATTCATGTTCGTCATCGGAATGGATCTAAATCTGGATGTATTAAGAAATAAAGCGCACGAAGCGGTTGTTATTAGCCATGCAAGTATAATTGTGCCTTTTACTTTGGGGGTAGGCCTTGCCTATTTTATCTATTCATCATTTGCACCCGAAGGCATTGAATTTTCTTCGTTTGGTTTATTCTTGGGTATATCGATGAGTATTACAGCTTTTCCTGTATTGGCTAGAATAATACAAGAAAGAGGTATGCAAAAAAGTAGAATTGGTGCAATAGCGATCACTTGTGCAGCGGCGGATGATATAACTGCATGGTGTCTTTTAGCTGTAGTTATTGCGATAGTAAAAGCGGGATCGGTGCTTAGCTCTATCTATACGATTATACTCGCTGTCGCTTACGTTTTAGTGATGCTTAAAATAGTTCGCCCTTTCCTGAAAAGGACAGGAGACTCTTTCGATGAGAAAAAAGGATTGACTAAATCACGGATTGCCTTATTCTTTATTGTTGTACTCACTTCTTCTTTTGTCACTGAGATAATCGGAATACATGCTCTCTTCGGTGCGTTTATGGCAGGAATTGTTATGCCTGAAAAGCCGAAATTGAGAAGTATGTTTGCTGAAAAAATAGAAGATATTGCACTGGTTCTGCTACTTCCATTATTTTTCGTGATTACGGGTTTAAGAACAGAAATAGGTCTATTGAATAATACTATGTTGTGGGGAGTTACAGGATTGATTATTCTTGTAGCTATACTTGGTAAATTTGGAGGAAGTACCATCGCTGCACGTTTTGTTGGCCAAAGCTGGAAGGATAGTCTCACTATAGGCACGTTGATGAACACTCGAGGCTTAATGGAATTGGTTGTTTTAAATATTGGGTATGACTTGGGCGTACTTAATGCTGAGATTTTCTCTATGATGGTTATCATGGCTCTTGTCACCACATTTATGACCGGCCCTATTCTCAATATCATTCAAAAGGTTTTCAAATAAACGATTAATATACTAGCGAGACCTTTCTGAAAGGCTGCTCGTACGTATTATAGAACAAAAAAGAGTCCGTAACATCACGTCACAGACTCTCCAAACCTTAACACAAACTTTACAAAACTACACAGAGGTATAACCGATAAAACTTCGTATTGTTTATCATTATTTTGTTAATTAACCATATTATATATTCATTAGTAGGAAAATTAACGTTAGTTAACCAAATGATCTGAGCAATATTTTTATTGATAATATTCAAATCAATAAGATAAAGAAATAGCCATTAAGTATAATTATTGATACTTAGATAGAATATATGATATGAATTTGATTTGTTTTATAAAAAAAGTCCACGATATAATTCGCAGACTTTAATGTAATAGTATATAATCAATTGTACTATTTTTTCTGATAGACTCTCACATAATCTATTTCATAAGATATAGGAAAGATTGTCTTGGACGGATCTCCACCATTATCTCCACCAATAGCTAAATTTATCAGCATATATTGGGGATTTCTGAAAGGATTGTAACCATCCGGATTGACAGTTTTTGTAACATCTATCTCGTTCAGCAATTCATCATCAAGATACAAGCGTATATAATCTTCTGTCCAATCCATTCTCCATACGTGGAATTTACTTTCCCAGTCTGCATCTTTCGTTAGAAAGTGAGACATAGGCGTGTACGACGAATTCCAGATATGTTCGCCCCATACTGCATTAGCCAGAATGGTAGGGACATCTTTTATCCTGTAATATTCCATAAGGTCTATCTCCCCGCATAATGGCCACGACTTAACAGCCCCGGCACCTAAAAACCAGATGGCAGGCCATGAGCCTTTAACGGCAGGAATTTTAGCTTTGATTTCGAACTGTCCGTACAACCATGTATGCAAATTCTTAGTTATTACACAAGCCGAAGAATAATTAGCGTATTCACGATTGTGCCTCCAATCTTTGCTATCAGCTTTGTAACGAGTATTTCGTATTTGTTCTCTCTTCCCCACAATCTTCAATAGACCGTATTCACAATAGGCATTTTGAGGCTGATACCATTGCAGTTCGTTATTTCGTTCGAAGCCATATTCGTAATTCCATTTGGTTTGGTCAGGACGCCCATCTTTGCCAAATTCATCATTCCAAACCAAATTGTATTCATCATAATTAATACCTTGTCCATAAACATTTATACAGAGGGTTAAAAATAAGGAGAACGAAAGAATGTATTTTTTCATTTTATTAATATTTTCGGTTATTCTTTTCTATTTCACTGCGACTTCTATGATAGAGTCTATATTGTCTAAATCGCCACTTATAGCAAACGTAATATTCCCTTTTTTATCCTTTTTCCAAGTAAGCTTAGAGTCAACATTTATCCATTTAGCTGACTTAATATTGGGTATATTCAAGACTATAGACTGTGTGTCATTATCTAAAATATGGATATAATATGTTTTATCCTTTTTAGTAATTGCTCCCCACGTTTGAGGTTTGACAAACCCCATTGTAGTACCATATATTGTATAATTATATTTCTTCATCCACTCTCCTATTTGCTCCAGCCGTTCTACACATTCGGGTTGTATTCTTCCATTCGGCATAGGACCAACGTTCAATAAGAGGTTTGCGCCTGTTCCTGCTGTACGGATAAGAAGGTGTAGTAATTGCTTTGTCGATTTATAGTCGCCGTCTGTGATGTTAAATCCCCATGTGCGGTTTATCGTTTCGCAAGTTTCTAAAGGGAGCTTAGATACCTCCTGCCCACTAAATCCAGCTTTATTCTCTCCGGGAACATCGCGTTCGAAGACCTGATAATCTTCACCCTCAATCGGAGGTAAATGATGATTATTTGCAATCAGGCACTCCGGTTGCAGACGGTGTATAAGTTCATATATTTCAGGATAATGCCAATCTACATTCGTGCTATGGTCTGTTCTGTTTTCATCCGAGGTCTGATCCCAATGACCGTCAAACCAGATAACAGATATTTCCCCATAGTTGGTCAGCAACTCGGTCAACTGAGCTTTCATAAAGCTTAGATACGAGTTCCAGTTACTTTTTTCGGTACGTCCACTACCCTTGCCCGTGCGTCCGGTTTCATACTGATAGTCGCTACGCATCCAATCGAGCAAAGAGTAATAGAATCCGAGTTTTATACCTTCTTTGTGGCATTCGTCTGCCAGTTGTTTTATCAGGTCTTTGCCATATGGTGTCTTCATTATATTCCAATTGGATTGTTTTGTATCCCAATTGCTAAATCCATCATGATGGCGAGATGTAAGGATAATATATTTCATTCCGGCATCTTTGGCTGTTTTCACCCATTCTTTGGCATCAAACTTCTGAGGGTTGAAAAAGTCTAACAATCTCATATAGTCCTTTCCTTGTATCTTTCGATTGTTCATCACCCATTCTCCGTCTCCAAGCACACTATAGGGGCCAAAATGCACGAACATTCCGAAACGGGCGTCTTCAAACCATTTTACATCGGGTTTCTGCATCCCTGATTGGCATACCGTATTGAGACATATAAATGAAAATAAAAGCAAGCTCAGGCATTTCTTTTTCATATAGCATAAGTTTAAAGTTATAAGCTGTAAAGATAATAATTATATCTCTTTTTGAATAGATTGTATACTGTACAAGCACATGATTTTACATATAATACTGAAAAATATTTCTATATTTGTTCTACACTATATAAGCTAACAGAAATGATTAAAAAGATATTCTTATTATTCTTGCTGATTATTAATATTACATTACAGGCACAAGAGAATAAAACCAGAGCCGAGTCGATGGCAGCTATGGCAATGGGAAAAGAAGCTGAAGGTGGCAGTTTGGAAGAAGTGTCTATAATATTCAGCGAGGCTGTAAAAATTTCGCCGGACTTTGCCGAACTGTATGCTATGTGGGGAAGTCTTATCATGAAATATGCTGTAAAAGAGAAGAATCTTGATTTGTTCGGTTCTTGTTTCGCCAAATTAGAAAAAGCGATAGAGTTAAAACCTGATTATCCTGAAACTTATCACTTTTGGGGAATATGTCTGGCTTATTATGGACATGAAAAAAAAGATGATAATATAGTCAATCAGAGTTTTGCTAAATTTGAGAAAGCTGTAGAACTGAATCCCAGTTATAGTGAAGGATATTTGTCATGGGCAAGTACTTTACTGGGCTATGCTCAACAAAAAAAGGATGATCCATTATATTATAAAGAGTGCATCCAAAAATACGATAAAGCACTGGAATATAGTCCTGAATCGATTGAAGCAAATAGTGGAAGAGGTTATGCTTATCTTAAATTAGGACATTTAGAGAAAGACTTAGTACAATACCGCCCGCAGCTAGAAACGTCTTTTTTAAAAGCAGAGCAATTAGGAGACCAATCGGCAGCTTATAATCTTGCGTGCTATTATTCTTTGATAAAAGAGAAGGATGAAGCCGTTAAGTGGTTGGAAAAGACGATTGTCAAAAATTACAGTAAGTTGATGGGAACGAGGATTAGAGAGAAGATAGAACAGGACGATGATTTCAAAAATATACGTCGCGAGAAGAAATACAAAGAAATAATGGATAGATACTTTGATAAATAAACCGTTATTTATTAAATAAAATAAAGGCCGGATTCCCATCTGGCCTTTACTGCGAGTAGCCTAATACTCTTTTTCAACAGGGATATCTTAACTAGAAATTGAACATCCCTGATACCCAATTTAATCTATTTCAATTCTACTTTGTCTTTCTTTTAATACTTAACACTCTTAAAGTATTTTAGTCTTTTGACTATTATATTTAGATATATGATTAATTACTTTTCTCTATTCGGGGAAAAGGGGAAAAAGAAGGTAGAAGATTAATATGCTTTTTTGATTTCCTTATTATTTCATAATTCTACCTCAATTTCCGAAGATAAAATTAGGCTAAAACAATTCAAATGATATAAAATTGCTGTTCAAAAAACAAAATAATCTGACCAATATTGATTAAATCCATGAGATAGGTGTTTTTCTTAAAAGAGTGGACTAGTTAACACTTGCAGATGTATTTTTATCCATAACTTTAAGATTTTCACTCATTTCAATATTATAGTTTTACCCGTTTTATTACTTTCAATAGCAGCCTCAAGTATTTCCACTACGATAAGATTGTTTTCCAGAGAAGAAAGATCGGTCGGGTTCACTTCAATTTCTCCTCTTACCGCAGCCTTAAGATAAAAAAAGGAATCGTTATAGGGCGATGGTAATTTTTCTGCTATGGTAGATGTTTCCTTCTTATCGGTGTATACGCGCATATTAGTAGGGTGATATATCCAGAGGTACCATATATATGCATGTCTTTTCGGCTCATCGGCCAGTTCCATGAAGCCATTATGATAGCGGTAGTTTCAGGATATTCTAATACGATCGAGGCATCATCATCCACCTTTGGGTAGATATGAGGTTTAAGTTGTTTTAGAGTAGCTGTTACCTTTAATGGTTTTTGCCCTTTCATGAGCCATGTTGTTAAATTTGCACCATAGCAGCCAAAATCAATAACTGCACCTCCCCCATTCAGTATCGGATCTGTTAGCCATTCTAGAAATTCGGGACCGCAGCCTATTTCGACAGGGCCTTCATGCCCATCATATACATTTATGCGCGTGAGCTTTCCTATTTTCCCCTGATTGTTTATCAATTCGTATGCTTTGTGATTGGCGGGATACCATGTAGTCTCATAATTGGTAAGTACCATTACATTGTATTTTTTCGCCAATTCTGCTATCCGTTTAGCCTGCTTCAATGTTGTTGCCAAAGGTTTTTCGACCATGACATGCACACCTCTCGGAGCACAGGCCTCTATAATACGTAAATGATCATGGATACTTTCATATACTATGACAGCTTCGGGCTTAGTCTTGTCAAGCATCTCATTTACATCTTCGAAGAATAGTTTTTCATCTACTTTTTCGCGTAATCTCTCGTTATCCCATAGTTTCGTGTTTCTTTCTGCGACACCGACTATTTCAAAATCTCCACGATCGAGACGCGATATTACCTCCCATAGATGTCCGTGCGAAAGTCCTGCTACAGCTAATCGCAATGGTTTATCATTTTGGGCAATTATTGAGGACGTAATGGCAGATAGCATTATTAGGCAAATAAGTTTAATTACTCTCATTTTGGTATTACTAGATTATGATATAAAGATAAGTAAATAAGGATATAATATTCTGATTTTCGAATATTTATTCAATGTGCTTATAAAAAATAATAAGGGACTGAGTCCTTCACGGATTAGTCCCTGGTATCTAAGCGTCAGAAGAGATTTATTTTGTGAATACATAGCAAAGGTCGTATAAAATGAAATGTTAGAGATGCTCCGAGAATCCTCAAAAATGTTCTATTATGCTTTTCACAAAAAAATATAGAGTAAAAATCATCCTTAATGTTCTATAATTCATATATAATGTTCCAAATGTCTTATAGTCGCGATTTTGAGATAGCTTTAATAAAAAAAGAAAGGTAGTTTTCAGATAAAAAAGGTAAGTTTGTGGATCCTCATATTACATTATTATCCATTATCGGTATGAATTTAGCTAAAATACAACTTGAAGATATTTCAGATCATTTTGATCCTAATGCTATAAAGAACTTCATTATATCGGATAAGATAGTACCTTTTCCTAGCTTATCATCTAATTTTCCTTTCACATTGGACGGAGTAGCTTTTGCTATATGTATCGGAGGTAATGCTAAAGTGAAGATAAACTTTAACGAGTATGAGGTGAGTAAGGATACAATAATGACTATTATGCCGCACTCTGTCATAGAATATTCTGACCAAAGTGAAGATCTGATGATAGAGTTCTTAATTTTCGCTCCCGATTTTATAACGGAGATGCCTATGTCGAATAATATAGATATTGCTAAAAGTATTATTCAAAATCCTTGTCTTAAGATAACGGAGCAAGAGAGCGAAAAGTATCTGGAATTTCACTCCTTCATCGTTAAACAATATAGACGTAAAGATCATCCATTCAGGATAGCATTGGCAAAGAATTTACTCTATTCGTTATTGATAGAAGTAGGAAGCATATATTATAATCAATTGAGCGAACAGGATGAGAAAAACATGAAATCTAATTCATATCAGGATGATATGGTTTATCGTTTTTTCAAATTACTTCTGTTACATCATAAGGAGGAAAGGTCGGTAAATTTTTATGCGAATAAGATGTGTATTACTCCCAAATATTTGTCTACTATAGTAAAGGATAGGACGGGGCGTACGGCTTTTTCATGTATAAATGAAGCCCTTATCTCTACAATTAAATTTCTATTAAAGACAACTGATAAGACCGTATTCCAGATATCTGATGAAATGAATTTTCCTAATCCTTCATTCTTCGGACGTTTTTTTAAGAAACATACAGGCATGACTCCTATGCATTACAGAGAGAGTAAATAATATCATAATCAAATGTTTATAAAAAGATCCTGCGATTCTCTCGATTCACAGGATCTCAAAATCCTAACATAAACTTTACAAAAAAACTACATCTATCAGTACATAAATGCCCTCAAAAGAGGGTTTCTTTCCATATCTTTATAGTTACTCACAATGATGCCTAATCTTTCGAAAAGCTTTTTTATCAATGTATCCATATCCATCACATAAATTTGGCGAATACGATTGACCAATAGCCATAATGCCAAATAATTGATATCTTTTTCTATCAGAAAATCTTTTTCAACATTTGTTATAGAATTACTATCTATGTGCAACACAATTATTGGAATCGTATTTGTATATGTTCCTTCTATTTTTTCTTCCTTCATGAATAATGCTACTTTCATATAGAATATTGTGTTACTTAATGCAATGTAAATATCCTGATTATATTCAACTGTCAAAAGTTCTATTAAGTTAGATAAATGCTCTGAAAGTCGAATTTTTATTAGATTTGCACTTTAATATACTTTTATAGAATAAAATTCGTTTTTGATAAGAATACTAGTTATACCAAAATAGATAATGTCGGGAATATTCAGTGCCTTTGCTGTTGCACACATAAAATATCATAAGCTTGTGCTTATCATAACATTTGTATTGTTTACCTTGAACTGTAATGCACAAGTAGATAGCTCATATATAGGGTTCTTCAAGCAGAAAATATCTATCCGTCCATATCTGATAGAGCAATTTACAGCATTGTCGAGCCAAACGAATGATGATGATGAGATTGCATACAAGCCCAATTCGCCTTATGGTATAGGATTAGGTGTAACTTATAAGAACGTATCGTTAAGTGGTTCGTATGGGTTTGATTTTATGAGAGATAAGAAGAAAGGAAAAACCAAATCATTAGATCTACAGTATCACCGTTATGGAAGAAAAGTCGTGTTGGATATTTTTTTCCAAAATTACAAAGGACTTTTTACTGATACAGACGAAAAAAATGGAATTTACACATACTTTCCAGATGTTCACTTAATTCAATATGGAGCTTTTGCTCAATATATATTTAATGGCAATAAATTTTCATATAGAGCAGCCTTCGATCAGGACGAAATTCAATTAAAATCGACAGGTAGCTTTCTGTTGGGTGGTGGGGTCTATTATAACAAAGCAAAATCAGACAGTTCATTAGTATTCATCGACGAACGTCAGTTAAATAATTTTCAGTTCGGAGTTAGTGCTGGATATGCATACACGTGGGTAATCAATAAACGGGTGTTTATTTCAGGTTCGCTCTCGGTTGGTGTAAATGTAGGGGCAGAGAGTATAGACAGGTTCGGAAAAGAACGATTAGAGGTATATCCTACTATTTTTCCACGGTTTTCTGCCGGATATAATCACGATAGTTGGTCGTTGGGATTATCTATTTTAAATAATAGGGTGTACGTTTTATATTCCGGTGTTTCTAAGCTATCTTTCGATACGGGAGCCTTCCAACTCAGTTTTATCAAGCGCTTTGATAAACTGCCATTCAATCTCTAATATACTCGAATATTACTTTATCTTTCGCTTTTTTATCTTAATTTTGTACGATAATCCTTAACTCTAAAGTAAGATGAAAAAGCTATTTTTCCTTTTATTTATACTATTATCTACATTTTATTCGTGTAAGAATAATGATGATATTGATTTGAAAGAAAGTGAAGTAACATTGTATTCTGGTGAACAGTATGCTATCAAGGCCAATTCAGACACAAAGATATTATATAAATCTGACAATGAATATATTGCCATAGTATCGGACAAAGGGTTGGTTACTGCAAAAACAATCGGTGAAACATTGATACAGATGGATAATGGACAGGATAAAAAGACTTTTAGGGTAAAAGTAAATCCTAAATATGATTTGTATCCTACTCCTGAATTGAATTTTGGGATGTCTAAAATCAGTCTTATAGAAAAATATGGCACTCCTGACGAAACAGATGAAAATACTATTGTTTATAGCAACTATTCTGATGTTGCATCTTTCGTGATATACAAATTTGACGATGCAGATTTACTTATCGGCTCATCCGTTATGGTGAAAACATCGTATAGTAAAGATATTATACCTTTCTTGTTAGAAAGATACAATTATATAGAAGAGGAAGATATTGAAGAAACGTTCGTGTTTATAGATGGCTTGACTCAAGAGACAGCTAAAACAAGTATAGTGGCAAAAATAGTAGACAGCGATTACTGGATAGTCGGATATATGCCTGTTGTATTGACTAATGAGTAGAAATCATATAAAGAACGGCTGAGATTATTTAATATAATCTCAGCCGTTTTGTTTTCGAACAGTTTTTTACTGTTGTCTACGATTTTCTCTCATTCGTTTTTGCATATCTTCTATATGCTTATCGAATTTTTTCTTCTGGTCATCAGTCAAAACAGTTTTTATAGAATCGTTCCTTTGCTTTTGAATTTTTTGAAATTCTTCTCTACGTTTCTCTCTGTCAGTGTTGGCATTATCTTGCGTCTGGGGCTGTGAGAATTTTAAAACAATTTTATATACTTTGTCTTTCTGTGCATCTGTCAAGGTAAGTTCCTTTGTCAATGTCTCAGTTTGTCTCTTTGCTCTTTCTTCCGGCGTAGAACGTTCACGTTGTTGTCTTTGTTGTGCAAATACTCCACTTGTCGCAAATAAAGCAATCATTAAAAGCAATACTAATTTTTTCATATAATTCAGGTTTTAGTTGTATAACACTGATTACTATGACTCGAAAGATGACGAAAAGTAAAAGCGTAAATTGATATTTTTTAGTTAATAAATGTCAACAAGTCGACCTGTAATATAACAAATTGTGTATCAGGATATTAAAATGAAATCATTTTTAAATAATGGCTCAATGACTTGTAATTAACCTTCGCTACCGTATTTCTTCACCCAATCGAATATAGTGGTATATACATTTTCTCTTACTGCTTTTTGTGATAGAATAAGGTCGTGCAAGCCCCCATCGATCGAGATAATATCTACATTACCTTGTATGTTTCGGGCTACCCTATCTATATCTTTTACATTTAATATAGTATCAGACGTCTGTACTTGTCTTTTATCCTTTATATCTGTTATTGATTTCTTCGAATGTAGTATTAGTACCGGCTTTTTTATCTGGAAATGTTTCTTGAGTCTTGTTTGAGCTTTATATATAGCTCTTAGCCAACCTAGATTGATTTTCGGAGCAAGGATAGGTTTCCACTCCAAATTGTAGTCCCATTCTCCTGAATACAATTTATGAATACTCTTTCCGTATTCTTCACTGAATCCTCCTGCGATTGTAATGCTCGGCATAAGCCTTCCTAAAAAGGAAACAACAGGCAGCAGCATCTTTACAAGTTTCCTTTCGTTAAGCTCATAGAAGGGACTATTCAATATCAATCCGTCAAATAACTGGTCATTACTAAAATCCTTTGCAAAAAGTGTCAAGATAAGACCTCCGGTGGAGTGGCCAAACAGGATAACTTCATTGTTCCCTTCTTCATGAATAATATCTAAAGCCCTTTTTATTTCTTCGTAGTATGTTTTCAAATCCCTTATATCATTAAGCTTTTGATGAGACAGATGTGAGCGACCATATTTCCGCAGGTCTAAAGCATAAAAGTTAAAGCCATTTTTGTTAAACTGAACCCCCATCTCCGCCTGAAAAAAATAGTCATTAAAACCATGTATATATAATACGGCTTTAGATGATTGTAAGTCGGGCAAACGACGAATGAGTGTCGCTATTGCTTTACCTTCATAATCATCCTTTAATGTAATTGTGCGTTGCTCAAAATTGTCTTTTAATATATCTTCCCTATATAAATTATTCATTGTGTTTCTATTTATATATGCCCCTATCTAATTACTTGTTATCGTTTTATTTTCTATCGAATATTAATGAAACAAAATATTATAGATTGTTGTTTTACATAAATATATATTGAATTATTGATCTCTAAAAATAAAAACGATGAAATTATCAAAAGGACTGATTACTATTATCGTAATCGTGGTTATTGGATTGGTATTGTTCCTGTGGGGTAAATCCTCATATAACGGAATGGTAGGAAAAGAAGTAGCTGTAGAAACCCAATGGGCGCAGGTGCAAAATGCATATCAACGACGCGCCGACCTTATTCCGAATCTGGTGTCAACAGTGAAAGGATATGCAGCGCACGAACAACAAACATTGACAGAAGTAGTAGAAGCTCGAGCCAAGGCGACACAAATGAATGTGAATGCAGACCAGTTAACAGAAGATAACATTAAAAAGTATCAGGAAGCTCAAGGACAATTGGGTGCTGCACTTGGACGACTAATGATGATACAGGAAGCATATCCTGATCTGAAAGCTAACAGCAATTTCATGGCATTGCAGGATGAGCTAACTGGTACAGAAAACCGAATTTCAACTGAGCGTAATAAGTTTAATGAAAAAGTAAAGGATTATAATACCTTCATCCGTATGTTTCCTAAGAACATCTTCGCCGGAATATTCGGCTTTGAGAAGAAAGCATTCTTTGAAGCTGATCAATCTGCCCAAACAGCTCCGAAAGTGGAATTTTAAGTACTATAAATTATTTAATCATTTAAATTTTGAAAAAGGCAGTCAAAATATTTATCTTTCTAATCTTTGCATGTGTTACATTGCAGGCACAAGACAATTTGCCAGAGCCGATGTCACCACCAAGGCTAGTAAACGATTTTACTCAAACATTCAGTGAATCTAAACGCAACGATTTAGAACAGATGCTTCGTGCATATAACGACTCCACATCAACTCAGATATATGTAGTGACTGTGCCTGATCTGGATGGATATGATATATCTGACTATGCAGCCCGCCTAGGTGAAAAATGGAAGATTGGTCAGAAGGATAAAAACAATGGAATACTCATACTTATTAAGCCTCGAGTAGGAAATGAACGCGGGCGTGTATTCATAGCCACAGGCTACGGAGTAGAGCATATATTAACTGACGCACGCGTAGGACGCATCATTGATAATTATATGATGCCATATCTACAAAACGGAGATTATTACAATGCGACCAACGCTGCTATTGAGGTTATTATAAAATATTTATCAGGAGAATTTAAGGCTAACGGAGAGGATGAAGACTCATTTGTCATACCCATTATAATTCAGATAATCGTCATAGTACTCATTCTAGTCCTACTCTATTTTGGCTCTCGCAACAATAAGGGCGGTTCCAACAGAGGAAGAGGCAGTGGTCCTTGGGGTGGATTCTTCGGCGGAGGATTTGGAAGTGGACGTTCCGGTAGCGGCTGGGGTGGTGGTAGTTTTGGAGGCGGAGGAGGCGGAAGCTTCGGCGGTGGAGGTGCCGGACGAAGTTTCTGATATCAGACTATATAGATTAATACAAAAAGCGCAGAAATTAATTTCTGCGCTTTTCTTATATATCCTCACTAAATTAGAGAGTACTTGAATCATTCTATAACAAATACAATGGTTCTGTGATTAGGAGCCCAATCATACACGAATTTAGCGTGAGAGGTCGCATTTCTTACACACATATGTGAACGTGGTGTTGTTCCTAACGATTGACTATATTCTATCAGAGCCTTGCGTGGTTCATTAACTGGTATACCGTGTATATATCCACCATTTGTAAATCGGCTTGCCCAAGGTGCGAATCCTCCCGTTTCAGTAGTTCCATCTACAAGAAAAATCATTTTTGCCTTTTGTTCCTGCTTTACAAACAGACCTAGTGGTGTCTCCTGCTGATAAGGTGGCTTGTGTAATCCTGTAGTCACAGGGTTCATGCTTCTTACAAGCCATCTAGAATCTACCCTTTCCAATGTTGCAATATTCTGATTCGTCCTATCCACAAAAATAGCTTTATTGAATGTTATAGTATCTGAAAGTACTTTTACATATTTTTTTGGCACATACCATTCCCCACTGAAATAGACACTTTCTACCTTATAGAATTTCGAATTATCTGTAAATGGCATTATTTTTACTAGAGAGCCATCTCTACCATAACGTTCTGCCACAAGTGTATCGTTAAGTATATATAAGGGTACAGACTGATATCGTTCCACATCGAGGGTATCAGAAATACGTTTATATACATTCCTTCTGTAATTCTTCACTAAAGGGGCTTCTCCATTCAAATTCTTATAGTTTTGTAAAATTCCCCATTCAAAATGTACTAATTGTACGGAATCGAGCAAAGCCAAACCTTTCTTTATTTTATCCCACTGAAAGACTCTGACTGTATCTTTATACGGATATGTATCTTCCAATGTATATTGATTATATAAAAAATCTTTTTCTATTGTGATTGAGTCTAAGCCTATGTTTGGCTTCTCTTCTTCCTTTTCCTGTATCTGCTTTGTCGAATCTTCAGGAAAGGTATCACTATCAGATATTTCATTTTTTGTTTTCTGATTACAAGAATATAAAATAAATACTATCAAAACACTGATTATAAATCTCATAATTTAAAATTTGAATAGAGTTTTACTATTTTCTGATTAATTAAAAACCCATTCCTAGTTCGAACATAAAGCGAAAACTATCGCCCGAACCAAAAAATGAATATTTGGTTGTTATTTTATTTATTATAGTAAGCCAGCCCCCTCCTCCATACGAGGTGTGCCATTTCTTAGAACTCTCTTCAGGAAGCCACACTCGTCCGAAGTCAAAGCCTGTAAATAATCCATATTTGAGGGGTGTAAAAGGATTTTGTATTTTACCCATATCAATTCTCAAATCAGAATACTGATAATATGAATATTGTCCTATGAAACGACTGTCACGATATCCTCTCAACTCTGTAGATGCTGAATGGTAAAAGTCATATTTACTATTATATATCATTTTACCCTTCATATTTGTTGCTAACAGAATCCTATCCGTTAGACGGAAATTGAAAGCCATATTCACCTTTGTATAAGTGAAATTTCGACAAACATCTCCAAGGTTAAGTTTCCAACCTGTAGATATAGATGAAGTAAAAACCGGGATGAGAGACGATAACTCCTTATCTATCTCATATCCGACACTTAAATCCAGAAAATATTTTCTCTTAAAAATGGAATTATCTTCTTCGTAAAAGTGATTAAGATATTTATCATCTTCATATTTAACTTTATAAGCCTCCAAACCTATTGATAGGATAAAATTCTGATCTTTTATAAATTCAGTATGCAAAGATGATGCAATAGAATGTTGTGCTACTTTAACCCGATTATAGTCCTTCTTCTTATCTTTAAATCCATTCGTGTCATTGCCAAATCCGAAGAAGTTAGAGAAATTTGTCGGAGAGCCCCAAAAGGCATCTATATAAATATTTCTCTTGGCATCATAACTTGGGAAAGTTCCTTTATACATAAATCCTCTCAGATAGTTATAGCCGATGCGGTGTTGATATGAAAATGGTGAGCGTTTAATACCATATTGTGTAAATGTTAGAAAACTACCGAGAGTCAATCCCCAATCAGAATCATATACACCCCACGGACTAAGTGATACATCCATATATCTGGTCTTATCATAATTATATGTGTGTATATCTTCGCTATCTGTGAGTATCACCTTGGCATTACGCAAAGTATCCAGTTCTGTTTTCTCTGAGTTATACCCATATATTCTTACTTTATGATTAGGCTCAGCATAATAATGATTCATCCCTTCTCCCGAAATTAAAAATACAGGCAATTTATTCTTTACACTTTCTTCAACGTTGTAAACGTCATCGCCTTTCAGTCCATATAACCAAATCTCTTTCGAATGTTTTTTAGAATAATTTTGTATAAAAACAGGCACATTGCTTTGTCTGTCATAAATACTTATCCGCACACTGTCTGACTGATATTTATTTATGATAATACTATCATTACTGTTAGTCCCTATGACTACAGGGTTGTATTGTAAAACATCATAATAGCGTCCAGCAATATCGCTTAATGCATCCCTACGCTTTTTTAGTTTGTCTTTTATTTCTTCTGTTTCTTTTCCCTGAATTGCTTTTGGCAACTTCAAAAAAGCATTATTTATTACATCATCGGTCAGCTTATTCTTCAAATATCCAGCTTCTTCTAACCAAATAGCCTTATCACTTTGTGCTGTCAATGCTACATCGAGAGTAAACCCTAACGAATTGAATTTCTTCACATCATTCAGTTGCTCTTCGTAGTTCGATATAAAACCCAATGTGAGAACATTTAGCATTTGCTTGAAAAGAAATCCATCCACTTTTGTGAAAGCATGACTTCTGTCTATAACGATCGGTTGATATATGATGCCTGTAGAATCTTTAGATGACATCCAATTCCAATTTTCCGGTATTTTGTTCCAGTCTCCAATCAACATATCGAAGACTCGTTCTCGTATATATAACTGCTGGTTTACCCTATGCGATTTATCTTCTTGTATAATGCTAAGTAAGCTATCTGTTGTAATAATGTTTTTATATGAATCTGGTTCGGGAACATCCATTATGCTAACCAATCTGTTTTGTATGCCACTACCGTCAGCAATTGTATCGGACTCTGTACCTGCCGGAATGTAGAAAAGCCTTGGATTGTTCGAATTAAGCTCTAATTCTTTTGCCAGATAATCAGAAACTAAGAAAGTATAAGGATTTATAATTGTATAAGCATCTCCTATAAATTTGTCGAGATATGTATTTTCAAAATCAGCTTTATTATACATTTCCTGAAAGAATTCTGATTGTAAAAAACTAGTCGAACCACCTAGAGGTTTCAATAAATATCGTCTCTCTTGTTTATCCTCAATATATAACCCATGAAAACTATTAGCCTTATCCACTACCCGAGTACCACCAAAAAGAGAGGATAACATAATGGACCTGACTGATATAGGTGTAGAATATAATTCTCTGTAATGCTCTCCCCAAAGGCTATTGTAAATTCCACTTCGTTTCTTTAAAGTTTGAGAATAAATCGATTTTTGAATTATATTCCCGGAAGAAATTAAAGGAATAGTATCAGGAAAAATGAAACCCTTTATGATGAAGTTCCCGAACGCATTCATTTTACCAGATTGTAATAAAAGAACTACAAACATAGTCAGACATACTATTATTTTATTTCCTCGGTTGTTATTCAATCTTTAATCTACTTTATGTTGATGCAATAGCTATCTCTATAACTATTTCATACCATTTATGGTTCAACGTTAATACTAAATTAGATACTACTTTACAAAAGATAGTTTATTTATTATAACTTACAATATCATACGTCATCTTATGACCATTCATAATAGTAGTATAATCAATTACAGAGGCTCTCATTTCCTTTCCATTCAATAAGTATTGGATTTGAACAGAGCAGTCATTATTTATACTTATCCATATAGTTTTACTTTCTCCTTTATCTAATCCACCTATAAGTTTTTTCTCACATCCATCTATTATGATATTTGTTAGATTTGTATCTGTCGTATTGTTAAGAGTGATTCTCATTGTATTCAATATAATAATACTGAAACTACAATAAAGAAAAGCAGCAGGAATATTCAAAAACATTATAGCATAAGATTTATAAGCACTGCTCTTATTTGAGGTGTCTTTTTTTACCTTTACTATTACATAAATCAAAACAATAAGATTGATTATCACTGCAAAAATTATATAGAGAAATCCTACAAATAAAAAAGACGATGCATCCAGAAAATAGAAAAGAAGAAAAATTACTGTACCTAACAAGAAGGTCAGTAATGCTGTCAATTTAGCAACTATACTATAAACTTTCATTGTCTTTCATATTTAAGGTTAATTTAATAATTAGCTTAAAAGTAATCATATCCAGATAAATAGAGATAAAGATATATAACAAAATAAGAAAACAAAGAAACTATGGGCTGATTCTAATATATTATTTTATATATATTTGCAGGTACTTATATTTATTTATCATGGAACATTGTCAGAATTGCCACTCAGTTATAGAATTCGACGCTAATATGTGCGTAAAATGCGGTTGGCGTCCATACCATGGAGTTCAGCAAGGTAACATGAAATATTTTCCGCTGATTAATCAGAATTTTAGGAATGCAGGTTTAATCTCCATGCTATTATCCTGTCTTATGATAGCGCTTTACTTATTTCCTCTTTGGCTTCATAGCGAATCTCTCTCAGAAGATATGGCACTATACATTTTATTTGTAGATATATTCTCTATTATTCTCTTGACAATATGGCAAATAAGCCAATTGTATAAATATCTGCATAATTTCTATCATCCATTAGATAATATCTTTATGAATCTAAGGTGGATGATTGCTTGTATTCTATTGCTTTCTGTACTTTTTATAAGTGGCCTTGTTTTTAAGCCTTCTCGTATGCTAGAAGGAGGGCTTCTGTTACTATCAATAGGCTTGTTTGTACTGTGGATATTTATGCAGATATTGATAGGATGGAGCCTTATTAAAGTTGATCAGTATGACTATGTGGGTGGATTATCCGCATTAGGATATGGGATGTTAGCAGCAGGGATTGTACCACCGCTCATTATATTCACTCCTTTCTTCTGGGGAAATTTGTTTTTCAAAGCATATAAATACAATAAACGGCTTAACGCAGCGGAGTGATTTAATTATTTATCTGAGTTCCCCCTACCCTCTCCAAATGTAATAAAGATAGATTTAAAACCCATCGCTTCTAATATTGGTTTCAATAGATTGACGGCATTATCTCTACTCTTACCTTCTATATCTAGTTCTATTGCACGTTCGCTTAATTGCTTTTCTGCCGAACGATATGCCGCATCTGCTATTTCGGCTGATTCCCATAATCCATATTGCATATCGTAAATGCGGGATTTAGTATGATCTACTTTGGTATGACACACCTCAGGAGCTGGTAACCGCAAACGTATAGAATCGCCGGATGTATATATATCTTCTGGTTTCAGTTTGGTCAGATCAACACAGCAGATTATCTCTCCCGAAACAACCAAGGCGGTTTTGGCATCTGGCAGCCATTGACGTACTTTTCTATACTCCATAATATCTTGTATATTATACTTAAGCACTTCCAAGTTTCCTAGATTTTCTATTTTCTCAACTATCATCGTATGCGAGATCTCTTCCTTCTCCTCACCTTTGCCTTTACTCGATAAAAAATACATTATTAACATCCCTATCACAATGCCGAAGAAAAGTAATGTAAGATTTGTTCTCTGTGCCATAACTACCATACGTCTCGGACTCATATCTTAAATTTCATTATTACCTTAGAGTAAAGGTACAAAAAGGTTACTTTATCAAGCAAATCTGTATGTTAATATAGATAATAAAATAATTCCATACGGCTAGTAAGCAATGGATTAAAAATAATTATTCATTTTTTAAACTTTATTTATGGAATTTCAATCAAAATTTTATCTATATTTATAAACATCGAACAAATAGGTAAATACCTTATTTGTAAAAGCGGCCTTAAATTAGAAACACTTGATTGCAAACAAGATGAAACTTCTAAAACATACTATGCTTTCGATTATTATTCTGTCTACTATGATCGGAATAGCATCTCTCTGTATAGAGAGTATTACGGCAAGTAGTATTAGAGATTTTTATGCCGATGGATTTAAGTCGATTGATTACACTGATGACGAATTAGGCTTATTTTGCGATATAGCCTTCATGCACGAAGATGTGCAAATTAGAAAATGGAGTGAAAATATTAAAGTAGAAATCAAAAACATTTCGGATATAGATCAAAGATCTGTGGCAGAAGTGGATTCTATCATTGCTATTCTGGCACCACTGATAATTCCTTTAAAAATAGAACGAGTAGAAAAAAACGGAAATATACATGTTTACAGACATGTAAATAGTATAAAATCTGCCACACCGCATTCTCTTTCGAAACCAAAATATGTAAACGGACTGACACAGATAAATAAGAAGACTCCATACAATTGGAATATTACATTTGCCTGTATTTACGATGGGCCAAGCACAACGGCGCAGACATTACTTCACGAATTTGAACACGCTTTAGGCCTAGGACATCCCTTTAAGCCATATCCATACTATCTGACAATAGGACGCTCAGTTATACCTCAATATTTTAGAACCAACGAGGAATTTATGGCATTTATTAATCAACCGTTTTATATGTCTGAGCAAGAAAAGAAAGTAATAAGAATGCTATATTCACCTGATATAAAATCAGGACTTCATATTGATATATTTGCTCAGAAAATGGAATTTGATGAGGAAGACAGGAAAGCAATGCTTCCTAATATCAAGAAAAAACCAAAGATTATTGTTTATCCTTCACCCGATAGATATCCACACAATAGATAATTAGCACACAAACGACACTTTATTATATAAGAAATCGGGACGAAGCATTTTTGTTTCGTCCCGATCTTAGTTTCTTACCAAATTGATTCTGCGGTATACACTTCAAGATTTTTCACTTCTATATTCTGTCCCCAGAAATGATACCCTTCTTTGTTATCTTTATGCGGTCGGTATTCCATAGCATATGAATAAGCCCCACCATCGATAAAGACTTCCACATTTGTCTTATCTACATATATATCGGCCGAAAGCTCCATACTAGTCATATCCTCCGGAGAATAGAAAACTCCGTTTATACGATTTCCGTTCATATCATAATCTATTATGCGATGACCGAACAGATTGAATCCTGCACTCGTAGCGTGAGACAGTTTTATTGTCGCTTTTATACGTAAGCAGTCTACATCATAAAACTCTTTCAGCTTTTCATTCGCTTCATTCGATGTCAGAGAATTCCATTGACGGACAGGTGTAAATAATTTTTCTGTTTCTTTTACCAGATTATTAAATAATCTCACGCCGTCTTTAGTTGTTTTCAAAGTTAGCTCGGTAGGCAATAACATCATCCCGTTAAAAGGCATTTCTGGATGAGATATACGTCCCCATCCTATCTGAATACGTCTCCCATCACTTTCTGGTATATTAGTAAAAGTCTGAGCAGCATAAATAGACCCTGTACCAAAATAATATTTACCTGATTCCGGCGTAAAGATTTTTCCATCAAATGAGCCTAGCATATATGTACCTGAAGCACCATACATCACCCATTTAGTATTATTTTTATCACCATCAATAGGTAATTCGAATAATTCGGGACATTCCCAGAAGCCTGTTACGTGACTTTCATACTTCCAATCTTTGAGGTTCGTAGATGTATATATAGAATGTCCATCACGTTCATTTAATACCATAACCCAATGATTGGAAGGTTTGTACCAAAATACTTTTGGATCTCTTGTATCCTGGCTATTCCATTTTTCTTTAGAGTCTATAATCGGATTTCCTGTATATTTTGTAAACGTACGTCCTTTATCATAACTATAAGCCATAGCCTGCGTTTGCCTATCTGGTGCAGCTGCCGTATAAAATGCAACCATGGCCGGAGTATTTCCTTTATTAAATCCGGCTGTATTATCATAATCTATGACTGCCGAACCAGAAAACATTGTTCCTAAATGATCTGGATATAATGCGTTGTTCAGCTCTTCCCAGTGAATTAAGTCTTTGCTTACGGCATGCCCCCAATGCATATTCTCCCAATCACGTTCATATGGATTATGCTGATAAAATAAGTGATATTCGCCATCATAATAGAGTAATCCGTTTGGGTCGTTTATCCAACCTCTACGAGTCGTAAAGTGGAATTGTGGACGGTTCTTTTCTTTATACAAGTTATCCTGCCCTACAATTACATCATCCTGAAATATTTTATTCAGGCCTGCAGGATTACCTTCATAATTAATTTTGATTGTTTTCCCTTTAAAAGCTGAAACATCGCAGAATACCCAATAATCGGCTTCGTCAGGAGCCAATCTTATCACAAAATAGCGTTCTTGCTTTCCGTCTATATCAAAAGTCATTTTAGCCCTATCCTGTTTATGGGATATAGGGATATTGAGATATTTCTTGCTAATTTTGATTGAAATTTCTCCGGCAAATGCTATTGCTGAAAACAGCATAAGACCAAAAATAAAAGTAGTTTTAAGAATTAACTTCATGGTATATATTTTAGTTTAAAATAGAAATTTCCAAATCTTTGGACATTTTACAAAAATAATAAATTAACACTCATAATATTGTAAAAATCTATTCAATTATCATTAAAATCTATCCAATATTCAAGATTCTTATTATACATATTTGCATCCAGATTCACTTTTGCAACTCAAGTAAAGTTATCTTTCTTATTATAAATATTTTCTATTGATCATTATGTAAAAAAAACACATAAATAATTCACATTTAAAAAACTTCCCTGTATTTTTATGAAATATAATATATATAAAGTCAAATGCTCTAAAAAAATTATCATCTATGAAAATACATGAATATCAAGCAAAAAATCTATTTTCATCTTATGGCATACCTGTCGAAAAGTATATACTATGCAATACTACCAATGCGGCTATTAATGCGTACGATGATATTGGAAAAGAACGAGTAGTAGTTAAAGCTCAAGTCCTTACAGGGGGCAGAGGAAAAGCTGGCGGAGTAAAACTAGCCAAAAGTAAAGAGGAAGTATCGCAATATGCTGAAGCGATACTGAATATGACTATAAAAGAATACCCTGTAACAAAAATAATTATTAGCGAGGCTATCAATATCGGTTCTGAATACTATGTAAGCTTTGTTATAGACCGTAATTCAAAATCCGTTATTCTCATGATGAGTGCAGAAGGAGGAATGGATATAGAGGAAGTAGCAGAGCACGCTCCTGAAAAAATATATAAATTCTCAATCGACCCATTAATGGGAATACCTGACTATCTGGCACGAAAATTTGCATTTAGTTTATTCAAAGATATTAATCAGGTAAATCAGATGGTTCCTATTCTGCAAAAATTGTATAAATTATTTATAGAAAAAGACGCTTCATTAGCAGAAATAAACCCTCTAGTACTAACTAAAGAAGGTAATTTAGTAGCAATCGATGCTAAAATGATTTTCGACGACAATGCTCTCTATCGCCAGCCACAGATCTATACTTTATTTGAGCCAACCGAGGCAGAAAAAACGGAAATTTATGCTAAGGAAAAAGGATTTAGTTTCGTGCACCTTGGTGGTGAAATAGGATGTATGGTTAATGGTGCGGGACTAGCTATGGCTACAATGGATATGATAAAACTATATGGAGGTACTCCTGCCAACTTTCTAGATATCGGAGGTAGTTCTAATCCGAATAAGGTTATTGATGCAATGACTTTATTACTCAAAGACCCTGAAGTAAAGGTCGTATTAATCAATATATTCGGAGGTATAACCCGTTGCGACGACGTAGCTTCAGGATTGCTGTCTGCATTCAAACAACTAGAGACTGATATCCCTGTTATTGTTCGCCTAACGGGAACGAACGAAAAAGAAGGAAGGGAAATGCTTAAAGGAACACGTTTCAAAGTGGCTGAAACAATGAGTGAAGCCGTTAAATTAGCTGTTAGTCAAGGCTAATTTCATAACTAATATTTATAAACAAAGTCTAATAGCTAAAAAATAGAGAATATGAGTATACTTATAAATGAATCCACACGGCTAATAGTACAAGGAATAACAGGTCGAGACGGTAGCTTCCATACTCAGAAAATGAAAGAATATGGAACCAATATCGTTGGTGGAACCTCTCCTGGAAAAGGAGGGAGTGAAGTATTAGGAATACCTGTATTTGATACAGTATATGAAGCAGTAGAGAAAACAAAAGCGAATACATCAATTATATTTGTTCCTGCACGATTTGCAGCTGACGCCATTATAGAAGCGGCTGACGCCGGCATTCAACTGATTATTTGTATTTCAGAAGGAATCCCTACTTTAGATGTTGTAAAAGCATATAGCTTCGTGCAACTGAAAGGCGCTATGCTGATAGGGCCTAATTGCCCAGGATTGATGTCTCCTGGCAAGAGTCTTGTAGGAATCCTTCCGGCAGGAATATTCAAGAAGGGGAATATTGGAGTTATCAGTCGTAGCGGAACACTGACTTATGAAGTAGTTTATCATCTGACAACTAATGGCATGGGACAATCATCGGCTATCGGTATGGGGGGAGACCCTGTTGTAGGTCTTTATTTCAGAGAATTACTGGAGATGATGCAAAATGACCCTTAAACAGATGCCATTGTCATGATAGGTGAGATAGGCGGTAATGCTGAAGAATTGGCCGCAGAATATGTAAAGAAGCATGTGACTAAACCAGTAGTTGGTTTTATCGCAGGTCAAGCTGCACCAGTAGGCAAACAGATGGGGCATGCCGGAGCTATAATATCGAGTGGAGGCGGCACTGCTGCTGAAAAAATAGCCACGATGGAAGCTGCGGGAATAACAGTAGCCAAAGAGCCTTCGCAAATACCAAGTATTCTAAAAGAAAAGCTACGCTAACAAAAATATATAGGTAAATAGCCTCTCTTCATTGAAAGAGAGGCTATTTATTTTTTCAAACAAATGAATGTAAATGATAAATATTTTCATATAGTCGAAAAACTATATATATTTGAGTGAAAATAAACTAATTATATTATGAGTTATTGTGACTATGTAAAGGGTCTTCAGATTACACAACAAAATGTACACAAGAAGTATCATGATCACCATTATGGATTCCCAATAAATGATGATAATGAACTATTCGAAAGATTAGTCCTTGAAATTAATCAGGCGGGACTAAGTTGGGAAACGATACTAAAAAAACAGGAAGGATTTAAGAAAGCATACAATAACTTCGATATTGAAACGGTTGCCAATTATAAAGACGATGATAAAACGCGTTTATTGAATGACTCTTCTATTATTAGGAATAAGTTGAAAATAGAAGCTGCTATACATAATGCCAAAGTAATTGTATCTATACAAAAAGAACATGGTTCATTTAAGAACTGGTTAGATATACAACATCCTAAACCGAAAGAAGAATGGGTTAAATTATTTAAAAAAACTTTCAAATTTACAGGAGGAGAAATAGTTAATGAATTCTTAATGAGTAGTGGGTATCTGGCTGGTGCGCATGATGAATGCTGCCCTGTGTATGATGAAGTGTTGAAACATAATCCAGCTTGGATTATAATAAAATCGTGATAAAATAAGTATTTACAATTCATAGGTAATTAACTATTTATATAACGTTGTTTTAACACGATACAATTCAATTATCACTAAATTTATATATACATTTGTACAAATAGATTTTTAGGTTAAAGAAAAGAGATTCTAAAATAAATCCAAAATCGTATTACGATTTTGTCCTTGTTAATTAATTAAACACAGATCGATAACTTTAACCAATTTTTTTAACTCACAATCGTGCTTTTAGAGTAAAAAAGACTTGCAATACATTATATCATTGCAAGTCTTTTTTATTAAGCTAAGCTTATAAACAAAAGAGGGATTAAAATATCCCCCTTTCTTTTTGTTCTTAAATATTATTTTGCCGCTGCAATAGCCGCTTCATAATTAGGCTCTTGAGTAACTTCAGGTACGAGCTCAGTATATGCTATTTTTCCTTCTACACCTATCACAACAACAGACCTAGCCAGCAATCCTTTCAATGGGCCATCAAGCATCAATAGTCCGTAATCTTTTGCAAATTCAGCATTTCTAAATACAGAAGCCGGATATACATTTTCAATACCTTCTACAGAACAAAATCGTCCCGCAGCGAAAGGAAGATCAGCTGATATAGCAAGAATTACTGTATTAGCTAAAGAAGAAGCTTCTTTGTTAAATTTACGCACAGACGCCGCGCATACACCAGTATCGATACTAGGGAAAATATTCAATACTATTTTTTTGCCTTTTAAATCTTTTAATGATATCTCCGATAAATCTGTTTTAACCAGTGCGAAGTCAGGTGCTATTGTACCTATCGAAGGTAATTGCCCACTTGTATTTACTGCTGTTCCTTTAAATGTAATTGTTGCCATAATTTTTTAGTTTTAAATATTATATAATTTTTATTAGAAATTCGTTTTTAGGATGACGCACCTTTTTCAGATTTACTAACCAGTCTGCAGATTCATCACGATAGCCTAAGGGCAATATAGTAACACTTTTCAAGCCCATTTCGTTCAAATTTAATAAAACATCAAGAGCCCCGTTATCAAAACCTTCCATTGGAGTCGAATCAACTTTTAGCTCTGCAGCCATAGCCATAGCAAATCCAAAAGCAATATATACCTGACGAGCTATATGTGTAAAATTATCTGTATCAGAACGATGTAGATAGGCTTTTTTTAATCTATCGGTATAATCCTTATAACGGTTCGCTTCCTGTCCTCGCCCAGTAGTTGTATGATAATATATGTTATCTATTCGTTTCTCTGTGTAATTATCCCATGCTGCAAATACCAATAAATGGGAACAGTCAGCCACCTGTTGCTGATCGAAAGCTATCGGTACTATTTTTTCTTTTATATCCTGATTCGTTATTTCTATAATTTGAAATGGCTGCAATCCTGATGATGTTGGTGCTATCCATGCCGCCTCTACTATTTGATCTATTAACTTTTGATCAACTTTTTGATTAGGATCAAATTTCTTTGTAGCATATCTCCACTGAAGTGTATCAAGTAAGCTCATCTTATTCGTTATTTTTAATTGTAAGTAATATATTACATATTTGTTCTCGCAAGTTTATCAATTGCATATCAGTCATTTCCATTTGTTTTTTTAGAGTAGACGGAATGAGTTCTGCCGTTTTTTCCAACTGTTCACCTTTATCTGTAATCAAGATGTTTACTATGCGCTCGTCTTCCTTCGAACGCCTTCGGATGACTAAACCATTGGTTTCCATCCTCTTTAACAATGGTGTCAGAGTACCGCTATCCAGCAATAATAATTCTCCTAATTGCTTCACTGTAGCGGATTTATTTTCCCATAATACCATCAAAACCAGATATTGAGGATATGTTAGACCCAGCCTATCTAACAAGGGGCGATACAAATTAGTTATTTGCCGAGACAAAGCATATAAAGGAAAACACAATTGATTATTTAATTTTAATTCATCAAGCATAAACAAATCACAAAATTATATTTTGCAAAATTAAATATGAGACAATTATAATGAAAATTTTTATAGTTAAATAAAATCAATAAAAAATATTTTATAAAAATACACGTACTATACAGACTGGCAAAGGGATTAGCGTACGAATCATCTATCAATCTTTTTTATTATCAGAAAATAAAATAAGAAAAAAACTAAATTATTAGATTATCCTTTTGTAAAATCGAAATTTATCATTTAATTTGCACACTTAGTGAATGACCAATATGCGATAAAAACTACTTTATAGATTTCATTTAATTAACGGAGTTTTTTCATGTAACAAAAATAAATACTTATAAAATGGTTGGATCTCTAAAGATTTCCAATGAGTTTGCTTTGCACTGATATCAAAACAATCATACAAAAAAGAAAAGAAATTAAACATTTAACATAAAACAATGCTACGGAGCCCACGGTGCATATTCTAAAAATACTAGATTCAGCCGTCAATAGCTCAATATATATTGTCGCCACATATCTCTACTTATTTGTGAAAATAGGGAGTGATGCCTATCAGCCAATTGCGGTTAAGCCGTGGGACTTCGTTCATTGGAAAACATATCTATTATAAATATAAAATCATCGAATAAAAATAACTCATACAACCAGATAGCACTAGGTTTGTGCGCGTATCATAGTTACATGAGTTAAATTAATATATTAAATAACTTCGTTCTATCTTAGACTCATTTATCTTTTCTGGTTATTTTCTCTACAGTATGTATTAACAAACCATCAGAGGTTACGCCTTCTACCACTACCGAGTAGGTAGTAGACGCATCCGAGGTATAGAAACTAATATCAGACGCTCCTGTTTCCGATGTTTTTACGCTTGGATTCCAATATATTGTAGTGCGTAAATCAGGAGTAGAGCTATCTCTTTGTTGTCGGGTTTCATATTGTGGAGAATAAAATTCTTTTGCAGTTTGATATCCGAGAGGTGTAACTGTTTTTATATTAAAGATTGGTTTTGACCTGGTATTAATTTCTCCTCTTTTAGTAGCAATCATGATAACGCCGTTTCCTCCACGCGATCCAAAAATCGCCGCAGTTCCGTCTTTAATAATTTCAACCTCATCAATATCTTCGACAGGCATTCCGTCTAGAAAATCAATATCTGCTTCCACGCCATCTATCAATACAAGAGGGGTACCTCCCCCTCTTATTGATATTTTATTTCCAATAATCATGACACCTGCAAAGCGAGATAATATTTGCTGAACAGTTGTCGCATGCATTTTTTCAATTTCCTCAAGTGTAAATCTCGGGTTGAAAGGAGACGAATACGCTGACTTTCCTTGCTTAACAATAGATTTTGCAGTCACTTCTACATCCTTAAGATAAATCATACGCATACCATTTGCCAAAACAAATTGTTGATCAGCTTTTCCCAAATAGTTTCCAAATTGACTATAATCATTTAATGACAAAAATGGAAGTGAATATTTTCCTTTAGGAAAAGTCTCATAGTCTAGAATAAGCTCTACTCTACTGCCTCCTTTCTTAGTTTGTCCTTGTACTACATAAAGGATACTATCAGGCAGCTCAAATCCATTAAAACGGAAACGTCCGTTATCGTCGGTAATAGTTGATTCAAATATTCCACCTTCAGGAGAAAGAAGAGTTACAGGATAATTCGCAGAAGGCCTATTCATTAATATTCCTCCTTTTACGACACCTGATATTTCTGGGCCAAGCTCTAAGAAACTTTTAGGCATTTCATACTCTCCTTTTAGCACTTTGGATATATTATAACGACTCCATCCTTGGGTCATCATTAGTAAATCAAGATAAGCTACTGTTTCTGTTCTAATTTCAGTAAAATAATATGCAGGAGATTCGATATATCCTTTCAGTTCAGAGGTCAATAATAATGACGATAATATATTAACACAAGTGTCAGGTTTCACATCATTATCGTCTGTTATTGAAATTGAAAAATTAGCTAGAGATGGCTTACCTTCTGTCCCTGACAAATTAAATGATGCATTAACCTTTTCCCGTCTATCATAATTTCCCTTATCTGTCGAGAAAGAAACATTCGCAAAATTCTTATCATTGACATTAAATATAAGACGTTCGCTTACTGGATTCATATCTGTATCAACAAGTAATATCTGAATAACACCGGAAGGCAAAATATCTTTAGGCAGCATTATAAATTCCTTTGAATTATCCCACTGAGTAGCACTCAAAACCACGCCTCTACATAGAATTATCAAGTATAGCGGTTTGTCCTCTACCATATCAGTTGATTTGTTAACTGATATATATGTACGTTCCTTTTGTTGCTGAATCTGTAAGGCCACAGAATTGGAATTAGCTACAGGAAGTTCATAACGCTTTTCCATCCCCATCTCGTTTCTACAAATAGCATAGTATTTATCAGTCATATTAGAACTCTGAAACAAAAAATATCCCATACCTCGATGTCGTGATTCGAAGTCACTTATAGTATCGCCCTTTTCATTCACTACGATTCCGGAAATAGTTTCTCCTACCCCTTCTGAATTCAATGATTTAAAAGCGACACGGCACCTTTTACCGAGTGGAATCTGTCCGCCTTCAGGTAGAAACGACACCTCAAAATTGTCTGGATATGGTATTGTTATAAATTGTTTATGAAACTTACCCGAATAATCATATTCTATACATATAGTTCTATTCGTTTTATCGTTTGGTGCATTCATCGAAATCCTGACAATATCGTCTTCATCCGACTTAACATCTTTAGTACCTTTGTTGTCTGTAATCTGAATCTTATCCGGCTTAATTAAAGCCCCATTTTCTACATCAACAAAACGCAATTCTCCTTTTACTTTTTTATTATTGTCTTCATATTTAAAAGATGCTTCAGTACGATATAACGCACTCAATGGGTCTCCTATTCTTACTACTCTTTTAAAAAAATAATCATTGCCTAACCCTTCTTGAAAGCGTGTATAAAAACGTAGCATATACTCTCCTTCGGGAAGATCTTCTGCCAAAGAGATATGACCATTATATGCACCACCTTGCGGTCGTATTTTTACTCTTTTTATAACAGAATCAATAGGGTTGATTAACTCTGCATATACATAACGACTTGTCGTATCAGGTATATTCGATGTCGCATCTACCAGATGTGCTCTAAACCAAATATCTTCACCTGTTATATAATAAGGCTTGTCGATCTGTACATATATTTTCTCTTGAGGAAACATACGCGACTGCATAAGGAATTTATATCCAATCGAATCCAATGGTGTGGCAATGTCATTTTGAGCATTTATGAACATTGAAAAAACTGATAAGCAGATTATCAGTAAGCTTCTAACCGCATTTTTCATATAGTGTATTATAGTGTTTTCTTTTCACAATACGATAATATAAATATTTCTCGTATTTGGTAAAAATAAACAAAATATTTCATACATTGACTCAAAGTAATCCTTTATTCCTATTTTCACTTAAAAATCTGGAATAGTGCTATAATAATTTTTTCATTTCATATATAAGTATTTGAACAATTGATAGAATAAAAATTTAATCGTAGATTTATAATAAACTCATGAAAGATTTATTGAATAATCAATTCCTATTTGATCGACAAAATATTCATCATGTGATATTACTAATACTGTACCCTTATAATCTTTTATTGTATTAGTCAAGACATCCACATTCTTAATATCGATATTATTCGTGGGTTCATCTAAACTCAAATACTACGGAACAAGTTCCGCAGGTTGAAAGGTAAAAGGATAAATCCTTTTGCGTTAATACCTGTTTGAAAACAGGGGTTTTCTTTTCCCTAACGGGAAAATTCATCCGATAACTTGAAAAATAAACATATCCGGAGCATTCGAATTAACCATCAAACAACAAAGCGCAAGTTTCATTTTTTCTCCGCCACTTAGCTTTTCACAAGATTTTCCCCATGTATCATAAGGAAATAAAAAGCGATTTAAGATTATCTTTATTTCATGTTCATGTAAATCTTCATTGAATGATTGAACTTGTTCTAAAATTGTCAGACTATTGTCTATAATAGAATAATTCTGATCTAAGAAAACATATTTAAAGTCAGACTTAATCAAAATACCCTCCTTCACGGTGAGTTGTCCTGTAATTAGATTTATCAATGTTGTTTTTCCAGCACCATTCATCCCTTTTATTGCAATACGCTCACCACTTTTTATCTGAAAGGTTAAAGTACTTTTCCATAAGGGAAGTGAACCATAACTATAATTGATATTTCTAGCTGTCACCAATATTTTGCCTTCATGCAATAATGATAGAGCAAAATCAGTCTTCATTAATCTTTTATCAGGTAAGACAGCACGTATTTTTGCAATATCTTCTAATATACCATCCATTTTATTGAGATGCACATTTTTTAATTTAGATGAGCTTTTTTCGGCCCTATCCTGAAGAGTATCCATTGCCATTTTTCCAACTCCTTTTTTCAGATTATTCTTCTTCCCTCTAGCTTCGTGTTTTTGTTTCCGTTCTGCAACCTCTCTTGCCATTTTGCGAGCCAAACGTAAATCCTTCTCGCTATCCTCTAATTTTGCTTGCAGTGCATTTATTTCTGCATCTTTCTGATTGTTATAGAACTCATAGTTCCCAGCATAGAAAGTAATATTCTCTTTCTTAAGCTCATATATTAATGTCAGCTGATTCAACAATACTCTGTCATGACTAACAATTATCATTGTTGCATGTAATGTCTGAATAAAATCGTAAAGCTTTTCTCTGCTATAGAAATCTAAGTGATTCGTCGGTTCATCTAGTAAAACAATATCCGGTTGATGAATCATTAGTCCAGATAAAAAAACTTTGGTTTTCTCTCCTCCACTCAATTCACTCATTTTCTGATTTAAGGCTAAATAACTCAACCCCCACAAAGAAAGAGCAGACAGAGCTTTCTTTTCTATATCCCAATCGTCATCCAATACAGTAAAATTATCTACAGACGCTTTTCCATATAAAATCTCATATAATGCGTTTAATTTAACATCTATATTTAATGCTTGAGCAATAGAGATATTATCATATTGCCCAAAATGTTGAGGGATATAATATGGTTCAGAACTAAGAAAAACTTCTCCCGAAGATTGAGTCAATTTCCCACTAAAAATTCGTAATAGGGTAGATTTACCCGAACCATTATCTCCTATCAGAGCTACTTTCTGTCCTTGTTCTACTGAAAAACTAATATTTTTGAAAAGAACCTCTTTATCTGGATGTAGATACGTGAGTTGTTGTATATTAATACACATAACATTTCAACTTAATAAGTTAATAACCTAATTGTATTGAATACGGGTTTACTGAAATGTAGTCTATGACGACATTATAGAAAAGAATATTTAATAGTATTTATAACCAAATTAAAATATGTAAATTATCGTTTTATTTCCCAGTAAAACGTAATTTATCATAAAATTGGAAACCCGATGTTTTATAGAAGTTCTTGATTACATTGGTGTAATTATGAGTTTAGTTTACAAACATAAGAAATATTTTCAAATTATAATTAAATAAGCTTTTAGATTTCATTCATTATGCAATGATATAGTAATGTTTAAATCAGATTTATTCTCTAAATCATGCATGAAACAACAAAAGAAAGTTTTAGATGAAAATACGACATGAAAAGTTTTAGATGAAAACCTTTTTATTTCTATAAAAAAGACTATCTTTGCACTCGCTAAAAGCAAAAAAGGACGGTCCGGTAGCTCAGCTGGATAGAGCAACAGCCTTCTAAGCTGTGGGTCGTGGGTTCGAATCCCGCTCGGATCACTGCAAGAACTGAACCTTTCGAAGACAGTTCAACGCCAAAAGAAGACAAACCTCTCATAACAAGCTGTTATGAGAGGTTTTTTCTTTTATATAACTTCGTCAAAAGACATAAAAAAGAAACTTCTCAGTCAATTTCAGACATAGATTCGTACCCAAATCATACCCGAAATACGGGGGAGACAAAATGGGTACGATTTATAAGCTAAGTCTCTGAATTGTCGATTGTTGTCTGCATTTTGTCTATCTAAGATCGTAAATAAGCAAGTATTTTTGTAACTAAAACATTTACGACATGAAAACAACGTTCAGAACATTATTCTATTTAAGAAAAGACAGAGTTGGTACACACGGATTATTACCAATTATGATCCGTATCACCATTAACGGTCAAGCCACACAATTTAGCTCTAAATTGGAAGTAGACCCCAAATTTTGGGACACAAAACTCGGTCGAGCCACAGGAAGAACTGCCGATGCCACTAATCTAAACCGAATATTGGATAGTCTGCGAACCAAAATAGACCAGATATACAATGTCGAGTTAGAAGCAAAAGGTTATGTGCTTCCTACAACCATAAAGAACAAACTGCAAGGCAATGACCCCGACAGAAAAACCTTTATGGAATACTTCAGTCTGCATAACGAGCAGTACAAACTGCGGATAGGCAGCCGGACTTCTGCGGTAACAGCCAATAGATACGAACTCACTAAAAACCGCATCAGTGAATTTCTACGTACCAAATACAATGTGAAAGATATTTTCGTACAGGAAATAGATTATATCTTCCTTGAAAATTTCTATGCTTACCTCTGCAATCATTCCGGATGCAGCAATAATACGGCTATGAAATTTATGCAGCGATTCAGAACTGTTTTCAATTTCATTATCAATACCGGATATGAGATGAAAGTGGACCCTTTTGCTAATTTTAGATTTCATACGGAAAAAGTAAATCGGGAAATCTTGACACAGGAAGAAATTGACAAAATCTACAAGAAGAAGTTCTCGACGGAAAGGCTGGAACAGGTCAAAGATGTCTTTATTTTCCAATGTTACAC
>JBKEBA010000068.1:0-36363 GCA_047972895.1 Dysgonomonas sp.
TGATAGATTTAAATTACTCGATTAATTACAAGATATGAACTATTTTATTAGTTTTGTAAAACCAACAAAACGATGGCGACTCTTTGTACCATTGAAACGAAAAACGATTAGGGGATCGACCCCTAACCGTTTTTACCAACAAAGCTCAGGTTCTTCATTACCCATTAAAAAATGAAAACGAAAAACCTGATATTTTATAAGTGAAAGCCAAACGCTGACACAGTTTAATTTACACTACCTTTTTTTATATATGTAGTGGTCAACTCAACCGACTAACTTCCTTCACCCCTTTCACTGTTTTCAACTTTTTTATCAGACCATTCAGCATGTCTGTATTACTGAGCATGACTGATATATTCCCTTGAAAAAGCCCATCATTAGAGTCGATACTGATAGAACGCATATTAATCCCTGCTTCCTTCGCTATTATAGAAGTCAGATTGTTGATTATACCGATATCATCATGTCCTATTATCCGTAAGGTAACAGTATAGAGAGAGCCCGACTTCCCTGTCCACCGAGCTGGAATGACCCTATATGCAAACCTTGACATCATATCATGTGCATTGGGGCAATTTTTTCTATGAATTTTTATACCCTGAGAGGATACAAACCCGAATATCTCATCTCCATAAATTGGATTACAACATTTTGCCAGCTTATAATCGACTCCTGTTAAATTCTGATCGATGACTAATTCTTCTTTTTTGTCCGAATCCTTTATGGTATCAGATTGCAACTGTACATAATTCTCGGCACTGACTGCCTCATGCCTATCGTGTGTCTCAGTCTCCTTTCTCTCCAGATCAAGATACTGATCTATAACATAATTCACCTCGAGTTTCTCTGCAGCTATATCGATATAGAAATCAGTCACAGTCTTAAAGCCCATCTTCTTGATAAGCCGCATCATAATAGACTCATTTATCTCTATTTTGCGGTTCTTCACTCTGCGCTTGAGTTGCTCCTTCGCTATTTCTACCTGCTTGTTGGATTCTTCTTTCAGGCTTTGACGTATCTTATTTTTTGCCTTCGATGTTGTTACATAGTTAAGCCAATCCTGTTTCGGAGATTGATTTGGTGAAGTTACAATCTCTATCTGGTCTCCATTTTTCAACTTATGACGGATAGACACATTCTTTCCATTGATTTTCCCCGACACACAGGTGGAACCGACACGAGAATGAATAGAGAATGCAAAGTCGAGAACAGTCGCACCCTGAGGTAATTTATGTAAATCGCCCTTCGGCGTAAATACATATATTTCATCATCATAGAATTCAAGTTTAAAGTTTTCCAGCTTCTCCCCTGCTTCCAGATTTTTATTTTCCAGCATTTCGCGCAGACTAACGAGCCAATCATCCATTTTGGATTGGCTCTTAACCCCTTTATATTTCCAATGGGCAGCAAGCCCACGTTCGGCAATTTCATCCATCCGGCGCGTCCGGATCTGCACCTCTACCCAACGAGATTCAGGTCCCATCACTGTTGTATGTAACGATTCGTAACCATTACTTTTGGGTATTGACAGCCAGTCCTTCAATCGTTTTGGATTAGGTGTATACATATCTGTGACGATAGAATAGGCTTGCCAACATTCAGCCTTCTCTTTTTCTAACGAAGAAGTCAGAATGACCCGAATAGCAAACAAGTCATAAATATATTCAAAATCTATTTTCTGTTTTTTAAGCTTATTGTTGATTGAAGAAATAGATTTTACTCGTCCTTTGATATCATAATTCAAACCTGTTTCTTTTAGTTTTGCATCGATCGGTGCTATAAATTCGGCAATATATTTATCACGCGAAGCTTTACTCTCACTTATCTTGGCTACGATATAGTCATAAGCCTCCCTGTCTGTATATTTGAGATATAAATCTTCGAACTCGGTTTTAATCTTATACAATCCCAGCTTATGCGCCAACGGCGTGTAAAGATAGGACACTTCTACGGCCAGTTTCAAACGGTATTGCTCGCTGTATTTTTCAGCACACCTCATTTCATGCAAACGGCTGGCTATTTTAATAAGTATGACACGCATATCCTCGGCAAGGGATATCAACAACTTGATATAATTATCCGATGCCATCGCCGATTCGCCAACATCCAGGGCATTTACCTTTATTAGCCCCGATACGATATCTGCAATATCTGTTCCGAAAAGCCTCTTTACCTCCTCTACAGTTATAGACTTATGTATAACAGGACGATAGAGAATAAGAGCAATAATAGAAGCACTTTTCATTCCCAGCTCTTCTATGAGGATAATGCTCGTACTAACAGTAAGGTTGGTAATACTGTCTTCTTTCTTATCTTTATGATAGATATTCTCTGCCAGCGACTTCTTCACCACCTGCCTGAGTTTTTGCATCTCATCACGAGTAAGATTGTTCTGCAACCCATTCATCAGTCTTTTGAACTTCGAATAAGTCAATCCATCGGCATTATATGTAGAATTAGTCTCCTTTACCATCACTTAAACAAGATAAAAATTAGATACTCTCTTTCACAATAAAATGTAAAATTAATGCTTTTCCTATACTATAAACTGATTTTATAGACAGATGTTCATATTTTTTTCATTTTCGAAGACTATGTACTTCCTACAATAATGACATTAACTAAACATTTTTATTTTGTTCTAAACATAAAAATAGTTGTGAAATAAGACTAATTTAGCATAACTAATCCAATAAAGTCGCTACATTAGCCTATTAGAAATTTAACTAAAGCGTATTTTCGCACAAGAATTTATTAACTCTAGAAATTAAAATCGAATTATAGAATAAGCACGATTGAGATATGAAACCTGAAAGTTACGCAAAACTGGAAAAAGATTATAGTTTCAAAAGAAGCTATCTCAACAATACCCCATGGTGGAAAAATATTTTAATGGTTCCACCAATCCTTTTATTATTTGTAGGATTGGCCGGAATATTATATTTATTCCATCTGGACAAGTTAGTATCCTTATATATTCTCCCCTATCTGGTTCTTTTTGTGATAGGAACAGTCTTGCTGAAAGCGACAAAAAAACACATACAGAAAACGAAAATGACAGTACCTGAATCATTTCGTGTATGTTTGGCAAAACCCATCTGGGAAAAAAGTGGTCTTGTATATACTATCTATGCAAATGATACTCACAGGCACAATAAACATTATATTAACAATCTTGTTAATAAGATATCAGCTGACGAATTTGCAGGAGAACACGGTTCGGCTCCTAAAGACAAATCACTATTGATACATGACAATGAGAATAATGCAGATTATTATCTTCGTATATTCGAAGCCAAAAATATAACCAAACGGAACCAGAGTTGGCGGGAAGAATATTTATTCCCTATATTACACATTGATGACAAATATACGTTTATTATAAAGAAAAAGGATTTGAGTTTCTACGGAGAATAAAAACTTATAGGACTCATTTCCTAAAGTAAATTCAAACATAAAACTTTATGAAAATTTTATTGATTGGTGAATATAGCAGAGCTCACCTTACTCTTGCCGAGGGTTTACGCATCCTGGGACATGAGGTTTTAGTTGCCTCTGATGGAGACGGGTTTAAAAACTACCCACGCGATATCGATTTAACGCGGAAAAGTTCGAGCATAAAAGATACTTTCACAAGCCTGATATCTGTTTATAATAAATTCAAAGACTTTAAAAGCTACGATGTTGTACAACTCATAAATCCATGCTTCACCACACAAAATGTACGTGTAAATAATTATCTTTCTAAAAAGCTTATAAAGAACAATAAGAAAGTCTTTATGGGGGCCTTTGGAGATGATTCGTACTGGGTGAGAGCCTGCTTAGGTAACAAAATATTCGATTACTCGGAATTTTATGTAGATGGAAAACCTATAAATGAAGACTTTAATCAAAGATTCATTGATAAATGGATAGGTACTCCACTCGAAAGATTCAATATAAAATTAGCAAAATCCGTTAATGGAATAGCCGCCTGCTTGTATGAGTATTATAAATCATATGAATCGTTCTTCCCCGGAAAGGTAAAATATATTCCTTTACCCATGAATATTTCCGAAATAGAATTTCAGCCGATATCAGAAGAGCCCGAAAAGGTAAACTTTTTCATCGGCATCAACAAAGTGAGGGAGAAATTCAAAGGCACAGATGTCATGGAAAAATCCCTAGCCAGAATAAAGGACAAGTATCCCGATAAAGTTATCGTTACTCGTGTAGAATCGGTCAGCTACGATGTATACCAACAATTAATGTCGCAGGCTCATGTTGTACTTGATCAGTTATACTCACATACCCCTGCTATGAATGCATTGCTGGCAATGGCACAGGGAAAGGTAGTTGTAGGAGGAGGCGAACCATATATTTATGATCTATATGGTGAATATGAAAACCGCCCTATAGTCAATGTACACCCAACGGAAGATGATGTATTCGAAAAGCTGGAATGGCTTGTTCTGAATAAAAAAGACATACCCGAAATATCAAGAAAAAGCCGCTTGTTTGTAGAGAAAAATCACGACTATGTAACAGTAGCCAAGAAATATCTGGATTTCTGGAACAAATAAAAAATATGCAGAGTCAGAACTACTGGGCTAGACTGACTTCTGCATATCTACAAAAATACCGACCAAACGTGTTTATTAAATGTTGATCTTATTATAGGGATTATTCTATCACGGCTGCAAATCCGCCATTTCTTACCATCTTTATTTTAATTTTATCGCCTTGCTTTACCGATGATTCTTTTCTGCGATAGTCCATTGCCTGACGACCGGCATTAATACCATCCTCGAAAGAAGTCATCTTATATGATTTACTGGCATTTAAGAAATCGAGACTAACTTCAAATTCTCTTGTCTGTTCCTTATTATTGGTCATCCCTCCGATAAACCATTTATCACCTTTTCTTTTTGCCACGACAGCATATTCTCCTGCCTTAGCTTCTAATGGGACAGTCTCATCCCATGTAGTAGGCACCTGAGTGATAAATTCGGTACAATCGGCATTGCGATAGTATAAAGTCGGATTATCCGCAAGCATTTGCAATCCGCTTTCGAATATAACAAAAAGGGCCAACTGATATGCACGCGTTCCTATACTTGCCGAATTCGGACGATTTCCGCAATATACATTCGGTTGCATACTAATCATCGCTCCAGGCGTATAGTCCATAGGCCCCACAGCATTACGCATGAACGGAAAGAAAACACTATTATCAGGATAGCAACCTCCCATTTGTTCCATACCTCTCACACCTTCGTAAGATATTACATTAGGATACTTATATTCAAGTCCGGCAGGCTTAAATGAGCCATGGAAATCAACAAGAATATTATACTTAGCAGCTTCTTTAGCCACACGTTCATAATAATTGACCATCCATTGGTCACTTCTGTCCATAAAGTCAATCTTGACACCTTTGACACCCCACTCCTGAAAAGTCTTGAAAACATCGAAATTGTTCTCTACAACCAACCATGTCAGCCAAAGGATAATTCCTACATTCTTTTCTTTTCCGTAACGTATCAGTTCATGAACATCTACCTTTGGATTAGGTGTATAAGGATCTCTTGTACTTTTTGCCCATCCTTCGTCCATAATGATATATTCGATACCATACTTAGAAGCAAAATCGATATAATATTTGTATGTATCAAGATTATAGCCTGAAACGAAATTCACATCAGGACCATATGGGGAAGCATCGTTCCACCATTCCCAACTCACTTGTCCGGGTTTGATCCACGACACATCCTGTATCTGGCTTTTTGTAGCCAGCTTATATGTCATTGTATTCTCCAGAAACTGTTTATCATCTTTAGTGATTACAAAATAGCGCCATGGAAAATTCCGCTTACCTGTAGTTTTTGCTATATAGTCTGCCTCTATTAATATCTTTTGGCTACGGTCTCCATCTTCACCAAATTCAAGTGGCACCTTAGGAAAAAGAGAAGTCACTCCATTGTTTCCATTTCCTTTAAGAAACATACATGGATAATCGGACAAATCCGATTCCGAGATAAGTATCTTATATTGTTTCTTAGTATCGATTAAGACAGGGAGTACCGACATTTTATCGGACGATTTCCAGTCCTTGCTCTCCACATGTGTATATGGCTCTTCATAAGCTGTTTTGAACCCTCCCTGCTGTTGCATGTGCAAGAGGTATTCGCTTGGAAAATTGAGTACAAAATCTTCACCAAGCACTTCCAAGTCAGTCTTTTTATTTGTAATAAATCTATATGCTATTCCATCATCAAAAGCTCTGAACTCAACTGAATAATCACCTTTGAAAATCAACAACAAAGAGTTATAATCATTTTTCACCTGAGAGTACTTGAGAGGTACCACCGGTGTTAAGGCTTCATTAACTGTATTCTTTTTTTGACTCGATAGTTTAGGATTTTGTCCCAATATTTCACCTGCAAGATTTAGTTGCAGATAATTGTCTTTTAGCAACACCTCATCATTATATGAGATATCATAGTATATTTTATCCGAGATGGTTATAGTCGCTTTTATTCCTGAGTTAGGAGATAATAGCTCTATCTTTTTTTGTGCATGCGCACCAGATAACCCCGAAAGTAATAAGAAAAAAAGTAATGTTTGTAATGCGTTTTTCATGGGTATAATTTTTTAAAGAGAAAGGACTTACTACAACTTTATATAAAATATACTAGTAAGCCCTTTCATTGACTATTATTAAACTAAGGGAGAGAACTTATTTTATATCATTCAGCAAATTAACCTTGTTCTCGTTTACCAATTTCAAAATTAATTCTCCGAACAAAGTATTTTGCCATGCAAACCATGAACGGGTAAAGTTTTTAGGATCATTCTTGTGGAAAGATTCGTGCATAAAACCTGTACCTGCATCTGTATCCATCAACATTTTAACACAAGCCTGAATCTCTTTATCGTCTTGGCTGGTAAATGCTTTCATCATAATACTCATAGGCCATACCATATCGTAACCGATATGAGGTCCACCAATTCCTTCTCCGGCTGTTCCTTTGAAGAAATAAGGGTTATCTTCACTCCATACAAATTTACGTGTATTCTGATAGATTGGATCTTTTACATCTACATCGCCCAAATATGCAAGTGCCAGCAAACTAGGAGCATTAGAATCGTCCATCAGGTATTTGTTCCCGAATCCATCAACTTCGAATGCATAGATAGTACCATATTTAGGATGATCGAATGTCGCATATTGTTTCAACGCTGTTTCAACTTCCTGTGCTAGATCTGTACATTCTTTTGCCATAGTAGGTTTTTTACTTACTTCTGTAAGAATTTCTGCTGCTTTTCTCAACGATGTTACAGCAAAGAAGTTAGAAGGAACAAGGAACTGGAATGTAGTAGCATCATCCGACGGACGGAAAGAAGATACTATAAGTCCTACCGGATTCACTGGATTTCCAAGACCTCCGTTATTTAGTGTATCTAACTGACGTTCTGTTTTACGTTGGAATTTATACGGAGTAGTTCCGTCTTTACGTTGTTGTTCTTTGAATGTCTGCAATATTAATTCAATAGCTTGCAACCACTCTTCATCGAAGATAGATGTATCGCCAGTTGTTTTCCAATAGTGGTATGCCAAACGCAAAGGGTAGCAAAGTGAATCTATTTCCCATTTACGCTCGTGCAATTCCAGTTTCATATCTGTCATATCTTCCATCCACTGATGATCAGGATTCGGATCATGTGGATCAAGGAAAGCATTTGCATAAGGATCTATTATAATACACTTGAACTGGCGACGAATCGTTCCTGCAAGCATATTTTTCAATTCCTGATCCTGATTTGCCAACTGCACATATGGCCATACCTGAGCGCCTGAGTCGCGCAACCACATAGCGTGGATATCGCCTGTATAAACCACTGTGTCATCTTTACCATCAGTCTTGTAATGACGAACTGTTGTATCCAATGTATTAGGAAAACAGTTTTCGAACATCCAAGCTAATTTTGCATTTGTCAGTTGTTTCTTCACACGTACGATTTCGTTCTCTACGGCTTTCGACGTAAACAAACGATCTTTTACCGCCGGACGGTTAGTCTTATACGGTTCGGTTGCCACTTTCGTGTTGTCTGTCGGTAATTTTAGCTCCAAAGCTTTTGCATTATTACCAATCAGTAAGGATGTAGCAATAATAGCACACATCGCAATCTTTTGTCGTTTCATCTTTAGTACAATTATTTTGAGGTTTAAATAAGTTTCTATTTTATTGCGGCTATGCGCCCATACATCTCCACCATGGCAGCCTGGGTCAGCAACCATTTCTTATGGTCTTTCTTCTGTCCCGAAAAATCTTTATTGAATAAGCCGTTTGCATCGCGAGAATTATCCCATGCATAATCCAGGTTTTTCTGGAAAGCATTTATATATGTTTTATTTCCATCTAAGTGGTAAAGTTCAATAAATCCTCTGAACATAACAGCTATAAACCAGACATCATGTTGTTTCAGCACTCTGAACGATTCTCCATTTTGCGGTTGAAAATCAGTAAAGAAAAAGCCGTAGCAAGCTTCAGCCAGATTTTGCGCATCTGTAAGATACGCTTTATCTTTTGTCAGCTTGTACAGCAATGCCGCAGACTGCATCATCTGTCCACTGTTGTAAGGAAATTTCCAATCTACAACTTTACCATTCAGCCCTATATTGTCTAGATAGATATAGTCAGATTTATCTTGTAAATGTTCTTTTGTCCATTCATACAATTCCTTTCCCAGATAAAAATATATGCTATCTTTTGTTGCTTCAAATAGTTTTAATGCAAAAACTGAGCCTGGTGCATTCGAACAAGTATTCTTCGATTCCTTTTTTTGTTCGCACCAATAGATACCGCCTCCTAATTTGTCATCCATTCCACTAGCAACAAAATCCCATATCAGTTGGGCTTTTTTTAGGTATTTCTTATCTTTAGTCATCATGTATGTGTCAGTGAAATCAATACCCAACCATACATTATCGTCATAGAAACGATCAGATTGCTTCGCCGAATTTATATATGAGGCATAACCGTAAGGATTCCTCTCTACATCATAATATTCTTCTAATCCGTTCAATACTTTTTTATCAAGTATCTGGCGATACTCTTTATTTTTAGAGGATTCGAAAAGTGCATTCATGGCCGAGAATGTACCCGAAAACGGCCACAAATACGAATATTGATTTGGCATATCTGACTTATCTTCCGATGCAAGATAGGTTGCTTTGTATTTATCATCGAAAGGATAATTTTCTCTTAATAGATTTGTCTTCGGCGCCGAGTAGTGCCGATATAAAGAATCAAGCGTTATTCGCGCTCTTTGAAGATTTATATTTACATCTTTTTCACCTTGTCCTGCGCTACAAGAGAGCACAGCCATACAAACAAAAAGGGATAGAATTTGTATTCGCTTCATGATATTACTTCTTAGTTAGTCTTTCATTGGTATTTATTGCTCCGACTTGGAGCTCACACCTTTATTTTTCGTCAATAAATATTAACAAGAAACAAATATAATCCGAATTTAGGATTGATGCATCACATTATAAAATGAAAATGTAAAACATGTCTTAAATTTATACTATATTGTCTTGAATATATATATCTAAAATATTGTTATAATTTTAGATAATCTAGCTGTTAATCAATATTTTTGCACCTTGACTTTATTCAGTATATAAATTTGTGACCTACTATAATCATGAAAAGATATAGTTTTTACCTTATATTCATCATATCATTCTTTCTGTCGATATTATATGCAGAGGCATATAATCTAAGACAGATATCGAACAGAGACGGATTATCGAACAGTGCCATTCTATCTATATGTCAAGATAGTGACGGCTTTATGTGGTTTGGCTCGTGCGATGGGCTGAATATGTTCAACGGACTGAATATACGTGTATATAAACCAACAGACGATACAAATAATCTATCGGGCAATCTGATAGAAAATATAATCGAAACCAAGAATGGAATCCTTTGGGTAAATACGAATTACGGATTGAACAAATTTGATAAATATCGGAAGGTCATAGAATCATACAATCAATTCAAAGGACGCTATTTTATGCAGAAAGATAATGATAATAATATTTTCATTATCAATGAAAGCAATTCGATATACTACTATTACGAAGCTAGTGATTCTTTCAAAAAATTGGAAATAGAGAACTTAGCATATGATAGCATATTAAACTTCATGATCACGTCAGACAATGTAATACATATATTCACAAACAGCGGTAGGAATATTAGTTTTTCGATAAATAAAACAGATGGCAACGAAATTTCATTAACACTCACAAATGCGTTCGAACATACAGAGAGATTGCTGTATTGTTTTTATGAAAAAGATAATAAAAACACTGTTTATCTGATAGATGAAACCCATACCCTATACGAATATCATATAGCGACAAAAAGGAAAAATTATATCTATAATCTGAAAAATATAATAGATAAATATGGGGACATATCATCCGTAGTTAAGAATCTAAACGACTTTTTTATCGGATTCAAAACTAATGGAGTATTAAGATTGAAAAATATTCCCGATAGGATAGAAAACTATGAAATAGAAGATATCGGTATTAAATCGGGGATATTCTGTCTCTTAAAAGACAAATATCAAGACTTGATTTGGATTGGTACAGACGGCCAAGGTGTTTATATGTACTCAAACGATTCCTATGCAATCAGATCTTCTACATTCAGCAATTTTGCCAACAATATAGAAAAGCCTGTAAGAGCACTATTTATTGATAAAGAAAAAACCTTATGGATAGGCACTAAAGGTGATGGTATATTGAGAGTTACAGATTATAATCCAAAAACGAATTTATCCCAACATATTATAAAACACAATACAATAGAAAATTCTCTGCTAAACGACAATTCTGTATATGTTTTCACCCAGAGTAAGAGGAATATATTGTGGATTGGGAACGAAAACGGCTTGAATTACTATTCATATAAAAATCAGTCGATAGAGAAAATAGAATTCACTGTAGATGGGAAACCGGTAAAATATATACATGCTATATGCGAACTAAATGATTCCACTCTTTGGATAGCAACAGTAGGAACCGGTATCGTAACTGCACATATTTCGGAGATAGAAGATAAGCCAATCCTCAGCAATGCGAAACGGATAGCAATCCGAGACGGTAAAGACTCATATAATTATTTCTTCACGGTCTATAAAGAAGACGACTCTACATTATGGTTCGGCAACAGGGGATATGGAGCTTTCAAACTTAAAACCAATGAAATGTCGCTAGCTCCAGTACAACTAGAAGGAGGAAAAAATAATCAGACGTTGAATGATATATTTTGTATCGTCAAAGATTCTGATTCGAACATCTGGTTCGGATCAAGTTTCGGATTGGTGAAATATAGCCCTGATGGAAGAGAAAAAGTATTTAACGAGAATAATGGATTTCCAAATAATACTATACATGGTATCATTCCCGATTCGCAAGGGAATTTATGGCTGAGTACGAACAGTGGAATCATAAAATTCGATCCTAAATTAGAAAATTTCCAAACATACAGCAGTCTGAATGGACTACAAGTAACAGAATTTAGTGATGGAGCCTCGTTTAAAGACAAAGAATCAGAGACTATGTATTTCGGAGGAATCAATGGATTTATTTCTATTTCGGAAACAGGTATCAAGCAAAATGAATATCTGCCACCTATCCATTTCGACAATCTTATGATATTCGGCGAAGAAAAGAATATTTCAGACTTTCTTCATGACGAAAAAAAGACCAGTACTCTCGAATTAAAACACTACCAGAATTTCTTTTCCATATCATTCACAGCCCCCGATTATATCAATGGAAATAACTATATTTACTATTATAAACTCGACGACCTGAGCAAGCAATGGATAGATAACGGTGCATCTAACAACGCGTCATTCACCAGCCTTCCTCCCGGTGAATATACATTATCCATAAAATACAAAAACAGGCTTACAGGAAATGAGAGTGCCGCTTATTCTATCCTTGTAAAAATTCTGCCTCCGTGGTATCTATCATCGTGGGCATATATACTATATGTACTTCTTATACTATCCATCTTAGCCTATAGCTTGAGAATGATTATAAAACGTAACGAAAGAAAGAAACAGCAGGCTATAGATAAACTGACTCAGCAACATCAGGAAGAGGTATATGAATCTAAGTTGAGCTTTTTCACAAATATAGCACACGAGTTTTGCACTCCACTCACTCTCATATATGGTCCATGCAACCGCATATTGAATCATGGGGGCTCCGACAAATTCGTTAAGAAATACACTTCATTGATACAACGAAATGCAGAAAGGCTGAATGACCTGATTCAAAACTTAATAGAATTTAGAAGAATAGACACAGGAAACAGAACGACACGCATAGAATCCCTTTCGGTGAGTGATATTATCAATGACACTGCAAATGCCTTTAACGACCTGGCAGATTCGCGGAATATTCGTTTCGAAAAGAATATACAAAGCCCTGTTCATTGGAATTCCGACAAGGATTTTATTTATACAATCGTATCTAATCTGCTTTCGAATGCGTTTAAATATGTTTCGGCAGATGGGCGAATTAGAATTGATGCTGACGTAAAAGAAAATCATCTGTTAATTAAGGTTTCCAATACAGGGAAAGGTATTAAGAAAGAAAACCTTACAAACATATTCGATCGTTACGCTATTCTGGATAATTTCGAAAATAAAGACGGAGCTAATAATTATTCGCGAAACGGATTAGGCCTATCCATATCGAACAGTATGGTTAAATTATTGAATGGAACGATAGAGGTAGAAAGCGAGCTCAACGAATGGACTAGCTTTATAGTAAAACTACCAGAACAGGATGTTAATGTTTCTGATGAAAGTAAGATTGAAAATACAGTGCCCGAAATAACAGTAAAGAAAGATTATGAGCCTACAGTCATATTGCCGGAATACAAATTTGACAAATCGAAACTGACAGTATTGATTATTGATGATGATACTGAAATACTCTGGTTGATAAGTGAAATATTTGCAGAAGAATATAATGTTATACCACTGAGTACTCCTCTCAAAATAGAAGAAATACTGTCTTCTTCGCATCCCGATATCATTATATGCGACGTTATGATGCCGGAACTAGGTGGAATAGAGTTGGTAAAAAGGATCAAGGAGGATAAGAAGACATCACACATTCCCTTAATACTGATATCTGCTAAATATACTGTCGAAGAACAGATAGAAGGTTTGGCTTCAGGGGCAGAAATGTATATATCAAAGCCTTTCAATACAGATTATCTGAAAACGTCTGTTAAGCACCTGATATCAAGAAAGGAGACTCTTAAAAGCTACTTTAACTCTCCCTTGAGCGCTTTCGAACTGAATGAAGGCAAGCTTGTACATAAAGAGAACACAAAATTCGTTCAGGATATCATTGATATTATTGAAAAGAATATCATGGACAGCAAACTATCGGCACAATTCATTGCAGCAGAACTTAATATGAGCCCACGTCATTTATATAGACGTCTGAATGAAGTAAATAGCGAAAGCCCAGCTGATATGATAAAAGAAAGCCGTTTGCATATAGCACGAAACTTGCTTCTGAATACTAAGATGACAATAGATGAAGTGATTTACAAATCAGGGTTTTCTAACAGGGCAACTTTTTTCAGGGCATTTGCTCAAAAATACGGTTGTACACCAAAAGAATTCAGAGATAAAGAAATGTCTGACTTATAGCCTATTTACTTTTGGAAAATAAGTTTATCTATACAGTGAAAACAGACAGCAGCGATCGACCAACAGTCTACAATGAAGTGTAAAGAATGAAAATGTGTAACTTTTGTTACTTTTTAAGAAATTAAAATCGTTTCAGTTCTTGATACAGACGTTGTATCGGTAGTCCCATAATATTGAAATAAGAACCGGAAATATATTCGACAGCTACATAACCTATCCATTCTTGTACACCATAGGCCCCAGCCTTGTCGAATGGCTTGTATTTTTTTACATAATGCCCTACTTCGTCATCCTCAAGTGTAGCGAAACGTACGCTTGATGAAACGGCGAAAGAGCTTTGCTTCTCGTTGGTTTTAATACATACGCCCGTTATGACTTCATGTGTCTTACCCGATAATTCTCGAAGCATTTTCATTGCCTCATCCTCATCGCAAGGCTTTCCATAAACTTTGCCTTCTAATAAAACGATTGTATCAGCCGTAATCAACAGTGTATCTTCCTGCATATAGTCTGCGTAAGCTGCAGCTTTCTGTTGTGCGATATAGATAGCAATGTCTTCGCCATGTAAATAGTCGGGGTATGATTCGTCTATATCGGGCAATGTCTTTACCTCATAATCGAAGCCGAGACCTGAAAGGAGTTCTTTTCTGCGGGGCGAATTTGAAGCCAGTATTATTTTGTAGCCAGATAAATCAAGCATTTTTTCAGCGATCTTTATAATATAATTCCAATTCCAAAAGATGGCGTTTTATATCCAGTCCGTAGGCATATCCACCGAGACCTTTACCTTCATTCACCACACGATGACAAGGGACTACTATAGCCAGATTATTTCTTCCATTGGCAGAACCAACAGCTCTACAGGCTTTAGGTGAACCAATAGCAATAGCCTCATCTTTATAGGAAACCGTTTCTCCATAAGGTATTGAGTTTAAGTAATCCCATGCTTTCTGTTGGAAGATAGTTCCAGCTTGCTTAAGAGGTAGTTCGAAATTCTTTCTTTTACCCGAAAAGTATTCTTCAAGTTGTTTTATAGCCTCTTCGAGTAGAGGTGAAGTATCTTGTTTGGCTTCCGTTTGTTCATCAACGAATCTTACAGAAGATATATAACCATTACTCTCCTTTATTTCTATAACTCCTACGGGAGATTGTAAAAAGACCTTCATTTTTTTTCTTAGGTTTATTTTCGTTCTTTGTCCAGCTCCAGTTTATCATCTGGCGAAGTCGCTTCAGGAAGCGTTTAGAAGGTTTATCCCTCAAATAGGATTCTATGTGTCTTTTCTTTTTCTCTTCCAGTATTTCATCCTTATTAATGAGGATTCCTGTTTCCTCTACATTCCCAAAAGTATCATTAATAGCCGTACCGAATACTTTCATCTGAGGAGAAAGGCTCATATAGGCATTTACTAAAGGAGGTATATTCAGGTCTAAGCGACGAACCGATGTATTCAATATCCGATAATCAGTTTTGAATGCATCTCCATCAAATAGTCTTTTCAGCTTCTTCTTTTCTGTCTCTATCTGCAATGCTTGTTTTGGCCACACCAATCTGTCCGGATCAGGGAAATACTTATTCAGGAAGTATAAGATCATATCCCTTGCTTTGGTGTTGTATGTATCGTACATCGTTACCTTACCAAAGAAATATTTCATAGAGGGATCAGCTACAGACAATGCTCCCAATCCGTCCCATAAATTATCTAACGCAAAGATACCTTTCGAACCTGCTAATGTCGATTGATACTCGAGCGTCACAAAAGATCTTCCTAACTCGAATGTATAAGGCAGATATTCTTTGATAAATTTCTCTGAAAAATGAAATAGGTGAGATGTAGCAAGAACAGGTTCTCCATTCTCATCGAAACGAATATCTGGTCCGCAAATAAAACGATATCCTCCCAATATCTCTTCCGCATCGGGGTTCCATACTATTAATTGTTTGTATGGATTGTCCATGATGTCGTATTCATCTATATCCACAGACATCCCTGTTCCCCCTCCATAATACCGAAAAGCGATCTCACGCAAACGACCGATTTCCTGCATCACATTCGGAGAGTTATGGTGAGTGACTATATAAATCTCATTGTGGGCCTTGTTGGTATGCCTCAGAAATTTATCCTTTGTCAATTCTGCCTTCAATAAACTCTTATCGATTGGTGAGATTATTGTTTCCATCTATTATTTGTTTGTTTTTAGCAAATTATATGTTTCCTCCCTTACATACTCAGTCCACTGCACGGCATTTGCCGAGTTGTCAAAACGAGTGTACGGAATTGGCTCTCCAAAAATGACCGAGAAACTCTTATTCTTATTTTTAAACATTTCATCCGGCAAAAGAATTAATTCAAGATTAAACTTTATGCCAAGCGATTTCCTTAAGTTTGCAAATCTATAAAAGAAATTCGAATTTTTAGCATCGAAATAGACCGGAACTATATCCCTCTTGGATTCTATTGCCTTTAAGATAAAATTCTTCTGCCACGGCAGATCTATAATCTGACCGTTTTTCTTCCTCGAACACAAGCCTGCAGGAAATGTTATTATCTGGTTTTCCGAAGCATAAGCTTCATTTGCCGTATTTGCCGTCTGCTTCGATTGCCTGCCATATTTATTTACAGGAAGGAATATAGATTGTAGGTTACGGATAAAGTAAAGCACGTCATTTACCACATACTTAATCTTTTTATCATACTTCTTGCCAATTATAGCTGAAAGACAAATACCGTCAAGCCCTCCTAACGGATGATTGGAGACAAATATATAGCGTCCATTTTGCGGAATACTATCAAGTCCCTGCACATTCAGATCCAGACTGAAATAACCTACAACAGCTTCCATAAAGTCCACTCCATCTTTATCTGCGTATATAGTAAGTATCTCATTCAATTCACTTAAATGAATCTTACGTTTCAGATAATTGATGGCAAAGCGGGGAATCTTATTGTAAATCTTCGGAGCTTTTTCCTGCAATACTTTATCTAGATCCAGTATTTGAGGTTCGTGGTTCATGCCTACTTAGTATAACCAATTAGTTTACAAAAATATTAATTTAAATCCGTAATTAGCCTATTTCTTGATAAGAACTAGGCGAACCTCACTCATTTAAATAAAAACGATGATATACCTTTCAAAATCTGTAAGATTTATTTTTTAATTTATCTATAGGTATAATCACAATAACTAATAATAAACATACATTAAAGAGTGATTAATTATTAAATTAACAGCTCTATTTATGTTAATTTAATTTGATTCTTATAAATTGGCTCATTATGTAACGCTTTCGAAAACAATGCCCATTTCATACACAAACAAAGATTTATAAACAGAGCTTAAGCTCTTTAATCTATTTTTTACACATTTAAATTAACTTATTATGAAAAAGTTTTTTATTCTTATGACGACTATTTTAGTTGCCGGGGTTTATTCTTGTAGCAATTATGATGAGGTAGAATCAGACTTACCCCCCTGCTGCAAAAGACACAACGCTGAAAGTGACCGAAACATCTCCATCTCAGAATGAATTTATTTCACATTCTCTTAAGTGGGTAGGTTCTCAAAACAATGTAAGTGTTGACATATATGGAAATGCATATTTTATAAGTAATGGAATAGTCAAAATGTACAACAACGAATTGAAAGAAGTTACAGATATGTTTATTTATTCGGGAATAATAGGGGATTCGGATATCTCCGCCATTGCGGTAAATAGCAAGCAAAATATATTTTTAATGCTAGACAATAAGCATCTGTACCAATTCGATAAAAATGGACAGTTATTGAGAGACTTTAGTAATAATAGTCTCATCTTTAGCTCTGAACACACATCTATTTCAGATATAAGTGTTGCCCCTAATGATGATCTATTCGTTTCAGCAAGCGAGAACGACTCACAAGGTGTTATACTTAAAAAGATTGCCGCGAATGGAAAAATTACAGATGTTGCAAATATAAATGATGATGATATCCATACCAGAGGGGGAGGTGTCTATTGTGCCAAAGGACAATATGTATATCTTTCTTCAACGCTTTCGAATACATCCTACAATCCTTTATTTCATAGATATGCTCAAGTTGTAAAAGGCACAGGAGAATATACTATTGAGTTTCCTGGATTTCAGTTCTCTTCTTTAGGATGCGCATTGAATAGCAACAAGTTATACACACTAAGAAGTGCAGACAACACAATACATGCTATCAATCCGACCAATCAACAAATAATTTTGACGGCAAAAATCCCTATGGCGGCAATACAAGAAAACGGTACTGTTATGGAAATGGGGAATGCAATCAGAATATTTCCAGCTCCGGATGCAGACGCTTTTTATATTGTATATGAGAATTCATCAATAAGTTCTTATGGCCCTTTTTTGACTAAATTAACGTTATAAAAACTAACAATAACAAACCTGATATAATGCATGGTATGATCAATGTATAGATAGCGACTTGGAATTATCAGAGCTAAAAAAGCATTTAAAGTAAAGCAATAAATACAAGGGCATAAATTAGAAAAAATCCTTATCTTACTTTTTTTATGAAGATAAGGATTTTTATTGCAGAAACTATGAGATATATTAATCAACTAAAAAACACCAAAGCTATTGAAGAAAGAAATGTATACCCATATAATATACCTTCAATAGCAAATCTGAATGAATTAATATTTCGTAAAAGTGTAACATTTGTTGTTGGAGAAAACGGATCAGGAAAATCAACTTTAATTGAAGCAATAGCCATAAATGCAGGATTTAATCCAGAAGGAGGAACACGTAACTTCAATTTTCAAACAAAAGATTCACATTCAAACCTATTTTATGATCTAAAGCTAATCAGATCAGCCTATAGCGAAAAAGATGTTTTTTTTCTCAGGGCTGAAAGCTTTTATAATGTAGCTTCTGAAATAGATAAGCTTTTTGAGTTTGAAAAATCCAAGCGAGATTTATATTATGGCGGGTCACTTCATAAACGATCTCATGGTGAAAGAAGTAGCAGATAAAAACTCACAATTTATTATCGCAACCCATTCCCCTATATTAATGGCATATCCAAATGCTGATATTTATTATGTAGCGGATAATGGTTTGAACTTAATCAATTATGAGGATACAGAGCAATATAAGTTGACAAAATATTTCATCAATAATTATCACTCAATGGTCGATGATTTAGGACTTGTTTAAAAAACAGCTGATAACTCATTGATTGATATTAGTAAGATAGGCTTAACTTTATTATATTTGTCACGATAATTACAAACAAAATGAAGAATAAACTATTAATATTATTCATATCCACTCTGCTGATTTCTTGCAGTGCAACTATATATGCAAAGAACGAAGATAAGCCAAAAGAAAAATCACCAATCGTAACCCTATCGGCATCGAATTATTCGTCCGAAACAGCTAAAGGACTCGTATTAGTGGATTTTTGGGCTGCATGGTGCGGACCTTGCCGACGTATGGCTCCAATTCTTGACGAAATAGCAAAAGAATATAAGGATTCGGTAAAGATAGGAAAAGTAAATGTGGATAACTACAAGAAATTTTCTATTGACCTAGGTGTAGAGGTTCTACCTACCATCATCGTATATAAAGACGGTAAGGAGGTTACCCGTATAAAAGGGCTTGTATCTAAGGATGATTTAGTGAAAGTTATAAAAACCTATTCGGCTAAAGAGAAGAAAGCTAATTAATCCAGTCGAAGCGGAGATAAGGGATCACTGTCTTGGCCACTTCGGAGACAAATGGATATGTGTAAGATTCTTCGCGAACATCTTCTTTAATAATATTCTTATTTTGGTCAAACTCGATTAATAAGTTCAACACAATACTAAGCAATACAATCCATTTGGCAGTGCAAAACAAAGCTCCCGCCAATCGGTTCAACGCAGTCATTTTCAGCGCATCGGCAAACGATTCGATCAGTTTCCCCACAAAAAACAAGGCAACAAGGATAGCCGCAAATGCTACTATATATGACAGCGGTCCTATAATATGAGGTGAACCATCCACCAGCGTTATCAGTCTGGGCGCAATAATAGCGGCTAGCTTTCCGGCAAAAATTGCTCCGAGAATTATTCCTGCAAGTGTAGCAACCTGCATTATAAGACCAGAAAAAAAGCCTTTAATCAGGGTCAAGACAATAAGAATAACTACTATTAAATCGAACCAATTCATAAGAAACAGATATCCGTAAACAACAAAAGTAAGAATTATTACTAATCCTTACTTTCATGTATAACTAAAATTTATCAGTCTTCCTCTAATTATTTAGGATATTCGTCAGAAACTGAAAGTTTTTTTCTTCCTTTAGCTCTACGGGATGCTAATACTCTGCGTCCGTTTGCAGTAGCCATTCTTGAGCGAAAACCGTGTTTGTTTTTTCTCTTTCTGTTTGATGGTTGAAAAGTTCTTTTCATCGCTATATATATTTTCTGTTATTATTCTTTCTTCAAGTTTCGGGTTGCAAAAATAGGATGTTTATTTAATATAAGCAAGTATATTAACGTTTTATTTTATCGAAAGTTATAAAACTATATCCATACTTATGTTTCTCGTCGGGCAGATGATCTTCTCTGGATATCTCTTTCCATTTGTTACTATCAATTGAAGGAAAGAAAGTATCAACTCCTTCAAATTTATTATGAATGAGGGTGAGATATAATTTATCGGCAGTTTTTATCGCTTCATTATAAATCGTTCCTCCTCCGATAAAAAACATTTGCGACTCTCCCCTACACAGCTCAATAGCTTCTTCAATAGAGGAAACCATCTCGCATCGTTCGAAATGTAAGTCTTTGTTACGAGTTATAACAATATTGCGCCTATTAGGCAAAGCTCCTTTCGGTAACGATTCGAATGTCTTACGCCCCATGATTACAGGATATCCCTGCGTAACGGACTTAAAATATTTCAGGTCGTTTGGCAAATGGCAAAGAAGATTATTCTCCTTTCCTATTGCATTATTTTCGTCAACTGCTACTATTATTGATTTTATTGTCATATCTTTTATTTCTTCGGTTCCAACCCCATCTTTTTTGCTTTTTCAACCAGATAATTATAAGCTGCTTCGTATTCGTTCGGAATTACTCCATCCATTATCGCATCTTTGACGGAAGATTTTAAGCTACCGACCTCTCTTCCGGGTCCTAGACCGAAAATTTCCATAATCTCCTCACCTTTTATCGGCGGCTGGAAGTTTCGTACATGGTCTTTTTCTTCTATATCTTTTAGCTTTTGGCGAACGATCTCGAAATTCTTAAGATAACGACGAACTTTCACCGAATTTTTTGATGTGATATCCGCTTCGCAAAGAGTCATCAGATCTTCTATATCATCTCCGGCTTCGAACAACAAACGACGAACAGCAGAGTCTGTTATATCTTCATCGACTAACACTTGCGGACGCATATGAAGAGTCACCATCTTCTGCACATACTTCATCTTTTCGTTCAGCGGCAATTTCATCCTTCGGAATATGCCCGGAATCATCTTTTCTCCGATGAAGTTATGATTATGGAATGTCCATCCCGATTTCCCATCAAAACGCTTTGTTACAGGTTTTGCAATATCGTGCAATATCGCAGCCCAACGAAGCCACAGGTCATTGGTCTTCTTCGCAATATTATCTAAAACCACAAGGGTATGATAAAAATTATCTTTATGCCCAACTCCATCTTTTGTTTCAGCTCCTTTAAGAGCTACCAGTTCGGAAAAGATAATATCCAACAACCCTGTCAAATCAAGCTGTAAAAAGCCAACGGATGGTTTGGGAGAAAGGACTATTTTGTTCAGCTCATCGATAATACGTTCCCCCGATACAATCTTTATACGTTCTTTATTCCTTTTTATTGCTTCGAAAGTTTCAGCTTCGATATCGAATCCAAGTTGTGAAGAGAAGCGGATTGCACGCATCATTCGCAAGGGGTCGTCACTAAATGTAATATCAGGGTCTAACGGGGTACGAATAATAAGATTTTTCATATCCTCCAATCCGCCGAATGGGTCGAGTAGTTCTCCAAATCGATCCTTATTGAGAGATATCGCAAGAGCATTTATCGTGAAGTCTCTCCTATTCTGGTCGTCTTCGAGCGTGCCATCTTCGACAATAGGTTTACGTGAATCCCGTTGATAAGATTCTCTACGTGCTCCGACAAACTCTACTTCGATATCCTTATATTTAACCTGTGCTGTCCCAAAGTTTTTGAAAACCGAAAGATGCACATTCTTTCCTAATTCTTTAGCTACAGCCTTCGCCAGATCAATTCCTCTGCCAACGGTAACCACATCGATATCCTTGGACGGACGGTTTAAAAATATATCACGCACATATCCTCCGATAACATAGCATTCCAATTGCATATTATCAGCAACCTGAGAAATGGTTTTGAATATGTCCGCAGATAATTTCTCTTTTATTTTGTCTTGTATGTATAAATCTCTCTCCTCTGTCATTCTTGTATCTTAAGCATCTCGATAAGAGTAGATGCTTATTGATTTGATATTTGAGACTGCAAAGATAATAAATCTCACTGCAAAATTTTGCTTTCTTTTCAAAATGACAGAGTCTCTGTCTTCTTTACCTTCTTTTTCGGATAGCATAGGTAATTTGTTAGTCAATAATAACAAACGAAAAGAAAAAATTTGTATTTTGGCACAAAAATTACGGAAATCGTGCCCAAAGCATTTTTCTCTAAAAGGGTTATATCTTATGCGTATCTACTTAAAAACAACACTAATACTACTTTCCATTTCATTCTTGGCATGTAGTCAGAAAGACAATGGAGCCAAGTCTCGCCTAGATGCGGCCAGACTATTATACGAGCAAAAAGAGTATGCGTTAGCAAAACAGGAAATAGACAGTATAAACAAGCTATATCCTAAAGCTATTGAAGAAAGAAAAGCCAGCCTTCTGCTATTAGACTCGGTAAGAAGAGCAGAAAATCAGCAAATCATTTCCGAGTGTGGCTCTCTTATTACGGCTAACATGCCGGAATTAGACAAAATTAAGACTCTTTTCTCTTACCAACGGAATAAAGAGTATCAGGAAACGGGTTCATATGTACCAAAAGAGACAGCTTCGAGCGGACCGATAACAGGTACAATCCTGCGTTCGGGTGTAGCCGAAGATGGTCTCCTTTATATTGAAAGTGTATTTGTTGGCGGAAAACAAAAACACAACCAGATTAAGGTCAGCAAAAAAGATGGAACCTTTGCACAGTCGCAACCAGTTACGGATGACGGGTTCAATTATAGATTTACAAATATGGGAAAGGAATATGAGGTAATCCGCTTTATGGGTAGTAAAGAAAATGGGGTGGCTAAATTCATATTCACAAATTCCGAAGAACCGCTGACAGTTACACTGGAAGGAAAAGATAAATATTCATATACATTATCAAAGTCTATAAAAACAGCTATTTCCAAATCATTTCAATTATCAACTATGATGTTACAATTGGATAGCCTGAAAAGCGCAAAGGAAAAAGCAGAATTCAATATTTACAATCTGGACAAAAAGGCCGGAAAGGTGGAAGAGGTTGCTATCAATTAACAAACAGCCAGCTTGATGAAAGAAGGAAATTCACAAATAAGCGCACTAGATCAGACAACGAATACATTCATACCAAACATATCAGTTGATTGCATCATACTTAGTTTTCATTTAGGAGATATCAAAGTTCTTTTATGCAAACCTAATGATAGTGACAAATGGATGTTGCCGGGTGGTTTTGTCGGAAAGGATGAAGATCCTGACGAATCGGCATATCGTGTACTTGCCGAGAAAACAGGATTAAAAAGAGAGGTATACCTCAGGCAGTTTTATTTTTTCGGCAAAAAGGGAAGAATAGGAGATAAAGACAATGACACCATGATGAAAAGGCTCAACATAGATTGGAATAAGCAAAACGGGCAACCTCATCCAAACCGCTTCATTAGCTTAGCATATTATTCCCTAATCAAATATTCTGATGTAAATATATCAGTAGAGAAAGATGAAGATATTTCGTGGTTCGACATTAATAATACTCCTGACTTATATGCCGACCATGAAGAGATTGTATATACAGCCATAACTACTATAAGAAAACAAATAGGCTTCATCCCCATGGGATATGAATTATTACCGGAAAAATTCACCATGCCCGAATTGCGAGGTATCTATGAAGCCATACTGGGTAGAGAGCTAGATAGGAGAAACTTTCAACGCAAAATGCTAACCATAGGTTATATAAAACCCTTGAATGAAACGCGTAAAATAGGAGCTCATAAATCTCCGAATCTATATACTTTCGTAAAAGATAAATATGCGGAAGCAGAAGAAAACGGCATACAAATAATGAGTAATAATCTGTAAATCATCTATAATTAAAAAGTAAAGGCTGAAACAAATATTTCAGCCTTTACTTTTTAATCTATGATAAATTACTTGCCTTGTTCAGCGTCTTTTATCATTTTTTCGTTAGGTAGGATATACACCTCTACACGACGGTTTTGTGTTCTACCAGCAGGAGTAGAGTTGTCAGCAACAGGTTGTGTTGAACCAAAGCCTTGAGTAACCATACGAGTTCCGGTTACGCCTTTACCTTGCAAGAAGTTATAAACAGCCTGAGCACGTTTTTCCGACAAAGGATTGTTTATAGCATCAGAACCTGTATTGTCTGTATGTCCATAAATCTGCACATCTGTATCAGGATTACTCTTCAACGAATTAGCAAAGCTAGTTAATGAACTTTGAGATGCAGTATTTAATGTACTTGAGTTAGTAGCAAACAAGATACCTGACTCGAAAGTAACTTTAATAGCCTGTCCGTCATTGATTGACTCAACCTGAGCTCCATTGATCTGCTCCAGTTCTTTCTTTTGCTTATCCATCTTGTTACCGATGATAGCACCAGCAGAACCTCCTACAACAGCTCCGATACCAGCGCCCCAAGCAGCACCTTTACCTCCACCTATAATAGCTCCGATACCAGCGCCTAATGCACCTCCCGCACCAGCTCCGATACCACCACCTTTAACTGTATTGCTAGCTCCACAGCTAGATAATAGAATTGCACAGCTCAAAGAAATAGCTGCGAAAAAAGAAAAATGTTTCATAATTAAAAATATTAAATTTATCTGTTTGTGAGTATCTTGTTATTCAAATATCCCGAGAGAATCGCAATATGCGAGTTCACCCTGAATAATAAAGGCTATCTCTTCTGAAGAAAAGTTATTAATTTTATCCTTCTTCGTGTTTTTCAATACATAAGCTACTATTTCGTCCTCATCTATATCCACAATCGACTCTTCATCCGTTTCGTCGTTCATGAAACCCTTTTCGTCATAGTAGTCATATACAACATCGATGATATAGTTAATCTCATCGTTCGTATATTTTCCTTTTATTTCTTGGGGAAGATAGTTTTGTATAAATTTTACAGCATCTTCTTCGTCATACTGAATAAGGTCCTTCTCTTCACTCATTATTATTGGTTTTTATTTTATATTAATAACAAAGAAACAGTTACGATGTTCAAAGAATATAATATGATTTTATAGTTTAGTATATATTCAGCTTATTTTGTGTTACAGACCCGTGTTAAGATGAGGGCAAATGTACTATTATTTCTTTTTCAAAACAAAATAAGTTAATGCTAGAAGCGGAATAATCATTATAAGTATATATTTCAGATTCATTTCCAGCAAGACTGGCTCAAATATTATTGCCAGAAGAAGGCCCACAGCGGCGCCGCCCAGATGGGCATCGTGACCTACATTTCCAATTTGCGAACGCATACCATATACTGAATAACCAAGATAGGCAATGCCGAATATCCAGCCGGGAATAGCTATAGGTATCAGGAATATATATATTCCCACTGTGGGATCTACAGCTATAGCAGCAAATAGGATACCAACAACGCCACCTGATGCTCCGATAGCACTATAGTAATATTCTTTACGATGCATCCAGAGAGATAACAATCCCCCTCCCAAAATAGCAATCAAATATATGATAAGATATTTCCATACTCCGAATACAAGAATAATAATATCAGAGAAGAAATAAAGAGTCATCATATTGAATATAAGATGCATATAATCGCCATGCAATGTAGCAGAAGTAAGCATCCTGTCCCATTGTTTCGAATTTCCAAGTATAGCTCCGACATTAAACTTATACCTGTCGAAGAATGCTCCGTCATTAAATCCCTTGACACTTGTTGTAGCGGTAAGCGCTATAATGAGAATAGGTACGATTTTATTGATATCAAAATCCATGCATTTATTTGTTTTATATTCGGAGCAAAGGTATAAAAAAGACGAAACAACCATTTATTTTGTATATAAAAGATATTATGCGAAAAGCGAATCTTATGAGTCTTATTGCATATATGTAACATGTTTGTAATAATTGGCACCATCTATCCGTTAAATAAACATTGACCTAAGAACGGATTATGAAGAAATTATTCATTATATTTTCATTCCTCAGCATATATATTAACATTATAGCACAAACTCCAATAAAGGGAGTTGTAATTGATAAAGAGTCAGGCGATCCTATTTCGGATGTCATCGTGCAATACGGAAATCTTTCGAACGATTATATATATACAGACGAAAAAGGAGTTTTTTCCATCCCTGCCAATAGTAATGATATCATTCATTTTCAATGTTTCGGATATAAAACGAAATCGATTTCGAAAGCAATCCTTTTAAAAAATACAACCGTTGAGATGGAGTTGAATCCTGTTTCACTAAATCCTGTTATAATTAGCCCCGATGATGCACATAAGCTATTAGAAGAAGTAATGATCAATACCAAAAAGAAACTTGTAACGGGAATGCCTCTGGGATATTTTCTACATTTTCTACAAACAAGATCATCAGATACGACTAAGAATGAAATATACATGAAATATACCACATCGCTGAAAGAGAAAGACCTGAAAAAGAATTTAAAGAAAGAGCGAGTGCCATATATATACAATATTGTTGATATAAAAAGAGAACATAGAGCTACTATTCCCACATCGGAACTCTATGGAGCAGAATACCACGCATCTCATCTCTTTACTTTTGGCAAGAGCTCAAACAACAAGACATCCAAGTCTTATAACCCAGACAGCTCTCTTATCTATCTTGAGATAAAACCATTGGAAGGAAAATCGGGATGGGCAAAAGGAGAAGTCACCATCAATGGAGATGATATGACAATAGCATCAATGGAGGTGGAATCAGTCGATTCAATCCTTGACGCTCAACCTTACAAAAAGTATCTAGACAAACAAGTCAAGATATTGAGAAAAGTCGGACGTTTTGAATTTAAAAAAGTAAAAGACAAACTTTACATGAAAGAATGCTATACTTATTATAAATTCAGAGCAGTCAACGAATTCGGCATAGAAGAAGATTTCACCTATCATTGCGACGTCAACTTTATAGGAGGAGTCGACCCTCTGAAAATAAAGAACAGGAAGTTAAGCGGATTCTGTCAGGAGTTATTTTATTTTCCAGATTCTACACAGGATGAATTCTGGCTAGCTTATGAAGACACAGGAGTATATGCTCAAATAGAGCGTGAATTTGATGAAAATTTTGTAACAAGTACTTATGATAAGCATAAGACTACCTCATACATACTAAAAGCTGCAATCGCACCTATTGCTCTGTTTGCTATTTTTCTTGTAGTCTTATAAAAAGCCAAATCACTACATCTAGTGATTGATAAAGATTTTGGAATGATGTTTCTTTGTGTTTTCTAATAAAAAATATCTATGAAACGTTATCACATAATAAAGAAAACATTATCAATCCTCTTCTTTTTTTTATCTTTTTACAGCGTCTATGCTAAAGGCGACTTACCCAAAGATACACTATACACCGAATTAAAAAACGATATTGTAATTCTCTCTTCCACCAAAGAGACGAACAGTTTGAAATCACTTCCGGCTGCCGTATCGGTCTTTTCTCCCCGAAATTTGGATGCATTACAGGTACATTCATTAAAAGACCTGAGTGCCATAGTCCCTAACTATTTTGCTGCAGACTATGGTTCAAAGATGACAGCGCCTCTCTACATTAGGGGAATCGGGGCACGTTCGGGAGACCAAACAGTGAGTATGTATATAGATAACATTCCGTATTTTAACACCTCTTCTTTCGATGCCGAGTTATTCGACATACAACGCATCGAGGTATTAAGAGGAACGCAGGGTACTCTATACGGAAGAAATGCGATGGGTGGCATTATGAACATATACACTTATTCTCCTCTCAGCTATGAAGGTACAACTATCAAAGCCGGAGGAGGAAACTACGGACAATTCTCCGCTAACGGCTCCCATTATCAGCGACTAAATAATACAATGGGATTCTCCGTAGGGGCATATTACAGACGCGACGATGGTTATTTCAAAAACCTTTATAACGGAAAACGAGTAGATAATATGCAAAATGCCGGAGGACGTGCCAAATTTGTATGGGAAATCACACCTCGCCTATCGGCGACCTACTCGGCGAGCTTCGATTATGTAGATCAGGGAGCATTTCCGTATGCAAATACAGAAACAAATGAGATAGATTACGATTCGGATGGTTACTACAAAAGAAAACTCGTAACGAATGGGCTAGCTCTTCGTTATACCGGCAGCGGATATGAAATAAACTCAACGACAGGATATCAATATTTGAACGATAAGATGAATATGGATCAGGATTATACAAGGTTATCCATATTTCAAATCAATCAAAAACAGCGACAGAATTCATTAAGCCAGGAAGTCACTGTAAAATCAACCACAAATTCAAATTATCAATGGTCTGCAGGCGGATATGGATTCTACGATTATCTGCATACAACGCCGCCTGTATATATGATGAAAGACGGTATACAAAAATACCTGCAAGCGCCACTGACTGCAATGGGCGCACCGATTACCTTTACCGACGACCAGATAGACCTGAACGGGCAATACAAGAGGCCGACCTACGGATTGGCTGTATTTCATCAGTCAACATTCAATAATCTGTTTGGGGTAAAAGGTCTTTCTTCTACTCTTGGTATAAGGCTCGATTATGAAAAAACAAAACTCGACTACTATGCTGATACTAAAGCCAACTTCGAAGTAAAAATACCGAACTCTCCTGCTCCACCGATAAAGATGGCTGCCGATACAGCTATCATCGGAAGCTCTAGTGCTGATTTCTTAGAATTTCTGCCAAAGGCTGTTTTAAAATATGAGTTCCATCAAAATTCTTACATCTATGCTTCCGCTTCGCGGGGCTATAAGACAGGAGGACATAATATACAGATATTCGCCGACTTATTGCAGGAAGCATTAGAAGCCAATATGATGAGCCAAATGCCTCCAAGTATGGGAGGCGGACAAGCATCGGGTAATACCACTCCTGTGAATGACCGTATATCTTATAAACCTGAATATAGCTGGAATTATGAATTGGGAGGACAAGCCGACATTATAGCAAACACTTTATCTGCCAATTTTGCCGTTTATTATATGGATATCCGCGATGTACAGATTACTCAATTTGTAAACAATCGTGGTGGGCGTATGGTTAGTAATGCAGGAAAAGCCGAAAGTAAAGGATTTGAGGTAGGGTTAAAAGCCCGTCCATGCAAAGGATTCTACCTGTTTGCAAACTACGGACTTGCAGATGCTACATTCAAAGATTATGTGGCAAAAGACAATAGCGGAAACGTTGTAAACGATTATACAGGTAACCATATTCCTTTTGCACCAAGCTCTACCTTCAGTGTCGGAGGAAGTATCACTTACGACTTCAAAAAGAATACGATACTCGACAGTTTCACTTTCAATACTAATTTTGCAGGTATCGGTAAAACGTATTGGGCAGAAGACAACGATATGAGTCAAGGATTCTACGGCACATTAAATGCGCATCTGGCTTTAGACAAGAATATATTCACAGTTGAGTTTTGGGGAAAGAACATTCTCGACAGAGATTATAATACTTTCTTGTTCGAATCGGATAGCAAACATTTCGCGCAAAAAGGAAAACCTATGCGCTGGGGTGCTTCATTGAAAATAAAATTATAAGAAATTTATCTATAGTAAATGATCTGATGATGAAGTATCATTTCATAAGATTTTAATTCTTTGATAAGCTGAAAAGTTACAATAACAAAAAGTGATAAATGTGTTACATCTGTCACTTTTTTGTTTTAATCGGATTAAATGAAATCCCGAGAAATAATAAAAGTATCAAATAATAAACTATCGAAAACATGTTACGTTTGTTACTTTTTACTTAGATAACAATAAGGCTGATGTTTGAAAATAAAATAGTAATTTTGTGCCACTTTGGTCACTGCCACCTATGGTAGTCACTAATCTAAATTAAAAGGTATGAATTACAAGAAGATAAAGTTAAAACCTAAAAAAGAGGAATCTCTGAAACGGTTCCACCCTTGGATATTTTCAGGAGCAGTACAGCATAAGGACGATAGCCTTGAAGAAGGTGAAGTAGTGGATGTGTACACTACCAATGGAGACTTCATTGCAGTCGGGCACTACCAGATAGGAAGCATAGAGGTACGCGTCCTGTCATTCGATGAGGAAGAGATAAACCTTGACTTCTGGAAGAAACGACTGTCCGTTGCTCTGGAATTAAGAAAATCTATAAGTCTTTTATCTGCCGAAAACAATTCATACCGCCTTGTGCACGGCGAAGGTGACAGCCTTCCCGGGCTGATTATTGATATATATGCCGAAACTGCGGTAATCCAGTCTCATTCGGTTGGGATGCACGAATCTAGAATAATGATTTGTGATGCGCTGAAAGCCGTTATGGGGGATGCGTTGAAGAACGTTTATTACAAGTCGGAAACGACGTTGCCTTTCAAAGCCAACCTGGGTGCAGAAAATGAATACCTGTACGGTGGACAGAATGTAAATGAAGTGGCTATAGAGAATGGGCTCAAATTCTATCCCGATTGGGTGAAAGGACAAAAGACTGGATTCTTTGTCGATCAGCGTGACAATAGAGCTTTGCTTGAGCATTATGCTAAAGACCGTTCTGTTCTGAATATGTTTTGTTATACAGGTGGATTCTCATTCTATGCTATGCGTGGCGGAGCAAACAAAGTATATTCTGTTGACAGTTCGGCTAAGGCTATCTCTTTGACCAACAAAAATGTAGAGCTAAACTTCCCTGCGGATAAAAGACATGAAGCTTTTGCCGAAGATGCTTTTAAGTTTTTAGGTAATATAAACAAGGGGGTTTATGACCTCATCGTCTTAGACCCGCCGGCATTTGCCAAGCATCGTGGAGCTATCAAGAATGCGTTACAAGGATATAAGCGGCTAAATGCTGTCGCCTTTGATAAGGTAGCATCGGGAGGCATCATCTTTACGTTTTCCTGCTCGCAAGTGATATCCAAAGATGCGTTCAGGCTAGCCGTATTCAGTGCAGCAGCTATGTCTGGCCGCAAGGTACGGATATTGCATCAGCTAAGCCAACCGGCTGACCATCCGATAAACATATATCACCCCGAAGGCGAATATCTAAAAGGCCTGGTATTACATGTAGAATAGAAACTGATTATACAATATAAGAAAAGGGGCTGTTTACAACAGCCCCTTTTCTTATATATCTGAATGGTTGGATTACCAAGCGAATAATGGATAGTCCTTCATGATAGAGTTCACTTTATCATGTACAGATTTGATTACCTTGTCATCCTCTGGATTGGAAAGTACTGTATCGATCAGTTCAACGATTTCACCCATCAATGGTTCTTTAGCTCCACGTGTAGTGATTGCCGGAGTACCGAAACGAAGACCCGAGGTCAAGAATGGACTGCGGCTATCGAAAGGAACCATATTTTTGTTAGTTGTTATATCGGCAAGTACAAGTGCTTTCTCAGCAAGTTTACCTGTCAGTTCAGGAAATTTCGGACGAAGATCGATAAGCATGGAGTGGTTGTCTGTTCCACCCGATACTACCTTATATCCCTTGTCTATAAATGCCTGAGCCATTACAGCAGCATTCTTCTTCACTTGTGCCTGATATTCTTTATATGATGGGTCTAGAGCTTCAGCAAAGGACACAGCTTTAGCAGCAATCACGTGCTCTAGCGGACCGCCCTGTATTCCCGGGAACACAGCAGAGTCTAGCAATGCCGACATCATACGCGTTTCGCCTTTCGGAGTCTTCTTGCCCCATGGGTTTTCAAAATCCTTACCTAACAATATAGCACCTCCACGAGGCCCGCGAAGGGTCTTATGGGTTGTAGTAGTAACAATGTGTGCATGAGGAAGCGGATTCTCTAATAATCCTGCTGCTATCAGTCCGGCAGGGTGAGCCATATCTACCATGAAGATAGCACCTACTTCGTCTGCTATTTTACGGATACGTGCATAATCCCATTCGCGAGAGTATGCCGATGCTCCTGCTATAATCACCTTTGGCTTCTCAGCACGGGCAACCTGCTCCATCTGATCATAATCGACCTGTTCTGTATCTTGTTTTACGTTATATTCCAAAGCGTGGAACATAAGGCCTGAGAAGTTTACTGGAGAACCATGTGACAGGTGACCTCCATGTGACAGGTTCAGACCCAAGAATTTATCTCCAGCCTGCAGACATGCCAAGAAAACAGCAGCATTAGCCTGAGCGCCTGAATGTGGTTGTACATTAGCCCACTCTGCACCGAATATTTCTTTCAAACGGTCTATAGCTAGTTGCTCACTCAAATCCACAATTTCGCATCCCCCATAATATCTTTTCCCCGGATAGCCTTCTGCATATTTATTAGTAAGACATGAACCCATAGCTTCCATTACCTGTGGGCTTACAAAATTCTCCGATGCGATTAACTCGATTCCTTTCAGTTGTCGTTGATACTCTCTTTCGATAATATCAAAAATGGCTGTATCTCTTTTCATAAATCTATTGTTATATTATGAGGTGAAAAATTAGTTCCACAAAGTTAATGATTCCGCCTGTCTTTCAGGCAGTCTTATTGTAATTAATTACTGCCAATCGCAGTATTTAACGCCTACTCATATTTGTTTATTTCAAGCTTTGTATTTCCTGGTTACGTGCTTGCATCTCCAATGTAGGTATTTCTTTTTGCAGCTGCTCCAATTGACCTTCCATCCTGAGCATTTCGTTAGTCATATTGCGTCTTATATCCTGTCCCGAACGGTTATAAGTTGACCGCAGGCTTTCCAGTTTTTCGATAAGGGAACTTTCGTCTGCTCTCTTTTGTATAATTTTATGATACACATCACGGGCATTCTTATTTTTGAAGTCAGACAGCATATAGTAAGTGTGGTTGTCGTCTATCACAAAGACAAAATCTCTTACAACCTTTACGTCTTCTTTTGGAGCTTTGCGAGCTAAAGCGATCAGGTCTGAATAGTTATGTCCCTTCTGCCAAGAGCTCTTTATAGATAAAACTCGAGCTCTATTTGCCATATAGCGTTCGTCTTCGCTCTCAACAATCTTTACAGTGCGATTAGGGATAAAAGTATATACACAAACTTTCCCTTCGGGTTGGAATCGGTCTGAAGCAAACCAGCCAACCCCTTTCTCTTCATCTATTACCATCATATAATCGTTGTAAGATGAATTAAAAGGCATATTCAAGCGTTCGGGAGCCAAATAAGTATCATTATTCAGATTGTAACGGGAAACAAACAAATCGTATCCTCCAATAGATTCCACATCCTTTGCTGCAAAGTAGATGGTAACTCCGTCTGCCATTACATAGGGATAATTAGAGTCGCCAGTCAGTCCGAAATTGGTAGGGGATAACTTCTTCTCATTACCGAATTTATCCAATAGCTTCTCCATGAAAAACAAACTGTATGCTCCCCCCTTATCTGGTTGCCCATAGTAAATCTTTGTCTCCTTCTCATTATAATAGATAGTCGCATTTACACGCTTATTTGCAGTGAAAACCCTATCAAAATACTCTAACCGACCAGAACTGTGGCTTAATTTATATGCAGAAAGAAAATCTGACTTATTAACAACTAGGCTATCTATTATCTGTATATCTTCGGTGTTAGATACCAAACGATTAAGACGTGATAGGAGTTTCTTCTTCTCTTCGAAACGCACAAGGTCTGCCTCATGCTTCTCCACCTCGTTCTTCCTCGGCTTTTTCTTTTCAAGTATTGCCTGATACTTATCAAAAGCCTCATTCGCTTCTGTAAAGCGGTACTCATCGGTATATATCAACCCCAGATAATAAAAGGAGTCTTGTATATTCTTCTTCGATGCGACTAAAAGACATTCTTCTGCCTTCTTAAAATCTCCGCCTGTTTCGAACAGACAGACTCCATACCAATGATTCAAGTTAACATCAGTTGGTTTGGCATTATATTCTTTCTCGAATGTTTGCAAAGCCCGTTCATACTCCCCTTTCAGATATAAATCTTTAGCCTCAGCTAGTGTTTGTGAGTGAAGGAAAGGTAGAAAGCAAACAAGGAATATAGTATATATAACGAAACGTTTCATATTATTACAGCTTCAATAATTCACGGTTTCAAAGATAAGAATTTAAATTATAAGATGGTGAAGATATGAGAATTTGCTTTACTTTTGCGTCACAAAATCATCAATTTTAAACTCAGATAACAATGAACTTAACAGGCTTATATACCGTACTATTACTAATCGTATCGAATATATTTATGACCTTCGCGTGGTATGGTCATTTAAAAATGAAAGAATACTCGTGGTTTGCTGCCCTTCCTCTGATTGGCGTAATTGGGATAAGCTGGGCTATTGCCTTCTTTGAATATTGCTTTCAAGTACCTGCCAACAGAATTGGTTTTCAGGGCAATGGCGGCCCATTTTCTTTAATGCAGTTGAAAATTATACAGGAAGTTATAACTCTTGTAGTATTTGTATTGTTCAGTACGTTAGCCTTCAAAACGGAATCATTCAGATGGAATCATTTGTTGGCCTGTATCTTTATGGTAGCAGCAGTATACCTGATATTTAAGAAGTAAAAATAAAATACAAGAAAGGCAACTCAATCGAGTTGCCTTTTCTTAATATATAATAAGACTGTTTAGTTCTTATTTAGCAGCATCGCCTCCTGAAAGTTTCTCTTTCAATGCAGCAAGTTCTTCTATATCACCAAGAGTAGTTTTCTCCATTCCTGATTGAACAGGAGTTTCTTCTTTCTCTTTTCTAGAAGATTTCTTTGCTTTCTTTTCAGCAGCAGCTTCTCTAGCCTCAGGCTTCTCATCTTCGAATACACGGCTATGAGAAACAATGATTCTCTTAGAATCTTTGTTGAACTCTATTACCTTGAAGTCAAGTTTTTCTTCAACTTTAGCCTGAGCTCCGTCTTCTTTCACCAAGTGTTTTGGAGTAGCAAAACCTTCAACACCGTAAGGAAGAGATATTACAGCACCTTTGTCAACCATTTCAACAACTGTTCCTTCATGTACTGAACCTACTGTAAAGATAGTTTCGAATACATCCCAAGGATTTTCTTCTAGTTGTTTGTGACCAAGGCTCAAACGACGATTTTCTTTATCAATTTCCAATACTTGTACATCGATATCAGCTCCTATTTGAGTTACTTCGCTAGGATGCTTGATTTTCTTAGTCCAAGAAAGATCTGAGATATGAATCAATCCGTCAACACCTTCTTCTATTTCAGCGAAAACACCGAAGTTAGTGAAGTTGCGAACTTTAGCAGTATGTTTGCTTCCAATAGGATATTTCTCTTCGATATTTTCCCATGGATCCGGCTTCAATTGTTTGATACCAAGAGACATTTTACGTTCGTCACGATCAAGTGTAAGCACTACAGCTTCTACTTCATCACCAACTTTCATAAAGTCTTGTGCACTGCGTAAGTGTTGCGCCCAGCTCATTTCAGATACGTGGATAAGACCTTCTACTCCAGCAGCAATTTCGATGAATGCGCCATAGTCAGCCATAACAACAACTTTACCTTTCACCTTATCACCAACTTTAAGGTCAGCGCTAAGAGCATCCCAAGGATGAGGAGTAAGCTGTTTCAATCCAAGAGCAATACGCTTCTTATCATCATCAAAGTCAAGTATAACAACATTGATCTTCTCATCCAACTTAACCACTTCTTCTGGATGTTGTACACGTCCCCAAGAAAGGTCTGTAATGTGGATAAGTCCATCTACGCCACCAAGGTCGATAAACACACCATATGAAGTGATGTTTTTAACTGTACCTTCAAGCACTTGTCCTTTTTCCAATTTCGAGATAATGTCTTTCTTTTGTTGTTCAAGTTCAGCTTCGATAAGAGCTTTGTGAGAAACAACAACATTTTTGAATTCGTGGTTGATTTTCACAACTTTGAATTCCATTGTTTTACCAACAAATACATCGTAGTCACGGATTGGTTTCACGTCGATTTGAGATCCCGGCAAGAATGCCTCGATTCCAAATACGTCAACGATCATACCGCCCTTAGTACGACATTTGATAAATCCTTTGATGATTTCGTCTTTTTCAAGAGCTTCGTTAACACGATCCCAAGAGCGTGTAGCACGTGCTTTCTTGTGAGACAGGATCAATTGTCCTTTTTTGTCTTCCTGGCTTTCGATGTATACTTCTACTTCGTCACCAA
>JBKEBA010000074.1:0-3298 GCA_047972895.1 Dysgonomonas sp.
AAACGTTCCAAAGGATCTTCAATTTTAAACAACTCTATAAAATGTGTGTATGTGAGTTTCGATAATATCAACTCAACAGGTAATATCATTTCCTCATCGAATTGGCTAATCAGTGATTGGCTTTTTTCTAAACCTTGTATATTCAGCTGATTATCTATGCTTTGCAATAAGCCAATCACTGATTGTCTTATTTGCGGATACCTCTGATAAAAAGTTCTATGATTTTTCAGAGCACTGACAGAAAATCCTTTTACCTCTTTTTGTTTCAATTGAGAGGCTATTTCACCTATCAAATTATCTCCATATTTTGCTTTATCTTCTCCCTTCTGTTCATACTCAACGATATAATATCCAACAAGCCAATTGCGAAGGGTCAGATTTAGATTGACACTCTTTTGAGCATTATCTTGAAATTGATAATGTGCTTGAGAAATACTATCTATAAGTTGGTCAAAGCTCGACTGTCGTTTATTGAGTTCCATATTGGGATTAGTTATTTGTATCTGTAAAAATAATAAAATATAACAAAAACTGAAGTTTAATTCTGCAACCATTAGATGCAGAATTAGAAAATCACTTCTTCAAGTTATTTCTCAATGCTTTCAATCTATCAGCAGCCTGAAAGTTATCGACTTTAATATATCGCATAAATGCAGCTGGACTTTTGTGTCCCGATACTTTCATTAGTTCCTCGGCAGGAAAGCCCGATAGATACATATTGGTACAAAAGGAACGCCTACAGGTATGTGACGAGATCATTTCCCATTTCTTGTTTACCTCGGCAACCCTATTGTTTCCTCTCTTTCTCACGACTTCTACTTTGTGGATAAGTTTTATTCTCTGTCCTAACTCTTTTACTCGTTCATTAAATTTATAACTATGGACTTTCGGTAAATTATAATCATACTTCTTAAGAATATCAGGCACATAGTCAATCATTGGAATAACAACGGCTTTGTGTACTTTACGTTGCTTAATATTAATATTCCCATTGATATGATCAATGTGCTCCGAGTTTAGTGTAGATAAATCACTATATCGAAGGCCTGTATAACAGCCCACTATGAAGATGTCTCTTATTTCTTCCAATTCCTTATCCTCAGATAAGTCAAGCCTATAAATAGCCTCTAATTCTTTTTCATTGAGATAAATTGCATCCGTCTCTTCCTCTACAACCTTGAATGATTTCAAATCAATATTAGGAATCACCCCTTTCGTAATTTGATAGTTGACAAATCCTTTTAGCAGTCGTACAACTTTTCCTGCCGAATTAGTAACTAAACCAACTGTCCCATCTGGTTTGACAGCTTTGTAGAAAAGATAATCCATAAATTCATTATAGAATTTAAGATTCAAATTTCTGAATGTAACAGGCTGAGATGAATATTCTTTGAAATTAGTGAGGTGCTTTCGCAATGTTTTATAGTCTTTTACTTGATCTTTAGAAACATGGGGAGCTTTTTCTTCAATATACAGCTCCAATGTTTTAAACATATCTACTCTATTTGAACGTTGCTCATATTCCCTATTCTTTTCCAATTCGAGCAGAATATAGTCCACAGTAGGGTCAATAGTATTGTCCACTGCATAACTGAGTATTTCGCCAAGTTTAGATGTTATTTTGGTAAGTACAAGATCAATCTCTTCAAATTGCGGACAAGCTCGCTTTATCCATTTTTTCTTATTATCCCAATGCTCAGGCTTTATGTCGTAACCTGTTGCGATAAGAGTTCTTCGAGAACGAGAATAGTTATAGCATACATACAAAGGAGTAGTCCCATCTTGAGAAATACGTTTCGCTAGTATATAAGGAACATAATTTGCCATACTTTTTATATTTAAAAGTGTCGTGCATTTGTCGTGCAAATCTACAAAAACTATTGAACAATGCAAACAAAATGGAAAATTATAAAAATATAAAGTATTGATATATAGTGATTATTGTAAAATATAGAAAAATATTAAAAATAAATAAGAGTCCCGTCCATACCGCTAAAAGCCTTGATAATCATTTGATTATCAAGGCTTTTTTCTTTTCTGTGTTGCACTTGTGTTGCAAATTCAGAAAATCTCCCCTCTTCTCTTCAATAAAAACAACTATTGAGAAATAGTAGAAATTAAGAGAAAAAGAAAAAATCTTCTTACTTTTATATCATTATCAATTTAATCTTTTACAGATATGGAAATCGAAAAACTAAATGATGAAAGAAGAAAATTAAACCAATTAATGTCAAACAATGATGATTTCTTCAAAGTGTTTGGCGAATTAGATGATCAGGTATATTCTGATGGAGCTATTCCTAAGAAATACAAAGAGCTAACAGGCTTATCCATTTCTGTTCTATCTAGATGTGAAGAATGTATCTTATACCACATACAAGGTTGTATCAAAGAAGATGCAAATAAACAAGAAATAATTGAAGCGATAAAGATAGGAGTAATTGGAGGTGGGTCGATAACCTATCCATCTGCAAGATTTGCATTTAAAGCATTAAAGACATTAAATGTAGTTTAGCTGGAAACTCCATATGAAAATCAATATAAAGTTTATACTAAAATCAATCTATGCTTTTTTGATGGATAATTTCCACCAATCGCAAAACCTTGAATATAGACTTCTAAAACGTAGTTATGTACTATATCGACATGAAGTATTGAAGCAAAACAAGACTTTTGAATTATACATCAGAGACTATCTATCCGAAATACATAATTTCCAATACAAGACCCCAAAAGAACTTTCCGAAAAATCTCGCATCCATACAAGAGTTTCTGATATATTTACCCTTCGTCCCGATTTAATAAAACAATATTTTGATAAAACGAACTTTGTATTTATTGATTATAAAATCTTGATTAAAGAATACAATACTACTCTTATAGATATAGAGCAAGAAGAGCCTCAACCTCAAAGCATCGTTGAGCAGGAACAGCCAGTTCTTGATGATAATAATGTATAATATAATTGAAAAGTAGTCCACTTAGTAATTGAAAAGTATACCACTAAGTGTCTCGGATGAGATTGGTTAAAGATATTTATTCCTCATTTGTAATAGCTAAGATTTAATCTGACAGTTGTAGGTTTTCTATGATTGTCAGATTTCTGTTTTATGGTTCATTTCGACAGTTTCCTGACTTCCAAAAGTAAGAATATTTTGTTGTTGCATCACATTTTCCAATAGTTTTTCTTTAGCAATATCTTTACCTTCAATAAAAGTTTGCATTGGGGTTTTGCCATAACAATATTTTCCCGAATGAGTTCTTTCGTTGTTATAATACCACATCCAATTGTTTAAAT
>JBKEBA010000052.1:0-94421 GCA_047972895.1 Dysgonomonas sp.
CATGGGGCAACATACGCCATTGACAGCCTGTTCGCACTAAATAAAATATGGCATTCCATATCTGTTTTAACTCATGTTTTCGCTTTCTCTCTTGTGGCAACAAAACCTTTTCTATATATTGCCACTGGGTTTCTGTTAAATCTGTCGGATACATTTCTTTTAGGTTTGATCACTTCAAAGAAAGTATCATTAAACAGATGACGGAAGCCCTATATTATTTTTTCTCAATAAAATTTAAACAGGCTCTTAATTGTTCAAAAAAAAGAGCAAAAATATACTTTTATTTGTCAAACATTTGTCAAACATTTGACAAATAATTGGTAAACAATCATATGCTTTTTAATAAAGCCCACATCTCACAAACATATAACTACTTAGTTAAAAGCACATTATTCTTTAATGTAAAGCATTGTATATTTTAGAATAGGGTTATTAAAAAAGCCCCTTAACTCATTGATTAAGAGGCTTTTGTATTACCCAGAGGTTCCTGGCGAACCTCTAATTTTATATTTGCATAGTTTTAATTAGTTAAGAATATGTTATAAGTCTGTTAATTATCAACACATTGTTGTTTTCAATATAAAATTTAACTTGTTTGATTAAAACATTCACCGTGCAAATACCGTGCAACTAAAAAATAACTTTATCTTTGTATAAAGAGATAAAATAAAGTTATGGCAACATTGAAATTAACCTACAGAACTAGCAAAAAAGATGCGGAATTTGCAATACTTCGAGTTAGATATAACATTGATGCAAAAAAAGCTCTCTATGGGGTCACTGAGACCACAATCAGAATTAAATCATGGAATCTCAAAAAAGAAGAGTTGGATTTAAAATATCTAACTAGTAAAGACACCAAAGGTCTTTCTATTGAAGAAAGAAATAAGTTGGTAGAAGAAACAGATAAAAGCAATGATTTAATACAAGAAACGAATAGAGTAATTCGAGGACTGAAAGACTCCATTGTTCAAGCTTTTAACAACCATTCTAGAGATTATACGAGCGAATGGTTACAAAAAGTCATAAATGCTTATTACCTAGAATTAAAACCTAAAGTAATAGAAAAACCAACAACTCTAAATAAATTTATAGAACAGTATATTAACGACCTCGAAACAGGTAAAAGGTTGAAGCAACGCTCGAATAAAAAAGTAAGTGAAGGCACAGTTAAGAGCATTAAGGGTTTTAGAAATCGGCTAAACGACTATCAAAATGACAGAAATAAAGTGATAGATTTTGAAGATATCACTATGGATTTTCATGGAGACTTTAAAAGCTATTTGCTCTTCGATAGAAAATACTCTGCGAATACTGTAGGACGTATGATTAAAATATTAAAGACTGTTATGTATGCAGCTAAGGATATGAAGCTCCATAGCAATAGGGAAATAGAAAATTCTGGTTTTGTCGCTAATTATGAAGAAGTAGACAATGTTTACTTAACTCAAGAAAGAATTGAAATACTTTATAATATGGATTTATCCGATAATCCTGCATGGGAGAAGGTAAGGGATATTTTTGTTGTCGGATGTTTAACAGGACAGCGTGTGAGCGATTATAAGCGAATTAATTCTAGCATGATTACAAAGTTATCCAATGGACTAGAATATATTGAATTATGTCAAGAGAAAACGGATAAGACCGTATATATACCTTTAGATTGGAGGGTTAAAGAGATATTGAATAAATACAATGGAACTCTACCCAAGACCTATGACCAGAAGATTAATGATTATATAAAGAAAATATGCGAAAAGGCAGAGTTCACAGAGATAGTTCAAATAAATCAAAATAAAGCTGGCATGAAGGCTAAAATATCTAAACGATTCTGCGATATGGTTAAAACCCATACTGCTAGACGCTCCCTTTGCACTAATATGCAACAAGCAGGATGTAAATTATCTGAGATAATTGCTATATCGGGACATGAGAGTGAGGAACAACTAAAAACCTACCTCAAATTAAATAATAAAGAGAAAGCTATGCTTGCAGACAATGGGTACTTTCAACGTGTACAAATGAAAATTGGATAAGAAAAATCTATTATGATAAATAAATATGCAATTCCGAATAAATATGGCTTCTCTCGCTATAGATATATAGCTAATTTCGCATTTACTGAATTCTCGAACAACACTACAGATGAATTTAAGGGCTTTCTTGCTGAATTCACAGAGGAACAAAAGGATGTTATTTTAACCTTTTTCGGTTATACTATGGCATACGCTCTCTATCTTAATCAGAAAGCAGACCCCAACAATGCAAAAAGAGACAGGGATGCTAGATTTGAAGCAGACCAATTATATAAGGAGCTAACAAGAAAAAATAACCTTCTCTTTCAAATATCGTTTTCTTTGGGCAAAGATGAAGAAGAGAAAGAATCTATGAGAATTAAAGATAGATATACCTTACGTGAAATATTAGAAGCCATAAAACCTATTATCAAAGAACGAGCTAGCAAAGAAAAACACAGAGGAGGAAAGGATAGAAATAGTTTCAGGAAAAAATTGTTAGAATCTTTAGTTCCGCTATTCAAATTTCTAGAACATGAAACCCATTTTAAAGGGAAGACTAAAAACTATATAGCAGAATGGATTTTAACCAACATTGACCCGATAATAATCCAAAAATATACAAATCTAAATTTGGATTTAATTGATTGCGTTGAAATGTTAATTGATTACAGAAAATCTCAGAAGAATATATACCAGATGAAACTTGTTTAGCAAAAAAAGAGTTACTTAAAACTCTTATTCTCCCTATTACATAATTTGTAATGGGGATTTTTTTTATTTAAAAAAGCCAACACCCACTCATAGTCAGACACTTAAGTCATGCATAAACATGAGGTAAATAGATGGGGCATAGTATTCTGTTATAGCTATATTCTATGCTCCGAACAAGTTGGTTATAAAATTCTACTTTCGTCCAAGTTTAAAGGTCGTTGCAACGCCTATATGTATAATTTAATACTTAGCTAAAATGACTAAAAGTATTTTAATTGAAGTGTCTCCAGATAGTCTAAAAGAAATGATATCGGAGGCTGTAACTGTGGCGATAGCAGATTTACAGAAGGGAAATAACACGAAACTTCTAACTATAGACGATTTATGTGAAATGTTTCAAGTTACACCCCAAACGATTAATAATTGGGTAAATAATGGACTTTTGAAGGCTCATGGAATATCAAAAAACATTTATTTCCGTAGTGAAGAGGTAGACCAAGCTTTAATAGAAAAAAAGATAGGTAAATATAAGCACTCTAAAAAATCCTGACATGAATAAGAATCCTACACTGTCCTCACAAAATGGTGGGGACTATAATCCGCAAGGTTTTGTTGTTGTTAACAACGAAAAAACGGAATCTGTTTCTCTGGATGCGAATATAGAGCTAAAACTCCCACCTTGTATTACAGATGGAAGTCAGCTGATAGATATGCAAATAGAAGAAATCTCAAAATTGTTTGGATTATTTCCGATGGTTGGGCTTTGGTTCTTGGTCGGGGCTAGTGATACAGGAAAAAGTATGATTTTACGTCAATTAGCTTTATCAGTAGCTGGACAAATAGATTTTTTAGGAAATCAATTCAATGGCAAACATGGAAGAGCTTTGTATATCTCAACTGAGGATGATAAAATGTCTATTGCTTTTTTAGTACGCAAGCAGAATCAAACTTTAAAAGTATCAAAAGACAAATTGAAAAATTTCTTATGCACGACAGATTCAGATAATCTTATAGAAATTTTACGCTCTGTATTAGAGGATTTTTCTGTCGACCTCATTGTTTTAGATGCCTTTGGCGATTTATATACAGCCAAAGATTTAAACCAAAATAACCAAGTCAGACAGTTCTTGCAACCATTCTCGGATATTGCCATAAAATATGAATGCTCCGTATGCTTCTTACATCATACAGGAAAACGTACGGAAGAACTAGCTCCAAGTAAAAATAATGTAATTGGAAGTCAAGCTATAGAAGCCAAATCCAGATGCGTTATTGAGTTTCGCAAGGATAGTTCTGAATCAAACTTACGGCATTTCTGTATTGTCAAGGCGAACTATCTGGCAGAGTCTGAGAAAGTAGCTAGTTATGTGCTAAGAATGGATGAGAATTTGTGTTTTGATATAACAGGGGACAGAGTAGATTTTGAGAGTCTTAAGTCTGGAGGCAAGAATGGAGAAACTAAAAAAGTCAAGATAAGTCCTTCATCTTATGAGGATAAAACTCATGTGCAGTTTCTAAGAGACACTTTTCAATCAGTGGAAACAATATATACAGCAGGAAAATTAAGAGAGCAAATTGAAATCCGATTTGTATGTTCTGACAAGCCTGCTCGTGAATTTATCAAACATTATGAGAGGAAAGGTTGGATAAAGAACCTAGCAAAACCAAGTAGTAGTAGCTATCAATATGCTATCATTCCAGAACAAATGAACATTGCTTTTTGATTTATGGTATTATGGTACGTGGTAGTAGGTATATCTCAGATATACCATACCACATACACACAGGTACTCGTGGTTAGGTTTTAACCAAATTACCATACCAGATTACCACAGACAGAAAACAACAATAACATTCATATTATAAATTACTTAACTTTTCAATATGGTAAAAAAAGACAATAAATTAACAACCAAAGAGCTTGCTTTTTGTGATTTGGTTTTGGCTGGATGGGATGCTACTAAAGCATACAGACTTCTCCATCCGAATTCGACAGCGAAAGGAGACAGTATGAAAGTTCAAGCTTCTCGATTAAAGACCTCTCCTAAAGTTGCGGAATATCTGATAGAAAAGGAATTGGAGTTAACCTTCAATACGATAGGAGTTAACTCATCCTCAGATGAAAGTTTACCCTCATCAACTCAATCTATCGAAGATGTCGAGTTGGACGATGATTACCTAACTCGACACAACCAGATTCGGCGGTATAAGGCAATTATGGATGGGACAAAGGACGAGCGAATAAAAATTGCTTGTCTGGAAGCTATCAATAAACTCATGGGCTATCATAAAGATTCTCCTACACAAAAAGAACAGGTGGTCTTTTATCTTCCGCTCACGTGCCACCTCTGCAAATATTATAAGGAGAAGCAAGAACAACGCAAGCAAGAACGATTAAAACAGCTAAAGCAAAACGAAGAAATTTCACTAAATAAAATAGAAGATGGACAATGTATTTGAAACTCCGCAACCGTCACAGGAGTATAAAGAACGACAGGAAAAACTCATTCGGGACACTATTCTAGAAATTGGAATTGTAGACGAATTACAAAAAGGGAGTAAAGAGCCAAGCCCACAACAAAATGGCTCTATAGTTGAAAACTTACTCAAATACTACGGAACAAGTTCCGCAGGTTGAAAGGTAAAAGGATAAATCCTTTTGCGTTAATACCTGTTTGAAAACAGGGGTTTTCTTTTCCCTAACGGGAAAATTCATCCGATAACTTGAAAAATAAAAAATTTAGGGTTATGAAAAAAATCTATTTAGCTTCCAAGGAAGCATATTTACGAGGTCAGTATCGAGAAGTCTGTCGTGCTTTCGAGGGTGTTATTATTGAAGCGTGTAAATTTAAGGATGTTAAATTTTGCAGAGAAGATCTAGAACGAATAATGAATGCTAATGATAAAGAAGACGAAACGAAGGATATTTTTGTACGTCCTGTATCTATATTTTTGGCGAATCATGCTGATTTTCCTGTAGATTTTTTAGATGATTTGAGGAAAAAATATTTAGCAGGCTATATGAATACTATTCCACATCTATCCTCATTGTCGAGTAGATTCAGCTCTTTAGGTATTCCGTTCGAAGAATGGCAGTTCAAAATAAGGTATCCAGTTCCTTCTATGACAAGGCTGTGTTGGGTCGAAGAAGATGTATTGGATAAGTACCTCAAAGAGGCTTCCCATATTGAGCTATCTGAGCATCAATGCAAAATGATGGAGTTAACTCATACAGTCTGTGAACTTGTCAATAGCGGATTCTTTCCAATGAACTACATTGACCACAACCAAGAAGCAGGGGCATTTAAGCTAAATGAAGAGCGTCTTATGGCTGATATCCAAAGGATATAATACAACAAGCTAAATGTAATTATTGAAGGTCGGTTTTCGTATGATACCGACCTTTTTATATATCTTTGCCATATGGAGTTAACTAAAACGTTAGGCGACTCCATACTTATTGAAAATATACGAAACGTCTATCTTTATCTTGTAGTAAGGAATCTGGTAAATTCAAATTGACACATAGATAATAGGCAGAATGTTCCACGTCTTCATAAAAGGCGTGGGGCTGTTGCTTATTTGTGTCATGGGCTTACCAGAGCCTCTTACTACAATGAGTTAGCAGTTCCCACGTTTCTTTTTATAAAACCTTCCAATTCGGGGCTGATGGATACTTTATAATTTACTTTTATGAAAAAAGCATTTTTATTTTTAATGTTGACGGTGGTTAGTTTTTCATTTGTAGGATGTTCTAGCGACGACGATGACGACAACGCAAGCAATTCGATGAGTGAGGCTCAGAAAAAGGCTCTATCTGTCTTTAATGGCACGTTCGAGTATGTCCATGAGGTTGGAGTTACAACGATTGAATTCAAGGAACAGTACAATCCTGCAAAGGTAGTTATTCTTGATGAGAATTACGCAACTGGCGAAGGGCGAGAACGTAAGATTCACGGCTTGCTAACTGTGACCTACTACAATGGTCAATCGTTCGACAAGTATTACTACATAGACCACAATGCAACATCTATCGGTTTATCATTCACTGAGACTGGCAATAGAACTTATTCAAATCTGCTCATCTCTAGCCCTAATGAATTCAAGATGAAAGGGAGCAACGACTTACGTTGGGAGGTATTTAAGAAATAACAGAATGAGAGCCATAGAGATATGGCTCTTATCGTTTTTACACATCATCAAACTCTGCTATAATATCCTTTGCTTCAATCAGATTACCTAATCCCACTAATTTTTCTATAATAGTGGTCAAAGGCAAACGGTCTTTGGTCTTGAATGCCAATAGATATAATAACGCCTCAGAAGTGAGTAGTATAAAGCGTTTTATATCAGTATCCCAAGTGATAGAATTGATAAAGCTGTCAAAATTAGATTTGAACGAATTGCTAACAATTATAAAACCTATCTTTTTATAGCCTTCTTTATTCAGCTTAGGGCAATGATGATTTATATATTCTTTAATAGCTCTGTCGTCAGTACCAAGAGTATAGCCGTTGGTATAAGCTTTTGCATCTACTATAAAAGCCGTATTCTCTTCTCTGAATCGAATTATTGCATCTGGATTTCTTCCTGTACCTTGACCCAATAATTGAACATCGAAATCCAACTGTTTAAATATCTCAGCAACAAGCCTTTCAAATTCATCTCCTTTTGCAGAGGACGCAATACCTGTTTGACCTCCCAATTCAACAAGTTTTGCAACTTTAGGTATGAGATACTCAGAAAGTTCAAAGCTTGCTTTTAATGGTAAAGCTAGCTCAACTTCTGGTTGTGGTTGAATGGATGAAGATTCTTTAGGTTGATTACTGATTTTAGGTAGATTAACCTCTGCTGTTTTATTGGGATTGCCTTTGTATTCCCAGAATGCGTGTTCGATGTCCCAATTTGAGATACCAGCCTTAGTATAATTTTTCAACACAATCCGAATCTCTTCATTTAGCTGATAGAAAAACTGATAGGTCTCCTTTTGGTTTGGTTTCTCCTGCCAAATATCCAACTCATGATAAGCTCTAATTTGAGAAGTGTACAATATAGCCCACTCTTCTGGATTTTGTACTTGCCAAAAATAAGACAAGAAATAACCTACAGAATTGGGATTCGCTGTTTTCCGTCTATCTTCTGCTTTTTCGTAAGCGACCTTACAAAAAGACTCCAATTTATCTATTTTGGTCAAAGATTCTTGCAAGTTGTTTGGTCTCACAATACATGAGGCAAGAATTGTAGAAAGCTTATCTATCTGTTGTTCGTTATACTTTACTAGCTGATTGAAGAACATTTGCCCCTTCATAGCAGTGAAACCCCATAGATTGTTTCGTTTGTTGAAACTGTCTATATTGGTCTTGAACTCATAGATATCTATAACCTTATCTAAAAACTGCTGAATGAATACTTTTAGTTGTTTTATAGCTTCCAATCGTAATTGGTCTATATTCTCAAGCCGATTGCCTTTGAGGTCATAAACAAGCCTCCCAGTAGCAATATAGCTATCCCAAATAGATTCTATTTTCTTTTTTGCCTCTGTGGTTAACATAGTAATATCTTATCTTTTAGAATGTTTTGTATAGGTGGTTTTGATTAGAACACTTTTTGGCTCTCCTTTTTCAAAACGCCCTGTTTTGTCATCAATTTCATTTTTCACATCGAAACGCTTCTTTATCAGCTTACCTAACACTGAATTAACTGTTTTCCTATCTGATTCAGAAATAGCATCAAGATACATTTGCAACAACTCTTCGTTTTCTTGTATATAAAGAAAAACATTGTCTGTCAAGTCTTTTGTAAATGCTTGTATTACTTCTTCGGCAAATAATGTTGCTGGCGATTTTGTTGTCATAAAGCTATATTTTGTATTAGTTAAATTCAATAATTGTTTGAGTATCTTTTTCTTTCCAATAACTCATATCTTCATTTGTAACATTAGCAACCACATCAACACCAACATTCTCAAGCTGAAAGTTGTGCTCTTTATCCTCATCCTTATTGTAAAAGGAAACAACCCACTTTACATCATCTGGCTTTTCAAGAGTATTATAAATTTCTTCAATATATGGCAAATCAATATCTCCCATGGAAAAACCTAGTATATGAATACGAGTTACATCTTTTAAAGAATCAAAATAATCTTTATTCGATTTGATGATATCTGAAACGGGTTTATAGTTTTTTTGATAATAGCCGTTTATTATTTGCTCTCCTTCGGTTACTCTTACATCATCGGAACTTTTTTCATCATAATAGGCTTCTCTTTCTTCATCTGAAAGTGAAGATATATCAACTTCTTTCTCTTTAGGTTTAATATAATCGTGTCCATAAATATAAGAGTCATCGCCAACTTCCCCATGTATGTGAAAAACTTTTTTCTTATCTATTTTATAGACTCTTTCTAGTGTTTGAGTGTAATTGAATGTTAAATAAAGAGCATTCTCTTTCAAAATACCTCGTAAATCTGGCGATGCTTTCGAAATGTCTATTTGGTTTACCCATGCTATAAACATTTTAGTCATCTCATCTGTAAGAAGGTCTATTTTTTGTTCTATTTCATATTGATAATCATGATGTCCCGAATCGCTCCAATCATCTGCACCATAATCCATTAAATAAGCTCTAGCATAATCAGTAAGATTATCTTCGTCCAAATGTTGTAAGTTTGTTTCAAAATCCTTCCAAAAATCTTCTGGATGCCCTAAAAATTCACTTACACAATCATACAAATCTGAATTATGCTCTTCTACATAATCTGCAAAATGACTGTATCTTGATTCTATTCCATGATAAACATCAAATCCATTACCTATAATAAAAAGTTCCATTTTAAAGTCTGTTATGTGTTATTTCCTCAACCATTTTCATTATGTTATCAACATATAAGGCTCTTAAATCTTTATGTGTCATATCATCGTAACAAATATAATTTCTAGCCCAAATTATGCGATACTCGTATTTTTTTGAAATGTCCCAAACATTATGTACAGTTTCCCCTCTCGTTCTACTAGCCCCTATTATGATATCACAATTAGCATCTGCAAAATCAGTTAAGGATTCCAGTTGACGAGAGTTTGGGTCTCCTTGACTTTCAATCCCTATCTTAATATCTTTCCCATCTACATTTATTGTAAAAATAGCTTTTGTATCGCCTCCACTGCTTCCATCAATTAAGTTTGTATTTATATGTTATTTCTCTTATCCCAATATCATTAATTCTACTTCTTGTTTAGCTTGCTCCAGTATGGCTTTAGCATCATTTTGAAGCTGTTTGGCTTGTTCTCTAATGCTTTGTATATGTTTGGCTATTTCGTTCTGTTTTTCGAGTGGAGGGAAGGGAATAGAAAGCTCTTTGAAGAATGAAGAAGACACCCTTTGATGTCCTGCTGCTCCTCCAAAGTGTAGCATTGCTGCTTCTCTCAATGCTTTGAGCCGTAAAATTGAAAATACATACCCTCTATTTATTTTTGTATTATCTACCCTAAAAACATAATATTCGGTAGAACCAAATCCAAGTCCATTCGATAGTCCTTCCGCAATTGTTGATTTTCCGTTTTGCATACAGGGTGTTATCTTAGCCCAAAGGATATCGTTTTCAGCAAAGTTAGTGTAGCCTTTAGACTCTTCTGCTAAACGCTCTTCTTTATATGTAATAGCTCCAAACTCCTCATTTAACACATCCATAGGAATAAAACTTACAAGCGTACTACTATCAACTGTTCCCCATTGTGGATTCATTGATACATATTGAAGAAATGGGACAGCATCGTATTTGGTCGAGTCCAAAGAAAAATCAGAAAAAGCACTTGGAGCATCAAATCGTCCTCCAGTAACCTCACTAAACTGAGCTGTAAATACACGCTTTTGTAGGCTGTTATCTTTTTCGGGGAGGGCAATGCCCAACTCGCCTAGCAAATAGCTATCTATGCTATCTAAAAGGGCTTTAGCTTTGGCTTCTTTTTGTTGCTTTAGGTTGTAAGCCTCTTTATATAAATCTACTATTTGTTGTTGCTTACTTAAGGAAGGCAGGCTTATCTTTATTCTCCTTATATCCTCTAAATGTAAATCGGGAACTCCTGCTCCTTTTACGATACGGTCATATTGAAGATATGCTATGTTTGAGTTTAGAAAAATCTCTAAATAATCAGACATAACATTACTTTTAGGGCGTAGTAAAGCTAAACTTACAAATATCTGAAATCTCTCCTCTACATCCACAACAGCAGCAAGTCCTATTGTACCAACCTTCGTTAATAGAATATCTCCTTTTTGTGGTTTACATCTCTTATCCAAGAAATCAGCCTCTTCTTCTGTTATAAATTTTGAGTTATTCAAATCTATAGAAGACTGTCTAACGTCTTTAACACTAATAAATTTAACTCCTCCATCTACATAATTCGGAGTAAAATGCGTTCCATCACTAACGATAGAGGTTACGTCTTTGATTGATACTAGAGGGAATACTGAATTAGCTAACTTAGTTTCATTCTCAAGATAGATACTTGTATAAAACTTGGGTTCTAACCGTCTCTCCAATTCAGACCGATTGACAATAAAAACCTTATCGGGATTGATATGTGAGGGTAATTTATATTGCTCCATTGTCTATTGCAGTTATAAATTTAGTCAGCTCCTCACTGATATAATCCAGTTCGTTGTTGTTGGTCTTCTTGCCTGTGGCATCATAACCAATATCTTCGGCTATTGCCATAAATATAGGATAGTCTGGCAGTTCCTCTTGTTTGGCTTTTAGGTATGCTTCTTGTAGCTCTTCTTTCAGATTATTGATACGTTCTGTATATTCAGCATTTACCTCAGCACGCCACTCTTTATATTCGTCTGTCTTTTTCAGTTCAGTGGTGCTTAGGTCGATAAACGGATTATCAAAACCTTCGAGGTCTCTCAACACCTGTTTCTTCTCTGTGTCCCAAATTTCTAAAGTTGCATCATAGTCAAACTTCTTCTTCAATTTCGCTTGCAGGCTTAGTTTTTTATTTTTCAGCTTTTCGGTATGTTTAACTTTGTGCTTTTTGAGAAATAGTACAGAGCTTTTAACTCCTGCTCCTGTTGCCGTAAATGCTGTTTGTGGCATAGATACCACCGCTACAATGCGGAACATATCCTCTATACCATCACGCACATATTGTAGGCTACTGTTAGTTAGTATTCCATCAGGCAAGACAATAGCCAAATATCCACCTTCTTCTAAAAACTTGTAACACTGTTCTATAAATAGAATTTCGGTACTCTGGTTTTCTCGTGGCGTTGGGGTCGATTTTGCTTTTACATCTAACCAGTCAGGGTCTTTTTGCCCAAAACTGTATTCTTTTAGATAATTCTTCTCCTTACTCTTGATAGTAGAGCCGAAAGGAGGATTGGTTATAATAAAATTGAATCGGTTGTATCGGAAGCCTCTGTTTTTTGTTAACTTCTGAATTTCTGTTTCGTTCAGTAGCCCATCTGCTGTAATTACATTGGTATGACCATCATCGTGGATAATCATATTCATTTTAGCAGCTCTTGATATTTGTTCGTTTATCTCAATCCCATAGAGATTATTCTCAGCAAAGTCATGCCAATATTTATAGTGTTTCCCATTCTGCTTTATATCTGTTTTGTAGTTTGGATAGAGTTCCTTTGTTGCATAGTTCCGCACTTTATTAAGAGCATATAGTAAAAAACCTCCACTACCGCATGAAGTATCAAGTACCAGCGACTCGTTTGTTATTGGCAATACATCGGTCGAGAACTTGACAATAGGTCGAGGTGTAAAATATTGACCGAAACTTCCCCTAAAAAACGAGTCCATAAAAGTCTCAAAAGCACGCCCTTTACTATCTAGGTCTGTTTCTCCCAAGTTTATTTCTTGCAGATAACCTACAACAGTACGAATACGCTCGTCAGTCAAGCGGATACCATCACGAAATACTTCGGGGTCTTTCTTTCGTCCTTCCTCATATAATGCCTTTACACGTTCGGACAGGCGTTTGTTCTCTTCCAGACGAATAGCATCTTTTAACTGCTCTGCGGATAGTTTGGTATATCCTTTAATATCTTCTTTATCTACTGTGATTATCTGGAAGTCGTAAGGTTCTCCACTTTTTCGGTCTTTGCGTTCATCCCAAATTTTACAGAATATAAGCTTATCCAATTCATCAAATGCTTCAGATGGGTTTAATTGTCCTCCAGCCCAAAGAGCATCGTGAGCCTTCTCGAATTGCTTGGTCAGCAAATCTTCGTCAATAACCTTTATGTCTGAGAATTTTTGTTTTCCTGCTTCCTGTTTTAATTTTTCTGCATCATAAACGAACTTATAGTTCTCTAGCTTCTTTACACCAAACTGAGGAATATCTGGTTCGTCTATGCGAGTCGATTTGTTTTTATCAACCGAAAAGTATTCATTTCTGAGACCAGACGTTACCCAAACATATTTTACATCATTAGGGAGAGCATAAGCATAGCTATAAGCTTGGTCAATGGCTTGAAGAAATTCTTGTTCGCTAACTTCTTCTTTTTTGCACTCAACCAAAATATGAGGCTCTTCGCACTCATCATCATTATATACAACTATATCTGCTTCTTTAGTATCAGTTCCCATCTTCACAGGTACGAATTGTCTTATCCTTTGCGGATTGTAGCCATAATGAAGTACCAGCTTGAGAAAAGTCAAAGCTTGTACTTTCTCTTCTGGATTAGTGTAGTTCTTTTTCTTATTTTGGTGTATGTATGTGATTGACTTTTTATCCTCATCGAATTTTATCAATCCTTTCTGGATACCTAAGCCTACTAAATCAATATTCTGGTTCATGTTCAAAATTTAACTTTATACAAAGTAAAGAAAAAACTTGAAGAGGGTGTAAAATATCTGTATTAGAAATTATAGAACATTTCATTCTCAAATAAAACGACAGAAAAATCTCGCAAAAAAATAAAAAAAATGCGACGCATCGGATTAGGGAGCATGTGTAGAATTCATTAGGGGGCGTACCCCCTCTTCTTGCCTCCAATTTCCCCAAATTGTTACTCTCTGATTGGGCTTATACAAGTGTAGAATATTAAATGCCGTGCGAATACCGTGCAAGTTTAGAAATGCGACTTAAAACAAAAACGCTAATCGATTCATTAAGAAAAGATTAGCGTTTGCCTGAGTCGAAACTCTGAGGTTCCTGGCGGATTCGAACCGCCGTCAACGGTTTTGCAGACCGGTGCCTAACCGCTCGGCCAAGGAACCATTTTGGTTAGCGAATGCAAAGATATAACAATTTAGTAAATCAACAAGTTTTCATGGAGGTTTTTAGTTAATACTTATCCTATAGTGTGTGGTTCACAAGCAATAGAATAGATGTAATATCTTGAATTTTTATCAGTTAGTTGCAATATTGGGTTTTAATACTGTTCCAATATTTTTCTTACCATTTATCTTTATTATTATTGGGTCGGAGAAGTGTATATGACGTACATATTCTGTTTCGTGAATTGCAGATTGTTCATCCAAATATTTCTCATCAAATAAACCATCATTCTGAATATAGGGATTAACAGAAAAATATCCTACGCCAAATGAAGTAAGGTTCTGAAAGAAATGCGTTCCCTGACTTGGTTCTATTTTGTAATTATCTAGAGCTAATTCTACCAACACCTGTGCATTAGATATTTGAGACCATCTAACAGGCACTCCTAACCAAGGGTCACTACTACCCCATCTACCAGGGCCAATTAAAACATAATTTTTCCCTTGTTTAAGAAATTCTGTATTAATCGTATCTATTTCCATTGCAATTTTACTGTTATTGGCCGCATTGAAGTCTTTTGTTTTCACATAAACTATATCATATACATCGTTAAAAATACCATGTCCTAATGCATTATTTGAATGAAGAATCTCATCTTCTGGTTCAATTTCAGATAAATTATCTACCTGAGACTCCTTATTTTGAACAATTGGTCTGATTTGTAAAAGATAAAAATTACCTTCTCCCTTATCTTTCATATCCACTGCAAATTCAATTTCAACAGCGCGCCCCATTTCCTCCTGTCCTATTTTCAATATCTTTTGAAGTATTTCAGCAAGAGGGAAAACATTATGTTGTAACACATTAGCAAAAGATATAATTTTCCGCCCACTCTCGTAATACCCATCATATATAACCTGATCTACGGGGTCGTATGTAGATGAAATATATCTGATAGATCCATCCTTTTCTGCATCTTTAATATTCAATTTCAGCAAATTAAAACCATCATTCGTAGAGAACTCCTTATGAGTATTCTTCATATCCAGTGCATAAAAATAACGTTGTGTGTCTCTCAGAGCAGAATCTACACTACTCAACTGTATGATATTATGCGGATGAGCCGGTGAGAAACGAAGGTTTACTCCTCCCTCTACAATATATTTACCCAATCCTAAGACGATATTAGCTATTCCTTCTTCCGGTTTTTCATTTCCTATAGGATAGAAATTCAACGAACGTGCCACACCAGACAGAGTCGGATAAAATTTATCGTCATAACGTGTTCCTACTGCTTCCTGTATTACGATTGCCATTTTCTCTTGGTCAATCAGATTTTGCGTAGCTGCCATGTATGTTTTACTATCCTTATAGAAGACAGAAGCATAAACAGCTTTTATAGCCTTACTCAACAAGCTTAACGTTTCATACTTATCCTCGAACATTGGTATCATATAAGTAGAATAAACGCCTGCAAATGGCTGATAATGGGAATCCTCTAAAAGACTAGATGAGCGAACGGCAATAGGGGCTTTGATAGCTTCGAGAAAAACCATAAAATCCTCGATCAATCGGTCTGGTAATCCTGCTTTGAGAAAATATCGCAATATCTCATCATCAGGTTTATCTGACAATGCTATCGGATATAAGTCGTTTACTTCCATAAACTCATCGAAGATATCGGTACATAGCACTACCGTACGAGGTATTTTTACCAATACATTATTATCATCATTCAACTCGAGGTGTTCTTTTACTATATTATCTATAAAAGCGATACTACGGCCCTTCCCGCCAATAGACCCATCCCCCATTCGCGCAAAATTAGAAAACTCATCGAAACGATCTTTATCAAATATGGCAACAACTCCCGAGTTTTTCACTTTCCGATATTGGATAATCATATCATAAATCAGCTGGCGAGCCTCATCCATGCTACTATAGTCTGATACATTTATTCTTTTCAGCCATTCTGCCATAGGAAACATCGCACGAGAATAAAAGAAGCGGGAAAAATGATCATTAGATAAGTGATAAATTAAAGATTCGGTAGGGATGGTAAATATATTCTTCTGTAGATCTTTTAGATTACGAATACGCAAGATTTCCTCTCTTGTTTCAGGGTTGATGATTATAAAATCGCCAAAGCCAAAATTATTTATAACTTGTTTTTTTAAATCGCGAGGAAAGCTTTTAGAGTTTTTATCTATAAAACTACAGCTCAACTCGTCTGCATACGCTTTATTCGCTAATTCGGAAGAAGTGAATACAATAGGGACAAAACGCTTCTGACTTCTTACCCATTTGGAGAAATTATATCCTGCATATTTTTCTTTGGTACCGCCGTGCGAATAGCTCATGTCGGTCACAATACCCAATATGTTATAATAGTATTTTTTATAGATCTCAGTAGCCTCTTCATATGTTCTGGCAAGCATAATCTTAGGGCGTCCGCGCATACGTAGTTTCTGCTGATGCTCGTTCAAAGCCTCTTTAGAGAATGCTATTGATTCTTCCATTACTATCTTAAACAATGTTGGTAATGCCGAGGAATAGAAACGAACAGAATCTTCGATTAATAAGATGATCTGCACGCCAACGCTCTCAGTATCATGTTCTACATTCATGGCGTCCTCCATCAGCTTTATAATAGCTAATAGCAGATCCGGGTTACCCAGCCAGCTAAAGACATAATCGACTCCGGACAAATCTTCGAAAGACAGTCTTTTAGACACCTCACGAGAGAAAGGTGTAAGAACAATAAAAGGTATATCCGGATAAAGCTCTTTTATATGCTTAGCTGTCGAAAACATATCCCGCTCATCCATATTAGGCATCTGGATCACCAATTCATATCTATTTTCGCTCAATACCTTTAATGCATCTTCTTCGGTTACCACCTGAGTAAAACGAGGGGGATAGCTCAGATTTAAAGATGTGTATTCGTTAAATATCTGCTCATCGATACGCCCATCATCTTCTAGCATAAACGAATCATATTTTGTAGCTATCAACAAAACATTAAAAATACGCTTAGTCATTAAACTGTCAAATGAAGTATCCTTAAAACGAAAAGCTTTTATATCGTGTACTTTTTCCATAGACTCATATTTATATTTAACAAATATAGTGTAAAAAAAAGAAGCCGGATATAAATACTATCCGGCTTCACTATATTTTTATTTCCTGTTAACGTATTCGATCTAATGACTTCACTAGCTTTTCATCTTTTCGTATCCTATATATAGCCAACAAATTAAAGACGAGCGCAATAACTGGTAAGATTATTCCAAATTGTAAATTCAGCTTAAAATCCATTTTAGCAGTCTCAATTTCATATAAATAGGCATTAATATAAACTATTGTAACCACATAATATATTACAATTAACAAAGCGGTAATAAGCCCCAGATTAATCTGTAATTTACGTTTTTTATAAAAGAATATATTAACTAGTGGCAGAATGAAACTCAATATAGCGATAGGAAGTAATCCCCATGCCGGATATTTAGAGTTTAACATATGCCCTACATCAAAAGTATGATATACTATAGCAAATTTAGAAAAATCGATTATCTCAAATATAGGACAACAAATTACCACCCCCATCAAGATAGCCGTCAACAAAAGAAATACAGTTTGAATACGTTGTATCATTACTTTTTAGAAGTTGTCTTTGTCTTTATTAGGATTTCTGTAATAAAGCTTACCTTCTGCATATTCCTGCGCAGCAATCAAAGTTGGTTTCGGAAGTTTCTCATAATAACGAGATATTTCAATCTGCTCTCTGTTTTCGAAAACCTCTTCCAAATTATCGTTATATGATGCGAATTCCTGTAATTTTTTATCTAAATCCTGTTTCATCTCAACCGAGATCTGGTTAGAACGTTTTGATATAATTCTTACAGTTTCGTACACATTACCTGTATCTTCCGATAAAGACATCATATCACGAGTAACTGTGTTGCTGGCTGCATTTGATTTTCTATAATCCATATCTTATTATCAATTAATTATCTAGTTTATATTTATTTACTTATTTCCTGTTGTACTGTTTCATTAGTCATCTCGTCTACTTCCTGTCCTAAAGCTTTTAAGGATTGACGATAATAGCGCTCCGATTCTTTTGTGTATTTACCATTTGGGAACATATTCTTATAATTGAAATGTTCGTCTATCATATCTCTGTAGCGAGTATCTCTTCTTTCTTGAATACTATTCGCAGCTAATTCAAATTTAGATCTTACAATCAGAATTTGGAATTCTTCGGCAAAAGCAGAAAAAGGGTACGATTTAAGAGCTTCACGTGATGTAACAACACATGCGTCGTAGTTATTACCCATATATAGACCCAGATTGTAATACAAGCGTGCAGATAAGAACTCTTTGTATGCCAATTTTTCTTGTAGTTTAAATACTAAGTCCATTGCTTCCGGAGCCTTTTCGCTTTGAGGAAAATATTCTAGAAAATTATTAAATTCCTGTATACTACGTATAGTACTTGTCTGATCTAAACGAGCATCGGGTGAATCAAGATATAATCCATAAGCAGAATTAAATCTAGCCAATTCGGTATAATCTCCTTTGGGGAACTTGTTGTAATAACGGGTATAGTATTGTGTAGCAGTAACATAATCTTTATCGTAGAAATAAGATTGAGCCAAAAGAAACAGTATCTCCTGTTCTTTAGGCGAACCTGTGTACACAGTAAGAATTTCGTCTAGTAAAGTAGCAGTTCTGCCATACTTTTTTTCATCGAAATATTTCTTAGCGTAAGTATATTTAAGCTCGGCATCGCGGCTTTTCAACACTTTATTATACTCTCCGCACGAAGCTAACAAAATAGTTAATAATAAGGCACACAGAATTCTGATTTTCATTCTACTCAAAAATTAGTTTGCAAATTTACACAAAGCTTTTATAATTTGAAAATAAACTATTACAATTATGTTTTTTTTGAGATATATGACAACAGTTATCCAAACATTGCAACCACTCGTTTCACTCCGTCTATAAACCGATCTATCTCTTCTTTTGTATTGTAGAATGCAAATGAAGCTCTAACTGTACCTTCTATCCCCAATTCCTGCATGAGAGGTTGGGCACAATGATGTCCTGTACGTACTGCTATTCCCATCTTATCAAGAAGCATTCCCATATCGTAGTGATGAATATCTCCCACCAGAAAAGACACCACACTGCATCTTTTATCCGATGTTCCGAAAAAGCGAATACCATCTACTTTTTTCAATTCATCAACACAATACCATAATAACTCACTTTCATATGCTTTTATTGAGTCGAGGCCAATATTTTTTATATATTTTATCGCCGATGCTAATGCTATCACGCCTGGATAATCTGGAGTTCCTGCCTCAAACTTGAAGGGTAACTCATTGAATATTGTCTTTTTAAACGAGACAGAAGCTATCATTTCGCCCCCACCTTGATAGGGTGGCATCTGAGTAAGCCATTTTTCTTTTCCGTACAATACTCCTACTCCATTCGGCCCATATAGTTTATGACCGGAAAATACAAGAAAATCGCAATCGAGTTTCTGCACATCAATCTCCATATGCTGCACCGATTGAGCAGCATCGATCAATACAGGGATATTATTACTATGGGCTATGTCAATTATTTCTTCTATAGGATTTATCGTACCCAATACGTTAGAAACGTGCATAACAGAGATAAGGCGCGTTTTAGGAGAAATTAATTTCTTCATTTCATCCAGTTTCAACTCTCCTTTCTCATTGATAGGAATAACTTTTAATTTTATGCCCCTTATTGTTTCTTGGAGTTGCCACGATACGATATTAGCATGATGCTCCATAGCCGAAATAATAATTTCATCACCTTCGGAACAAAATTGCTGACAAAAACTGTGAGCCACTAAATTGATTGACTCGGTCGTCCCTTTAGTGAAAATAATTTCTTTGCTATGCTCGGCATTAATAAATTCCTGCACAACTATTCGCGCTTCTTCGGCCAAATCGGTGGCTTGTTGGCTTAAATAATGTACACCACGATGCACATTGGCATTCGTGGTGTAATATATTTTATCCATTTCTTCTACTACGCATCTTGGTTTTTGGGTGGTAGCTCCATTATCGAAATAAATGAGAGGCTTTCCGTAAATGGTGGTAGAAAGAATTGGAAAATCTGATCTTATTTTATCTATATTCATCTTATTCAGTTAGCAGTTAATTGTTAGCAGTCAATAATAATTTCTTACTATAAACATGTAACCAAATAACCTACAAATTCTTGAGAGTATCAAATCTACTTACACACTGCACAGTTACCGCATCTTGCGCTCTCGCCTTTGAAACGTTTTTCGACGAGATCCAGTAAGCGGTCTTTCAATCGATCGATGCGTACATGCTCTAATACTCCGGCTGCAAATGCCTGCATAAGCATCAAACGGGCAGTTTCTTTCGGAATACCGCGCGAACGAAGATAGAATAAAGCATCTTCATCTAACTGTCCTGTTGTCAGACCATGTGAACATTTTACATCATCAGCATATATCTCTAATTGTGGCTTCGAATACATATGTGCATTTGGCGAAACACACAAGTTATTGTTAGACTGATAGGCCATTGTCTTTTGCGCATCCTTCTCTACTCTGATACGACCGCAGAAAGAGCCTTTAGCTTCATCCTGCAATACATATTTAAATAACTGGGTACTTGTGCAATGCGGCATAGCATGATCGAGGAAAGCAAAATTATCTACATATTGTTTCCTATCTGCTATGACCATTCCACATACATAGGCCTCGGCGTGTTGCCCTGCCAATTTCACATAAAAATTATTACGGCTTACTCCAGTATTGAATGTAAGATTGTTTACTAATACATTTGAAGATTCTTCCTGATGTACAAACACATTTGACAGACGTGTTACCTTGTCGGAGTTCTCTTCCAAATCGTAATAATCCACAATCGCATCTCTGCCCGCATATATTTCTGTAACTTGTGTTGCCAAGAAGTTAGATTCATCTACTGTATGATCGCAAACAAGTAGTTTAACCTGAGCACCATCTTCAGCAATAATCAGCACACGACGATTTACGAGATAATTAAACTCGCTTTTCAGAATATTAATCAACTGGATAGGCTTCTCTACTACAACGCCTTTAGGCACATAGATTACAAAACCATCCTGAGCAAACATTGTATTGAATGCTGCAACACCATTATTATTCACATCTGCCACAGTGCCATAATATTTCGAGAATATTTCGGGCTGTTGCAAAGCAAATTGTTTCATACTACCAACAAATACTCCTTGTGGATAATTCACCTTAGGCAAATGTTCTTCATGAAACAAATCATTCAGTATAAAATACAGATTTGTAGTCAAATTTGGTATCTCGCATCCGAATGATGTATATGGATTGCCCTGAAAAGGAACGCGATTAAGATTCAATCCGTAATCAGGAACAAATTCGGCAGACACATCTAAATACAGGTAGTCTTCCTCTTGTTTTGTAGGAAAACCTAGCTTTTTAAAAGCCTCAAAAGCCTTTTCGCGAAGACTATTCATACCTGCAACAGATTTCTCGTCGATGGTTTGTCTATACTGGCTAAATATATCTGTATATTGATTTTCTATCATTCCTGAAACTCTTTAATAATCCAATCATAACCTTTTTCTTCCAGCTCGAGTGCAAGCTCAGAACCGGCGCTTTTCACAATGCGCCCTTTGTAAAGCACATGTACAAAGTCGGGTTTGATATAATCAAGCAAACGTTGATAGTGAGTAATAACTACTGTTGCGTTATCTTTGCGCCTCAATTTGTTAACACCTGCTGCTACAATACGCAAGGCATCTATATCTAAGCCTGAGTCTGTCTCATCTAATATAGACAATTTAGGTTCAAGCATAGCCATTTGGAATATTTCGTTACGTTTTTTTTCTCCTCCCGAAAAGCCCTCGTTTACGGAACGCCCTGCCAAATCTTTATCCAATTCTACTAATTCTCTTTTCTCTCGCATCATTTTCAAAAAGTCTGATGCAGAAATAGGCTCTTCGCCTCTGTATTTACGTATCTCGTTTAATGATGCACGCATAAAATTTGTCATACTGACTCCCGGAATTTCAACGGGATATTGGAAACTCAAAAATAATCCTTCGCGGGCTCTGTCTTCCGGATCCATCTCCATCAGGTCGTGACCTCTGAATTCTACTTCGCCGTCCGTTACTTCGAAATTAGGATTTCCGACAAGGACCGAAGCTAATGTACTTTTTCCGGCACCATTAGGCCCCATTATAGCATGAATTTCGCCTTCGTTGACTACAAGATCTAAACCTTTCAGGATCTCCTTTCCTTCAACTTCAGCATGTAAGTTCTTTATGTTTAATAAGTTTGTCATTATTAATTTTTTGTTATTAAAAATTGATTCTTTGCGTTTCCACCTTCTTTAACGCTAAGATTTGATATATGTTCAAGTCTTTCAAAAAAACTCCGAATGCAAAATTAATAAATAAAAAAGAAAAAAGCTTGTTACAAACAAGCTATTAGTCATTTATTAAATCTATAATCTTCTAAATTTCCCCTATTCATCAAATCTAATATGCTTTTTCCAAAAAGTTCTATTCTTCCATTTATACCACCCATGACAGCCCATCGGTAAATTCTTTTTATTTTCGATGTAGCATAGTCGGGGATATTTATCGAACGAAAATTCAAGTGCCTCCTCAACTGTAGGATATTTAAATTCGAAAAGCTCTTTAGACCAGAAAGTATCTTCATTATATAAAGACGTTCCCTGGAGAGCGTTATAGACTCTTATCCGATCTGCATATCTTAAGACTGCATCGTAGCAGCTTTTCACCTTGCGAAGCGAGAAGCCACCGTTACCAATCCTATTTTGAGAATTTTGTTTCCACGTAATAGCTGACCTGTCATATTTCTTCTTGTTTGTCTTTATTTTTTCCATGAAAGGCAGATATCTGTACAATCTACGTTTTAGCCATGGCGCTCCTATATAGTCATAATCTTTTTCAAGAAACAACGCTAATTTGTCTTGAAATATGAATACATCAAGTTGACAAATCAGAATATAATCTGTATCGCTAAATCTGTCATAAAACAGAGTGGAAAGCATTAATTTATTATATCCGGCAATTCCACAGAAGAAAGAATCATCGAATGACTCGAATGTTATCCGAGAAAATTTTTCTTTAATACAGCTTAGGTCTAAAGAGGAAGGCTTTATTACTGTGATCGGATATTTATCCATCACGGAATATGTCCTTGCCAAGGATTGTAATTCCAGAACAGATAGTCCTGATTTATAAATAGGTACAATTATCCTTACACTTTTAGTCACATGTAGCTATTTATTAGAAATCCATGTTTACGATTACCGGGCAATGGTCGGAAAAGTAAATATCGCTCTGTATCGATGCCCCCTGTAGCCGATGACGAGCAGCTTCAGTAATAACATGATAATCGATACGCCAACCAAGATTTTTGCCTCTCGCTCCCGCCCTGTAGCTCCACCAGCTATATTTCTCGGGACTTTGGTCATATACGCGGAAGGTATCTATTAAACCTGTATCGATAAATTCGTCGAACCATTGGCGTTCTTCGGGCAAGAATCCCGAACTTTTTGTATGTCGCTCAGGGTGGTTAATATCTATTGGTTTATGGCAAATATTATAATCGCCGCAAATGAGTAATTGTGGACGCTCTTTGCGCAGCTCATTTATAAAATTAGTGAAGTCTGCCAAAAATTCCATCTTGAAGTCCTGTCGTACGTCTCCCATTGTTCCGGATGGTATGTAAACACAAAGAACGCTCATATCTCCATAGTCGGCTCTGATGATACGACCTTCACAATCATATTTATGATTATTCATCCCTATAGTCACAAGATCGGGCTGTCTCTTAGTTAAAATACCGACTCCACTATATCCCTTTCTTTCAGCAGGATGAAAATAGAAATTGTACCCCAACGATTGTATTGTAAGTACATCTATTTGGTCCGATGTAGCTTTTATTTCCTGCAAACAAAGAATGTCGGGAGATTCTGTTTCTAACCATTGATACAAGCCTTTATTTACAGCAGCACGTATGCCATTGACATTATAAGAAATAATTTTCATAGTATCGCTAATTTCAAGTTAGTTCTATACCGTCGTTTTCTGCGGCCTTAACTTTTTTGAAAAGATCGGACGCAAATACAAATTCATTGAAATCTTCATTTGTAGAAGACATTACCTCATCACTTGTACCCTGCCATTCGACCTTACCTTCTTTAATGAAATTAATACGCTCACCAATCCCCATTACAGAATTCATATCATGCGTATTAATTACTGTTGTTATATTATATTCTTTCGTTATATCGTGGATAAGATCATCTATTACAAGAGAAGTTTGGGGATCTAACCCAGAGTTAGGCTCATCACAAAACAAATATTTGGGGTTCAATGATATAGCTCTTGCTATAGCCGAACGCTTCATCATACCTCCACTGATCTCTGATGGGTATAAATGTCCCGAATCGCCCAAATTTACACGTTCCAAACAAAATTGAGTACGTTTAGCGCGTTCTAAGCGACTCATATTAGTGAACATCATCAGCGGAAAATTAACATTTTCAAACACTGTCATGGAATCGAACAAAGCCGACCCCTGAAATATCATCCCCATTTCTTGACGAAGACTTTTCATTTCGCCAGCACTCATCTTTGGCAAATTCCGCCCATCGTATAATATCTCTCCGCTTGTCGGGCGCATCAGCCCTACTAAATTCTTTAGTAATACAGTCTTACCCGAGCCACTTCGTCCAATTATGAGGTTGGTTTTCCCTGCTTCAAAAAGAATATTGATATCACTCAATACTTCCCTGTCATCGAACGATTTGTATAGGTTCTTTACTTCTATCATGACATCATCAATTGAGTGAGTAACAAGTCGGCTACAAGAATAAGAATACTGCTCATCACAACAGAGTCTGTACTGGCTTTACCTACATCCAGAGAGCCTCCACGAGCCGAATAACCATAGTAAGAAGCAACAGACGCTATAATGAATGCAAACACAATGGTTTTTATTATTGCATACCACACATAAAATTCTTTAAAGAAGAATTGAAGCCCATACTGAAATGTATCAGCAGACATCACCTTTCCAAATATACAGACGGCAAAACCTCCAACTACTCCAAAAAACATACTCAATATGACAAGTATCGGTACGAAAGTCATTAGTCCTACTATTTTAGGAAGAATGATATAATTGGCTGAGTTGACTCCCATAATTTCAAGTGCGTCAATCTGTTCCGTAACTTGCATAGTCCCTATCTCGGATGCGATATTAGAGCCTACTTTTCCTGCAAGGATAAGACACATAATTGTGGACGAGAATTCAAGTATCAATATCTCACGGGATACATATCCGACTGTATAGCGTGGCAAAAAAGGGGAATCGATATTCAATTTTATCTGAACAACTATTACCGCACCGATAAAGAAGGATATGATAACAACAATCCAAATAGAGTTGACTCCCAGTTTACTTATTTCGGCGGTATATTGACGAAGAAATACACTCCACTTCTGTGGCTTTGAAAAAACCTTCTCCATAAGAAGTGTATAGCGTCCAATTTTTTCTAGTAAGGTCGTGAGAAGCATATATTGATTATTCTTTGTACATTATTAATAAACCAAGGCAAAGATACATTTTTTTAATAAATGTACTTACCGCATCCCATGATTTCAATAAAACATGAAATCAGAAATTCATTTAATTAACAATATTCAAGCAGATAATATCTATATCAGATGATGACTTTTAGATATTTATTAGAAAAATTAACAATAGCTTAAGCCTAATTATTCTTTTTGTCCTCCTTGGGTAAATTTACGGTATTCAATAGGTGTAGTCTTATTTTTCTTCTTGAAAGCCGTGAAGAAGTACTCCTGATTTTCGAACCCCATTAGATAGGCCACCTCCTTTACAGGAATATTTGTATTAGTCAATAGTTCTTTTGATTTCTGTATTTTGAGTTCCTGAATGTATTGAGAAGGGGCAAACCCTGTATATTCTTTAAACATTTTCCTGAAATTGGAGTAGCTCATATTGAGCCTGTCTGCTATTTCCTTCGGCTTTATATCCTTGAAATTTTCGAGTATAATAACCTTGGCTTTATTAATTTGGTTAATCGCTTCGGAACTTTCAAATACATAGTTCTTATCCAAAGAGTATCCCAAACCCAATAGGTGATTGACTATGCCGGCAAGCATTTGTTGAAAACCAGACTTCTGCTGAATCGCAATCTGGATAGCTTGTTTATATAATTCAACAATTTCGTTGTTAAGCCCTACATTGAATATCGGTTTCTGTTTACTAAAAAAACCATTATTGACACGGCTATCGATATTTACGCCGGCAAACCCTATCCAATACTCATCCCAACCCGACTGTTTATCAGGCATATACGTATGCCATTCTCCGGGAAACAGTAAAAACATATTGCCTTCACCTATCCGTTGCCCTTTGTTGTCCTTCAGGCTATTTGAGGTGAATGAGCCTTTCCCCCTTGTGATGTATAACAATTGATATTCATCCAATACGCGACCTTTTTCTGTCGAAAAAAGATATCTGGTAGGATGATTCTTAGGAGGATATGGTGCATTAGCTTCTATATTTTGAGAACCTACTGAATTAACGGTTAGACCCCACAGCAGGTCTGTTTCGCTCGTTATAAGATATTTCACGTGAATAGAATCGTTCATCGGGCCTAGAAATAAAGGTTAAAGAATATTTATACAAATATAAGCTTTTGAGCGCTTTAGATGCAATGTAAAGCGTTAATATTAAAAAAAAGTCATTTGGTAAATATACCAAATGACTTGTAATTTATCTTGAGGATTTATTTACATATTAGTTTTCAAGAATTTGATTACTTTCTCGAACAAGTAAGCCCGATTAGCAGCCCCACGGATAGAGTGATCTTTATCGGTGAAGACAAACATATCGAACTGCTTGTTGGCATTAATCAAAGCGTTGGCATAATCCATCGTATTCTGAAAGTGAACATTATCGTCAGCTGACCCATGTACTAGCAACAGGTTACCTTCTAACTTGTTTGCCAAACTAATGGGCGAACCGGCTTCGTAGCCAGATGCGTTCTGTTGAGGGGTACGCATAAAGCGCTCTACATATACCGTATCGTAGAATTTCCAAGCGGTAACGGGAGCTATAGCTATACCCGCCTTGAATGTTCCGTTTCCGCGGCTCATACTCATCAAAACATTATAGCCTCCGTAACTCCATCCCCAAATAGCCATTTTGCTGCCGTCAATATACGGAAGGGTAGCGAAATACTTAGCTGCAGCCACTTGATCATCTGACTCATATATACCGAGGTTCATATAAGTACATTTACGGAATTCTTCTCCTCTGGCTCCAGTACCTCTGCCATCAACAGCGGCAACAATAAATCCCTGAGTGGTGAGATAGTCTGTCCAATCAACACCATAACTATCTTTTACCTCTTGTGAATTAGGTCCGCTATATTGCACCATGACAAGTGGGTATTTTCGTGAAGGGTTAAAGTCAGCAGGTTTCATTATATACGCATTCAAGTCTCTGCCATCAGCAGATTTTACAGTAATAAACTCTTTTGTCGGAAGATTTAACCCTGCTAATGAACTTTTCAGTTTAGCGTTGTCTTCCAATACACGTAATTCTTTACCTGTTGCATCATGCACAGTGGTTAATCTTGGAGTAGTCTGATTTGTATAGCTATTCACGTAATATTTTCCATTTTCGCCGAATGTAGCATTGTTTGTTCCCTGCTTAGCGGATAACTTGGTTTTTAATCCTTTCACCATATCCACTTTATAAACAGCTCTCTGAAGAGAGCTTTCTTCGGCTGCTTCGTAGAAAACAGTTTTAGCCACAGGGTCTACAGCATAAAGTTTGGTAACATCGTAATTGCCGGATGTTAATGGCTTCTGCAAAGCTCCATTTTTATCATACAAATAGATATGAGTGTAACCACTCTTTTCACTTACATATATAAACTGGTTACCAAAAAATTTAATATAATTGAAAAGCTCCGAATCTATATATCTTTCATTCTCTTCTTTTAGTATAGAACGACAAACAGATGAGCGAGCATTAGCCAGATACATTTCGAATTTGTTCTGGTCACGATTCAATGTCATAACAGCTAGTTCATCACCACTCGGAAGAAATTCTATGCGTGGGATGTATTCTATCCCTGCCGGAATATTCATCTTGCGAATAGTCTTAGCGTCTATATCGAATACATTGCAAGATATTTTCGAATTTTGCTCCCCCGCTTTAGGGTATTTAAAAGAGAACAAAGTCGGATATAAATTATTCCCATACATCTGCATGGAATATTCAGGTACATCGGTCTCATCGAACCTAACGAAGGCTAACAATTGTCCGTCTGCTGAAAAATCCATCAATCTTGTTGTACCAAATTCTTCCTCATATACCCAATCGGTACCACCATTAATAATTTTACCTAATTCGCCGTCTTTTGTTACCTGAGATTCGGTTTCATAATCGAATTTAGCGAGCCATATATTGTTATTTATCACATAAGCCAACATACGCCCGTCCTTTGAGAAGGTCGGTATAGATTGCTTATCTTGATTTTCCGTCAACTTTTTCACCAAATTACGACGTACATCGTAATAGTAATAGTTTGCTTTGAACGAATGACGATATATAGACTCAGAATCGTTATATACTAACAAGCGCTTTTCGTCAGGACTGATAAAAAAACCCTGAAACGAATCGAAAGTACACTCACGTGCCTTCTTTACATTAAATATTGTATCAACAGGTAGCCCTGTTTTATAAGCATATTTAATAATCATCGAAGATTCTCTGTTTGCCTGAAAATAATGCTCTCCATCTGCCGATGAAGTGACAGGCATAACACCCCAAGCGTAATATTTACCTGCCGTAATATCTCTTAATTCCAAACGTTGTGCATTCGTGGTATTGATAAAAAGTAAACCTAGAAGCAACAATCCAAAAATTTTCTTCATATTTGTCGTTTATTGTTTATTGGGAACAAATATACCTATTTTCAGTATTTAATAAAAGAGATATATTTAAAACACTTGTAGATTATAATAATTAGTTTAACAGATAGTCACCGTATTCGGTTATCAATGTAAATAAAAAGAGCCGACATAAGCCAGCTCTCTATTCCTTCAATAACAAAATAGTTAATCTTATTCTGTTTCTTTATACCACTTAGCTAATTTACCGTCAACAAACTGAAAAAGCCAGTGATTTTTATATCTATCCACATACTCTAGGATTTGGTTACCAGCGTCTTTCTGACTCACCACATTGTATTTATCACCCATTAAATTAACCACTTGCTCTGGCGTCATACCTAGTTCTACCTGTTTAAGCTGTGTATTGTATGCGGTTCCACAAGCTGTAAGCACGACAGCGACTAATAATGTGAAAAAGAGTTTTTTCATAATAATATTATTTATATTTTAATTAATAAACAATTAGTAAAATAGAAAGTTCGCCGCAGTTATTTTAAACGAAAAATTCATGTAAAATAAAACGATAGAATTAAGCCTATATTGTGATCCAATATAATAAATAATAAAATAGCCCGAACTATGTTTCCATTAGTCCGGGCTATTTTCGTCAAATATCTTTAATCTACATTATATCAACAAAAATTATTTCGGTAAATTGAAAGCATCTCTTAATGCTTCCATATCCTTCATAGAAGTACCTTCCGGCTCAAATCCCATCGATTTGGCTGTAAGGTAAATCTGAGCAGATTTAGATAATGTATCTACCATATCGAAAGCTTCCATAATATTTTCGCTAACCGAGCAGATCCCATGTTTTTCCCACATCACTACATCATACTCTTTCAGCATTTCCACTGTTGCATCCGCTAACTCGATCGAACTTGGCATTTTATATGGAATAATACCTAATCCTTTCGGACAGAATGCACGTGTTTCAGGTATCATACTCCAAAGCAAGTATGTAAGTTTATCTTTTTCGAGAAAAGCCGCATTGTGTGTCATTGCTATCAAATCGATAGGATGCGTATGCAGAGCAGCTTTATAGCCCGAACCTGTCTCTATCTGATAATTGTGCATCGACAAATGTGATGGAAGTTCCGATGTCGGATTCACAGGATTGTCTGCAATAATTTCATAACTGGCACAATCATCTAATATGCGAATTACCGAGCCATTTTCCATAGGCCAACGGGCTAAGTCTCGCATACGTCTGTTTGTGCCCTTACAGAAAAAATAACAATCTTTCAAATACGGCAGAGGTTTCCCAATCTGAAAAACTCCACTTATAGGTTTCATTGCACGAATCTCGTCGTCTACAATATCAGTTATGTTTATAGTGATATTGCCACCATTACGTTCAGCCCATCCCTTTTGCCACAGATAACCTGCAACTTCAGCGACTTCACCTACCCGCTTAGCCAGTTCAGGTCTATTATCTAATATCGATTTCATATACTTTAATTATAAGTTTATTTCATTATTTGAGGCAAGATAATAGAAATAATCAACACCAGCAATCCTATTGCCAATACTGTTATAGTCTTTTGCCCCGAACCTTTCCATTCCTTTAGGATGATGCCCCATGCATTACTAAACAAGACATTCAAAGACATCAATATACTCCACGAGAAAGCCATCATAACACTGCCAGGCTCAAAGAAGCTTTGTCCGATTCCCAATCCAAAAAACTGAGAATACCATAACAATCCAGCCAAGGCACAAAATAATAAATTATTAACCCAGTTAGAACCTGAGATAGAAGTATAATCTTTGAATGTTTTATTTTTATAATTCTGAAACAGGCAATAGCTGGCATTGGTTATAAATCCTCCTATTGTTACAAGCAAAATTACAGGATTCAGAGCCAATAACGTACTTGCTCCAAGTTCTAAGGCTTTTGCTTTTATTGGAGCTCCTGCTTCCAGTCCCAAATTGAAACAAGCGCTCATCACTCCGGCTAGAAGTGCAATAAGAATACCTTTTTTAAGGGCAAAGTCTTTTACTGCTTTTTTCTTCTCTTCTTCCGACATATTTCGGGACTTCAATGCGCCTGCATAACCTATAATTGCAATACCGGCAATCGCAATACTTACTCCTATCAAAAGAATAAGTCCATCTCCCTGAAAAAGATTATCTCCTTTGAGAATTGCTGGTATCAACGTACCGAATGCCGAGCATGTACCCAGAGCCAAAGATTGTCCTAGAGCAATACCCAGATAACGCATACTCAAACCAAATGTTAATCCCCCGATTCCCCAAAGGACACCATAACCTATCGACTTCCATACATCAGTGCCTCCGGCAGCAAATATTTCCGACACAGAAACACCGGATGGAGTGGCCAACAAAGCGCCTAAGAATGGAAAGAACAGCCATGCAAATATTCCTTGCATGAGCCAGAAACATTCCCACGACCAATTTTTCACTTTATTGATAGGGACATACGAACTCGATTGTCCAAAACTACCTATAGCTATAATAATCAGGCCTATAATTGCATTCATACTTATTATTATATGATTATAAATAAAGGGTTATAAACAGAGAACTGATTTATAACCCTTATTATATTTGATTATCGTTTCGAAGTTACATCTTTTTCATATTGCTGCACTTCAGCTATATAGTCTTCACCTACAGCAATATTATTCTTCATACAGAAATAATCCCATACAGCGTTCCAAGGCAAGGATTTAGCCTCTTCTAACAATGCCAATCTTTCGAAGTATTGACCATTTGCTTCGTATTCACGAAGTTTAGCCATCGGCTCCAGCAATGCCTGTAAAAATGCCTTCTGAGTGGAGCGAATACCGATTACATAAGCTCCGATACGGTTTATAGAAGCATCAAAGAAGTCCAGCCCTATGTGTACACGTCCAAAAGCATCAGCTCTAACTATTTCTTTTGCCAATTCAGATACGTCATCGTTAAGAATCACCACATGATCTGAATCCCAACGAACAGGACGGCTTACATGAAGCATAATTTCCGGAGTAAATAACAATAACGAAGATATTTTATCAGCCACACTCTCTGTTAAATGGAAGTGTCCCATATCTAGAGTTACCATTTTTTGTTTCTTCGCTCCATATCCAAGGTAGAAATCATGTGAACCAACTGTATAACTTTCAAGAGCTAACCCGAACAATTTCGATTCAAGACAATCTTTCATGTTCTTATATTCAGTAGCGAATATTTCATCTAATGATTGCTCTAGTATCTGGCGATATTTATAACGATTGACTGTTAAATCCTTCATACCATCATGCACCCAAAGGTTCATAATACAAGGATCATTCTGGAATCTCCCCATTTCTTCAGAGACTCTACGACAACGTTTTGTATGTTCGATCCAAAAGTCACGAATAGCCTTATCCGGATTGGCTAGAGTCAAATCTCCGCTTTTCGGATGTCCGAATGATGTTGAATTAAAGTCCAATTTGATTCCTATCTCTTTAGCCCATTGCATCCAACTAGTGAAATGAGATGGCTCTACCTGATCACGATCTACAATTTTGTCTCCAAAGTCACCATATATTTCGTGCAAGCTGAAACGGTGAGTCCCTCCTACTAATTTTAAAACTTTTTCCATATCAGAACGAAGTTCTCCTATATTCCTGGCTCTTCCCGGATAATTTCCTGTAGCTTGAATACCGCCTCCGCCTACATTGTCTAAATTTTCAAAACCTACAACATCATCTCCTTGCCAGCAATGGATGGAAATTGATACATCTTGTAATTTATTTAGTGATTGTTCTACATCTACCCCTATTGCGGCATAGCGTTCTTTAGCTATTTCGTACGATTTCTGTACTAATTCACTTTTCTTCATATCAGTATATTTTTTTATTATTAATGATTATCTATTCAGTAATGTTTGGTAATAGCGGTATGTCTCATCCCATTCCAAAGTATCTTTCGGATAAAAGACTTCAGGATTAACACTATTCCGTATAATATCTCTTATTTCTTGTAACGATTCTACCAATCCCAAACCTTTAGCCTGCATCATTATATTACCTATAGCTGTAGCTTCACCCGGTCCAGCAACAACAGGTATCCCAATAGCATTGGCTGTCATCTGATTGAGTAAGTTGTTTTGAGAACCACCTCCGATTACATGTAATTTCTCTATAGGAAACGGTGCGAGCTTCTTGAGGCAATCAAGAACATAACGATATTTAAGAGCAAGGCTATCAAATATACAGCGTATAAATTCCGACTCTGTCTGTGGGGCAACTTGTCCCGTTCTATCACAATATGCTATTATAGCTTTTGTCATACTCTCTGGATTTGCAAAAGATAGATGGTCGGGATCTACAAGTGATTTGAATCCTTCGGTTGACTGAGACATAGCTACTATTTGTGGGTAATCATATTTCTTTCCCGTAATTTCCCACTCTTTACGACATTGTTCGAGAAGCCACATTCCAGTGATATTCTTAAGGAAACGTATTGTTCCGTCAACACCGCCTTCATTCGTGAAGTTAAGTTCATATGATTCTTCTGAAACAATAGGTTCATCAACTTCTATACCCATCAATGACCATGTTCCTGAACTGATATATGCAAAATTTCGATTTTCGGCAGGTACAGAAACTACAGCCGAACCTGTATCATGTCCAGCCACAGCTATTACCGGTATTTTATTTACACCACATTCTTTAGTTATTGAATCGCGCAAATATCCTATTGTTTTACCAGGTAACTCTATCGGAGGTATAATAGAAGGACGAATGCCTATTTCTGTTAGTAACTTAGCTTCTACCCTCTTTGTACTTGGATTGATTAATTGAGATGTAGAAGCAATTGTGTATTCACAAATCTTTACTCCTGTCAACAGATATGAAAGTGCATCAGGAATAAATAAAATTTCCTTTGCTGCAAGCAAAGCTGACGAGTTTTCTTTCTTCGCTGCATACAACTGGAACAGGCTATTGAAATTCATTATCTGTATTCCAGTTAGTCCATAAACTTCTTTTTTGGATATTATACCAAAGTATTCTTCCGGAGTTCCTTCAGTATATGGATCTCTATACGAACGAGGAGTCCCTAAGATAGAATCATCCTCTCCTATATAAACAAAATCTACTCCCCATGTATCTATACCAATAGCAGCAATATCAATACCTTGAGAAGAGACTACTCGTAGCCCGTCCTTCAAAGCTTCATATAAAGCATATATATCCCAATAATATTTATCGCCTATGCGTATTATTTTATTGGGGAATCGGGTCAACTCTGTTAGTTCTAATTTACCATTAGTTATTGTACCCAGAATACTCCGTCCACTAGTAGCACCAATATCAAATGCGAGGAAATTTTGTTTTTTATTCATGATTTTAGATTGCTTATCGATACAAATTTAAGCCATCTAAACGCGATTAAATTAAACAAAATGATTTAGATATTGGATAAAATGACAAAACTAGAGACCTCTATTATTCAGTATTTTACAAATATACATCACTGTAGTGAATCTTAAGAGCTTAAGAATAGAATAATGATAAACAAGTAATAATATAGAAGAAAAGGTTATCATCACGACAACCCAATCTTTTTGTTAACCTTTAATCTAATACTATGAAAAACACAGTTTATATTTTAACAAATAGAAAATTAAATAGTTCATTTTCCATTAAAGGAATTACCCTCCAAGTATTTGTTATACCACTAGAGAAAAATATTCTTCGAAAAGCATCTGTATTTTAGCACATCGAATGGCTAAGTTGTTAATACATAAATAGCATAAATTAAGAATTGGGCAATGCCTGAAAAACAAACAAATTAAGAAGAAGAAAAAAGAAAGAAAAAAAGAGAATGATAAACATTAATTTATATTTTTGTAAAACATCACTAACTAAAAACACATATTTATGAAAAAAATCATTCTATTAGCCATTATTGGATTTTCATTATCGTCATGCGCGACACTTTTCACCAGCTCAAGGCAAAGTATCACATTTGCAGGTGCTGAAGGAACTAAAATATACGATGCCGGCAGCAACATTAAATTGGCTGAAATAGGAAGTGATAAGACCGCTACAGTTTCGGTAAAAAAGAATATGAGTGATAAACAATTGTTAGCAAAGAAAGAAGGTTATAAAACAACACCTCTTTTACTGGAATCATCTTTTAACACAACTTCTTTATGGAACATATTATTTTGGCCAGGCTTTTTTGTTGATTTAGGTACGGGACAAATGAATAAATGGGACAATACTTATATAAATATCGATATGGAAAAGGAGTAAAATATAAATGAAAGAGGCATCGAATCGATGCCTCTTTCATTTATATTTAGAATAGTTATAGAAAAAGCACCTACAAATTTAATTGTAAGTGCTCTCAGTGTGACCACGGCAGGATTCAAACCTGCAACCTTCTGATCCGTAGTCAGATGCTCTATTCAGTTGAGCTACGTAGCCATTTTTCCTTAATTGCGATGCAAAGGTAAAATAGTTTTAAATACAATCCAAATATATTACCTTTATTTTTTGAACAAAAAATACGGCATAGCGCATCAGCACTTGATATTCAGCTCTATAAGAACATTTCTTATTTGCTCATAAGTAGTAATACGTGTAGGGACAAGAGGTAAACGCAATTTATTCTCTATGTATCCCATCATATTCAGCATACATTTAACGCCGGCAGGGTTACCGTCAACAAACAACAAATTGAAAAGCTCATTGAAGCTATGATGGATAGTCAATGCACTATTATAGTCCCCTTCGAGGGCTAAACGAGTCATCCGGCTAAATTCTTTTGGGAAAGCATTTCCTATAACAGAAATAACACCTATAGCACCCAATGTTATCAGCGGAAATGTAACACCATCGTCACCCGATATCACATCAAAATGCTCAGGTTTTCGCTTAATGATATCATCCATTTGCGACATGTTCCCAGAAGCTTCTTTAATAGCTACAATATTCGGAAAATCATTTGCTATACGTAAAGTTGTATCCGCGGTCATGTTTACACCTGTTCGTCCCGGCACATTATACGAGATTACAGGTAATGGCGATACCTCTGCAATAGATTTATAATGCTGATATATACCTTCTTGCGATGGTTTATTGTAATAAGGAACGACAGACAGAATACCGTCAATTCCTACATAATCATTCTTTTTAAGTTTCTCAACTATAGCTCGTGTATTATTGCCACCTTCACCTAAGATAATCGGTATTTGACCATTGACTTTGCTGATTACCAATTCCACAATCCGCTTTTTCTCATCATCTGTCAATGTAGGTGTTTCTGCTGTGGTTCCCAACACTACCAGATAATCAGTTCCGTTTTGCAACTGATATTCAACAAGCCTAGACAAAGCATCATAATCGACACTTTCGTCTTCTTTAAAAGGAGTTATCAGAGCAACTCCCATCCCTCTCAGATTTATTCTTGGCATAAAAAAAATTCAAGCTAATCTTTTACTGAAAAGACTATCATTTCAATGTGTGCAAAATTAAGAATTAATTTACACCTCAACACATATTATTCAAGTAATTTTTGATATGAATGTATGTTTCCTGCAAATTTGCATCATCTTCTTTCAGCAAGATAAAATCAAAAAATTTATGTTCTGGTTCTTTTATCCCGATACAGAATTTAGCAGAATTACGAGCTAGTAAATAAAGTATCGACTTGTCTTTTTTAGTAGTTAAATCTAGTAATGTATCATATTCAAGCCGACCAAACTCTTCTACCGTCGATGATGATACGCCCCACCATCTTGATATTTCTTTTGGAGTAATAACTCTCACTCTTTTAGCTGGAACAGAAACGTCTTCTTTTGCATTACGTTGAGAATAGGTGGTCCATAACTCAACAGATTTCCCCTTGCTTTCTAAATCCTTAACTATTTCATGAACATCATCCCAATCTTTATATGTAAATAAAATGAGGACTTTTTGAATATCATCTAATTTAAGGAAAGCATGCCTACGCTTATTATTTATTAGAGCAGAACTTATTTTATTTTTAATTGCAATAAAACTAAACATAAAGATATCAAATTACATATTAGTTAGATTATAACTTGCTTTTAAATATAATTGTTTACACAATCAGAAATAAATTCTGCTCTAAACATATCTACATCTATTAATTATAGCTTCCTTGCACCATCTTTGATGATTACATCATACACTTTTGGTTTAATCTTGAATTTCTGCTCATAGCTTTCTGTTGCACGTTTGATAAAGCCATCATGAAGTTCGTTTTTCACCAAGTTGATTGTACAACCTCCAAAACCTCCACCCATAACACGAGATCCTGTAACACCACACTCACGCGCAATATCATTCAAGAAATCAAGCTCAGGACAACTTACTTCATATTTACGGCTCAATCCGATATGAGTTTCATACATTTTCTTACCTACAGTTTCATAATCACCTTTTTCCAGAGCTTCACAAGCATCTAGTAAGCGTTGAATCTCTTCAATTACAAATTCTGCACGGATATAATCTTCTGCACTAACTTCGTTAGCAACTTCTTTCAACATATCAAGATTTGCATCGCGAAGCAATTCTACTTCGGGATAATGTTTCTTAATTGCAGCTGCTACAGTCTCACAAGATTGGCGACGCTTATTATAAGCTGACGATGCCAATTCATGAGCAACACAAGTATTAATAAGAACTACACGATAGCCTTCCGGATTAAACGGAACGTATTGATATTCTAATGAACGGCAATCCAAACGAATCAAAGAACCTTCCTTACCAAAGCAAGAAGCAAATTGATCCATAATACCACATTTAACACCTACATAGTTGTGTTCTGTAGCTTGTCCTATCAATGCTAGTTCAAATAAATCAAAACCAAGTTTATAAGTATCATTAATTGCAAAGCCAAAGCAGCTCTCTAAAGCAGCAGAGGAAGACATGCCTGCGCCTAATGGAACTTCACCTGCAAATACAGTATCGAACCCTTCTATTTTTGCTCCACGCTTGATCATCTCGCGACAAACTCCATAAACGTATTTAGCCCACGATTTTGCAGGAAGATCATTCTCTCCTAAGCCAAATTCTGCTGATTCTTCCAAATCAAGAGCAAAAGCTCTTACTTTGTCTGTTCCATTTGGTTTTATTTCACAGTACATAGCTTTATCTATTGCCCCTGGCAATACAAAACCACCATTATAATCAGTATGTTCTCCGATAAGGTTAACACGCCCTGGTGAAGTATACATCACACCTTCTGATCCGTAAAGGGCTTTAAATTTTTCTTGAATCGCTTTTAACTCCATGGTTTTTTTAATTATTTTAGGTTTATAAAAAATAAGTTCATCGTCATTTAATCATCTCCAAAAACTCGTCTTCATTTATAATAGGAACACCCAGTTTTTCTGCTTTTTCTAATTTTGCAGGCCCCATATTGTCTCCAGCGAGGATATAACTGGTTTTTGCAGAGATAGAACCACTGTTCTTTCCTCCGTTTTGTTCTATCATGGTTTTATATTCATCTCTCGAATGCATCTCAAATGTTCCACTAATGACTATAGTCAGACCATTTAACTTGTCTGTCCTTTGCGCAATAATATCTTCACTTAATTCAAATTGCACACCGAAATTTTTAAGTTTAGAAATAACATCTATATTATTACTGTCAGCGAAGTATTTAACTATACTTCGTGCTATCCTATCACCTATTTCATCTACCTGAATCAGTTCTTCTACAGATGCAATCATTAGTGCATCGATATTAGGAAAAGCCGTGGCCAATTTTTTCGCTACAGTTTCGCCTACATAACGAATACCAAGGGCAAACAATACCCGAGCATATGGAACAGACACTGATGCCTGAATACTATCCACTAAATTCTTCGCACTTTTCTCAGCCCAACGTTCCAGACGCGATACGTCTTGCCATTGCAACGAGTAAAGATCGGCGATATTATGTATAAGACGAGCATTGTACAGATGTTCCACAGTTTCGGGGCCACAAGATACATTCATCGCCTTTCGTGTACAAAAATGTTCAATACGGCCTTTTATCTGCGGAGGACAAGAAGACTCGTTAGAACAATAATAAATAGCTTCACCTTCATCCTTTATCAATGGAGTTCCACATTCAGGACAGTTTTTAATAAATTCTATCTTTTCATCAAAAACACTTCGTTTAGAGACATCTACACTTGTTATTTTAGGTATGATCTCTCCACCTTTCTCTACATATACCTGATCGTTGATATGTAAATCGAGTAAGTTAATATAATCTTCATTGTATAATGATGCACGCTTAACCACAGTCCCGGAAAGCTTTACAGGCTTAAGATTTGCAACAGGAGTTATCGCCCCGGTACGTCCAACCTGATAGGAGACTGATTCTAATGTTGTGATTTCTTTTTCCGCCTGAAACTTAAAAGATATAGCCCAACGTGGAAATTTAGACGTAAACCCAAGATTTCTCTGTTGCGTCAGTGAATTTACTTTTAGGACAATTCCATCCGTTGCTACAGGCAGATTCTTACGTTCTACATCCCAATACTTTAAATAATCGAATATCTCATTAAGTGTCTTACATTTTTTAGTTGCTGTAGAGATTTTAAAACCCCACTCTTTTGCCTTCATCAAATTCTCATAATGTCCATCAGTAGGCAAATTCTCCCCAAGTAAATAATAAAGGTAAGAATCCAGTTTACGTGAAGCTACTATCTTAGGATCTTGCTGCTTCAATGTTCCCGAACCTGCATTCCGTGGATTAGCAAATAATGCTTCTTCTTGTTCTGCGCGTTCTTTATTCAAATCTTCGAAAACAGACCAAGGCATTAATATTTCACCCCTTATCTCAAATTCAGCAGGGTAATCATTTCCATGTAAACGTAACGGGATACTGCGAATAGTACGTACATTAGCCGTTACGTCATCTCCTTCTACTCCATCGCCACGAGTAATAGCCTGAGTGAGTTCGCCGTTTATGTATGTCAGAGAAATGGACGTCCCGTCATATTTTAATTCACACACAATTTCAAATTCATCATTCAAGCCCTTTTGCACCCGATTATAAAAATCAGTTACTTCTTCTTCATTGTAAGTATTACCCAACGACAGCATCGGGTATTTATGTTTTACTTGTCTGAATGATTTATTAATATCACTACCCACACGTTGAGTAGGTGAATTAGGATCAAAACACTCCGGATGTTGAGACTCCAAATCAGATAATTGCTTCAATTTCTTATCGAATTCGAAATCAGATATAGTAGGTGAAGATAATACATAGTAGTCGTGGTTATGCTTATTTAACTCCTCACGAAGAGCTTCAATCTGTTGTTTTATCTGGTCCATTTTCTAATTTAATGCGTACATACAAATATAGAAAGAAATAGCTTTAGCAAACAAAAAATTAGTTATTTTTCATACTTCTATGAGGCCAAAAAAGGATCTTATTTATCATTCACAGTCTATTTCATAAACAAAAAGCCTTTCATTCAGAATGAAAGGCTTTTTGTTTATAATTTTATCAAAATTCACTATCGTGCCATACCTGCTATTGCAGCAATAATAGCTCCACCGAATAAAATGGATATAATAATACCTACTAACATAAATATAAGGCTGGCTTTAGCCCAATTAGCTTTACTTTCGGATGTTCCACTACCAAAAGCCCAGACAAACAGCATGATTAAATTAACAAGAGGAATCATCATTATGATCATAGTTATGACCCAGTCCCCGATACTAACAACTGATTTATTTCCCGTTTGATTTTCCATTGTAAAAGAATGATTTTTTAATATTGGACATTAATAAAATAACATAATTGAACGCAAGTTAACTAAAAAAAACAATTATGCAAATAAATATACATCATCCTAAAGTTTTATATGAAAAGGAAATAAATTCAGTCATAGTTTTATTAAGAATTTCATTTTTCGTATTTCCTTTTTCTATACACATATACACTTCCCATCATTAATAGTATAAGTATTACAGGAAAACAAATATTAATGACAACATATTTATTCCTTTCTTCATATGCGATTTGTTTATTTAGCATATATAGTTGCTGCTTTTTTGTTCGTAAAGCCATAAGTTCATCATCACCTGTCAACCAATTTACGGCATTCAAAATAAAGTCTCTATTTCCGTACTGAATCTGTGACACACGGTCGTATCCCATAGGTAAAACTTGAGAATCTTTTCCTCGACCTTGTATCTCATTGGTTATTACATCAGATGATGATACTGCAATCATCTTGGTATTTTTACTTTGATCTATTGAAACATGATTACCTGAATTTATACTATCTGGTATTGGGCGATTTGTAAAAATGGAGTTAAATTTGCCTTCAAGACTAACAGCAACAGGTATAAATTGCTCATTAAAATAGTTCGGACTATTCTGAATTCGCTCTATATCAAAGTCTATAATTTCAGGTACTTTGACTCTATGCGCATTAGCTGAACTGGTCAATAATATATTACTTATAATTTCGGCCGAATTGTTTACAATATCAATAGAACTTACAAATCCGGATTTCACATCTCTTATGTTATTTGTTACCGGATGTGTGGGCGATGGCATCAGTAATGGCTGATAAAAATTGGGTTGTAAAGATGCTGATTGATGATCATCATCTGCCACCAAATAAATAGAAGAACTCTGCTTGTCTTGTATCAAATCGGGATTTATACGCAAGCCATATGTAAATAACATATCATCTAAATTCACATCATTCTTCATGCTCGCAGAATGTCCTGTAGCAGCCAATTCATTATAGGAATAGAAAACCCCATCAATCAGCCAAAGCACTTTCCCTCCGGACATAATATATTGATCAAGGATATATTTCTCAGTTTCTGAATATTTTTTTAATGGGCCAGCTATAATTACTGCATCGAAATTATCTAATACACCTACATCGCCTCCTATTTGCCCACGATTTACAGAGTAATATTTCGACAACAGCTCTTCTGCGTCATAAACATATGACCTTGGCAATTCCCCGTGTCCCTCAACAAAGGCTATAGATCTTTCTTCCTTCTGAGATAATAATCGTATAGCATCTGTAAATTCATATTCAAGCCCTTCCATAGAGGCATTTAAGTTTTCCTCAGCAGTATTTCCGGCTATATTCTTAAGTAATGGTATAATTAATGTATCCGTCCTATTACTAACCCTTGCATAAGGATATATTAGCTTTCGACTGATTTTGCCTTCTCTATCCTTTTCGTTAAGCATAATCCCGGGCATACCTTTATCATCCATGGATTTATGTATTTCCAAATCACCCATTAATTGATACGGATTTATATTTTTCATAAATACATTACCGTTCGCAACACTTATATAATCTGATAATAAATCATTTACTGAATTATTAAGTTTCTGAAATCCCTGGTTTAATTCTCCATTTAAAAAGACTTCTACACTTATTGATTTATCTTTTTCTATCGATTCTAATAAGTTTAAAGTATAACGGCTCAAAGTAAATCGTTTGTCTTTCGTAAAATCAAAACGCATATTCGGAGCGAAAATAAATATGACATTCAATATAACAATAAATAATAAAGATATATATACTACTCGAGGCTTAAGATCTAATATTAAGAGAGCTATAGCCATAAACAAAATTAAATAATTGGCAACAGTCAGTACATCGCTTAACTGAATGATTCCCCGCTGCATTATGTCATAATGATATGCTAGACCTAATGATGAAATAAACAGCTGTAACTTACCCGTATTAAATAGTCCTGAAAATAAATCAAATCCATAAAAGATGAATAAAGAGAGAAGCAAGGAAATAATAAAAGCTACTATTTGATTTTTTGTAATCGCCGAACCTAATAACCCTACCGAAATGAAGATCAACAACATCATCATCAATGATATATAAGAAGCTATAATGCTTTTTATCTCGATATTTCCCTCCGGATAAGACAATTGATATAAAGAATAAGCATAGACAATTGTTGAGACAAGGACTGTTATAACAAATATATATATTGAAATAAACTTACTCAAATAGATCTTCCATGTACCAATTGGCCTGGAAATAAGGATTTCCAAGGTTTTATTACGCCTCTCCTCTGCAAAAAGCCCCATAGTCAGAGCCGGAATTAGTACAATAAACAGTATGGATGCCAGCCAGAAGAAACTTCGCATATCCGCATATCCATTATCTATAAAATTATAACTACCGGAAAACAGCCATAATGTAGCACCCGTTATCAGTAAGAATACCAATGCAAAAAAAGTCCCCACAGGCGAGCAAAATATAGATTTTAGTTCTTTTAATACTAAAGCTTTCATATATCTTTGTAGGAAGTAGCCTATTTTAATGTAAAAACATAATATGCGAACCACACCCTAATTTTATACAGTGATGAAACGTTGGATAAAGATAATTATTTTATTTATTCTGGTAGCTATTATCCTATTTGGCGGATGGAATATGTATAAGGGGTTGGAATATAATAAAGAGACTTTTTCTGCTGATATATACAGTTATATTTCTCCACAAACGACGCAAGTATTCAATATAAACAAAAACTATAACATTGACAATCTATCAATTTATGATTCATCACTCAGCCCAATTATACAATTCATCAAAAATACAACAACCTGCCCTGCTGTTATATGTTATTCTAAAGAGAAAGAAAAAACACTTATTATAAAAGCATCCAAAGAACAGGAAATTAAGTTCAAAAAACATATCCGGAATTACATCTCTCCTATTTTCCCTCCACAAATAAAAACGTATAAAAACGGTCGAATTGAGATATACAATATATCTGGTAATAATTTTATTTCATGTACATTTTATAAAGGTATATTTGCGATGAGCAAGAGTTACAAACAGATAGAATATATTATAGATACTGATCCGGAAAATACATTCTTCAGAGACGAAAAATACAGTAAAGAAATATCAGATATACGCGATAACTCACCTATAAGTTTTTTCTTGAGGCACGAAGAAGATATTTTAGCTTTTGATTTCAAAACTAAGAATGATACAATAAACCTCAATGGATCTATATTGCTGAATAAAGACAAAGATTCAACCTCAATATATTTCAAAACTATACCTTATTTAATACCTTTGCCCCAAAATATTTGTATAGACTATTTTGAAATACAACACAAAGAGAATCTACCAACAGTTAAAATAATATTAAACAAAATGTATTAATTAGTGTTTTAAAACTAGTAGTAAATTATTTTTCAACCTAATAAATAGAATAACTCATGTCGGTGATAAAAGAATTAAAGGAATTTATGATGCGCGGCAACGTCGTTGATATGGCTGTCGGTGTAATTGTTGGTGGAGCTTTCGGTAAAATAGTATCCTCTTTGGTTAGTGATATTATAATGCCTCCTATCGGGGTAATATTGGGGGGAGTTGACTTTTCTGATTTAAAATTTATTATAAAGGGAGCTACAGCTGATACTGCCGCTGTAAGTGTTAATTACGGCACATTTCTGCAAACCGTACTTGACTTTATAATTATTGCAACAGCGATATTCTTTGCTATTAAAGCAATAAACACATTAAAGTCTAAAAAAGAAGAAGCTCCTGCAACGCCGCCTGCACCAACTAAGGAAGAAGTACTCCTTACAGAAATCAGAGATTTATTAAAAGAAAAACAAGAAAACAAATAAAAATTAAATCCAACTATTAATCTAACCAAATTTACAAACCTTATGACGAAAAAGCACCTATCTCTACTATTGGTAACATATATACTGCTCTTTGCTGGTTGTGGAAGCGTACCCATTACAGGGCGTAAGCAATTATCTTTAGTTTCTAATCAGGAAGTTTTATCTTTGAGTTTGCAGCAATACGGAGAATTCATAAAAGCGGCTCCAAAATCTACAGACCAAACCAATACTGCCTTAGTACAAAGAGTTGGGCGTAATATAGCAAACGCGGTAGAAACGTATCTTAAAAGCAATGGATATGCAGATCAGGTAAAAGACTATTCATGGGAATTTAACTTGGTCAAGAGTGATGAGGTCAATGCATTCTGTATGCCGGGTGGAAAAATCGTAGTATATGAGGGCATATTGCCTTATACACAGAATGAAACCGGTTTGGCAGTAGTTTTGGGTCATGAGGTAGCTCATGCAGTGGCCAAACACGCCAATGAAAGAATGAGCAACCAGATAGCAACCGAATATGGTACAGCAGCAGTTGGTGCCGCCCTAAGTGGTAGTTCTGCAGGTGTACAACAAGCCGCAGCAGTAGCTATAGGACTCGGTTCACAATATGGAATCTTATTACCATATTCTCGCAAACAAGAACTTGAAGCAGACAAATTAGGACTTATATTCATGGCAATGGCCGGATATGATCCGGCAGTAGCAGCGGCATTTTGGCAACGTATGTCACAGAAAGGAAGTAGTACCCCTGAATTTATGAGTACTCACCCTTCTGACAATACGCGTATTCAACAAATACAAAAAGATTTACCAGAGGCTCTGAAATACTATAAAGGAGTTAGTTCCGGCTCAGCAAAAACATCTAGTAAATGGAGTTTTTGAAAAAAAGCTATTATAACAAAAAAACTTGGGGTTTATTCCAAGCTTTTTTGTTATAATAAGTCACTTACCGTCCTTTCTTACCCTTAAACGATTCTACCACCTTCAGCAATCGATCCAAGGGCTCCATATCGTAACGTAGATAGTTACGTATATTATTATAATCTAGTTTATTCACAACACGGACAGTTGTATTATACCGCTTTGTATATGACTTTCCTACTAGCCTGTATATATTGTCCAGATCTTTTGCGGGATGCTCCCTCGTCTGAGCATCGGTGGAATATGGATCAAACCCTAGCCTATCTTTAATAAAACGTCCTGTCAGCCGCTTATCTATTCTTTTGAAGTGCATCGTTTCTGCCATAAACCAAGCTTCGATTTCATGTATAGCAATTATAATATCAAAATATTGTTGATTACTTTTCAGATTCTTGGGAAGATAACGCAAGCCCATCTCCAATTTATCCAGATCACTGATAGGAAGGGGATATAAATCTCTCAACCCGATTATCATCTCATAACCATTATTTCTGAGGCTCTCAATATTTTCGATAATTTCTGATTTTACCCTATTATCTGAACCGCAATCGAAGATAAGAACTTCATATCTGGGATTGCGAGAAAAGGAAGAGTTACGCACAATTTCCTGCTTCGGGATGTTTACCCCACCTCGAAATTGTTTTTGTATTATATTTACATATGCTGTACCTAGGACTTCTTTAATTAAGCGATTCACGAAAATCTGCTCGGTTTGTCCTTCAACAAAAAAAGCGATTCGTTTCATCAATCATTATCATTATCGTCATCCATAATTCCAAAACCTTTACGGTAGAAATTAGTGGCCAGAAAGTCAAAATTATTTAATCCTGTATATTTAAAGTCTTCGAAAGTATCCTTTGAATTTTTATAATCATAAAATATAGACTTATTACGATCACGATCTATTACAGACCAATATCGCAATGGAATCCTATTCATGATAGTCCTATCATTTGAGGTCATAAAAAATTGCATATCAGAATTATTCACTTTCTTGATAACTATATCCATCATTTTTTTCGATCTATCGAAATCCAAACCTTCCCCCATATCATCTATCAACAAACAGAGAGATAGCCCGCTTAATCGCGCATAAGTAAGCATAATGAGTAAGGATAGTGCCCTGAACATCCCCTGCGACATTTCTCGCTGCGAAACCATATACTCACCTTCCTCTTCTACAAAAAGTCCATATTTGCCATTTTTTTCTTGTATACAGATATCGCTAATATAGTAGCCTAACTCTTGCATATTTGATGATATCTCTGCAACATACTCTTCTCCGAAGAAATGTTTTCCTCTATAAAATGTATATACCAGCATATTCGGGTCGTCGATATCTTGATCCCCTTCACTCGCTTGAGTGTAATCTTTAACTAAACGATTCTTTTCCAACTGATTTGCAAAAAGATAATTTCTCAACGAATCTCCCCAAGCAACAAAATCCTTAAAGTATGGCTGTCCATTTAAATCCTGTTTAGATATAAGTAGTTCTGATGTATCAGTATCAACTATAATACTCTCACCTTGAGTATTTAACAAAACATTTTTATTCCTATCTAAGTAGATTTTGTTATCTTGATATAAGATTTCATTAACAACAACTCTATCTTTATAATCTAAGATATACTTATATTGTTTATCCTCATCTGTGAATATCAATTCAAAATATTCAGTCGGACTAGTTGTCTCCGATAAGTCTGCCCTTCCGGATAAAAGCCCTGCTATTTTTCGAATAATATTAAGTGTACGGCTTTTTCCTGAAGCGTTTTTACCTACAAGCAAATTAATATTGGTAAAATAGACATAATCATCGTCTTTACCTACAACACTCCACTCGCGAGGAGCACCGGCATATCGCGTATATTTTAATGCACTAAGTATCATAACTATTAAATATATTTATTACTTAATAATATAAATATATAACAAAAATAAGAATGTATAAAATCCTTTTTCTTCTCCAAATATACATCTTTTCTTCATAACATGAATCTATCTTAGTGCTTCCCGTTCTTTATTAAAGTTGTATATTTGTATCAAAAAGCTATAAGCAGAAAATTTATTCCATGAAGAAATACAAAAATATAATTTTCTACACTTCTGTAATCAGTTTTTTCTGTATTCTGGTTTATTTCATTATCAAACAAGGCCGCTATAATTTAGAAGCAAAACTCAACATCTATGGCCTTGCTTCAAAGAATTCTGCATGGGGCGATTTTCTTCAGCATCTGAGCGGAGATATTGCCGCACCGATGGCTACTCTCATTCTTCAAATTGTTGTCATCTTACTTGCTGTGAGAATATTTGGGTGGATCTGTCAAAAAATCGGTCAACCGACTGTCGTAGGAGAAATATTTGCAGGAATTGTATTAGGTCCTTCATTATTAGGATTATACTTCCCCGAAATATCTGATTTTCTCTTTCCAGTATCATCGTTAGAGAATATTAAGTTTCTCAGTCAAATAGGCCTCATTCTCTTTATGTTCATTGTAGGAATGGAATTAAACCTAAGAACTATCAAACATAAGGCAAATGACGCACTTATCATTAGTCACACGAGTATTGCTGTAGCTTTTACATTGGGTGTATTTGTAGCCTATTTTCTTTTCGAAAATTTCACACACCAAACTACCGTTTTTCTACCTTTTGCTTTGTTTATGGGTATCGCCATGAGTATTGCTGCATTTCCTGTTATGGCCCGGATTGTACACGAAAAAGGGATCAACAAGACGCCTCTGGGAGGCACTATCATCACATGTGCAGCTATTGATGATATCACAGCATGGTGTCTGTTAGCTACAGTTATAGCTTTAGTAAAAGCCGGATCTTTTCTGAGTGCTTTATTCATTATATCTCTTGCCCTGATTTATGTCTATCTGATGTTTAAGGTTATCCGCCCTTTTCTGAAGCGTATTGCAGAACTACAAACGACAAAGAGAACAATCAGTAAGTCCTCAATGGGAATATTCTTTCTTATATTGTTTCTCTCCTCATATGCAACAGAAGTTATTGGTATTCACGCCCTATTCGGGGCTTTTCTCGCTGGTGTAATAATGCCTCCGAATATTAATTTCAGAAATCTATTTACTGAAAAAATAGAAGATGTATCCTTGGTATTATTGCTCCCTCTATTTTTTGTTTATACGGGCTTGCGCACTCAAATAGGATTATTGAACGAACCGGGGTTATGGGCTATATGCGGAGGTATCATAGTACTTGCTATTGTAGGAAAGATGATGGGTAGTGCTCTTGCCGCCAGATTTACAGGAAATAGTTGGAAAGACAGCCTGACCATAGGTGCGTTGATGAATACCAGAGGACTTATGGAGTTAGTTGTACTTAACATTGGTCTCGATTTGGGGATATTGACTCCCGAAGTATTTGCGATGATGGTCGTTATGGCTTTAACTACGACATTCATGACTTCTCCACTGCTTAATCTTATAGATAGAATTTTTAAAAGAAGACAGACCGCAACAGATCAGATCGGACGCAATTATAAAATACTTGTATCGTTCCAAAATCCAGAAACAGGAAGGAAGCTATTGCGTATAGCAAATAGCTTTATTCGAAAAAGACAATCAACTTCAGAACTCACTATGCTTCACTTATCTGAAGGCAATCTGCTTTATCAATATGGAATAGAAGAGGAAGAAGAAGAAATATTTAGGCCGATAAATGACGAAGCCCATAGTTTGCAGCAAGATATTGTCTCAATATTTAAGGTCGGAGGCGACATAAGTACAGGAGTGGCCAAAATAGCAAACAAAGGCGATTATGATTTTCTATTGATAGGATATAAAGGTTCGATTTTCTCTAACAATGTTTTTGGTAAATTTCTCGGATTTTCAAACAGGCTGATACATATACCCAATTTCTTGCTGACAAAATTAGGAAATCAGAAAAAATGGCGGAGAATGTTGATGGCTCCGCTTGACGAAGGAACTCGTACCATTGTTTCTAAAAGCGATATGCCAGTTGGCATATTTATTGATAAAGGTTTGATAGGTATGAGAAATATTTTTGTTCCTATATTAGACGAGGACGACATATTTATAGGTAATTTCATGGAACTCCTGTCTGAAAATTCTTATGTAAGAATCACATTGTGGGATGCGATTGGATTGATGGACACTTCAATGGATTTTACAAAATCGGTAAGGGCAATTAAAAGTATAAACCCCTATCTGTTTCAGTTATGGAACAAAAACATACCGGTAGATAGCGATATTCTTAAAAAACAGGATCTGATAATGATAAGCCTGAATAGCTGGATAGAGTTGGAAGACCGAAACCCAAAACTAATGAAAGAAGCTCCATCGACGCTGGTACTGACCAATTAATAGAAAAAAAATACACAATGAATAGTCGTGACATAATATCCTTAAAAAAAGAAATCCTACTTCATCTGTCAAAAAGGCAGTTAAAAGATGCGTTTGAAGCTTTGATGAAATTAACGTTGAGTACACAGGATTGGAAATTATCTGAAACTTTGAGTGAATTGGAGACGAATTATAAATATATGCTCCATTATCTATTTGAAGGGGTAGAAGATTCCAAACGTGAAAATGTTTACCAAAACGTTCTTCGTTCTCTTTATGAACTAACTGACGACACAGCTGATGAGCTATTAAGGATAAATTCATCAAATATTTTTTACGAGAAATATAGAATCAATGCGTTAAACACTAGAAACATCACCGATTATCAATCTCAGTTAAAAGAGATTTCTGACAGCTTCTCTCTTGTAGATTTACTGGAAGAGGGCGACGAAAAGCAAAGCAGAAAGCGAGATTTATCTGTAAAACGAGAAAGAATAGGTTCTGATATGTTTTACAATACTTATGTGTCGCTCCGTACAACGGAAAATGATTTTGATAAATATTTATCATTCCTCCATAATTTCGAAATTCCAACTCGCGAAAAAAGCCTCTTTTTATCTGCTATAACATTAAGTTTATTTCATCGATTCGATTCGAGGAAAGTGCAATTGTTGATGCAAGCGACAGTCTTTGACAATATGCATTTAAGAACCAGAGCTATAGTAGGCTTAGTCATTGTCATGCAAATGTATGATACGCGTTGGCCTTTATACGCAGAGTTGCAAGACCAATTAGGAACATTGTCTGAAAATCAGGATTTCAGAAGGGCAGTTCTAAGAATAATCATTCAGTTGATACGTTCACGCGAAACAGAACAAATAAGTAAAAAAATAAAAGAAGAAATACTTCCTGAGATGATGAAGTTCAATAATCTGGCAGGTAGAAAGTTGAATATGGAAGAATTGATGGGTGAAACCGATTTTTCAGAAAAAAATCCTGAATGGCAAAAAGAACTAGAAGAGTCGGGACTGGGTCAAAAACTACAAGAATATTCAAACTTACAGATGGAGGGTGCTGATGTTTTTCACTCCACATTTTCTAGCTTGAAACACTTCCCTTTCTTTTCTGAGATGAGTAACTGGTTTTTGCCATTCGACCCATCGTATTCCGAAATATCATCACTATTCCCAGAAGGAAATGAAAATAATTTACTCAAAGCAGCCGTTCTCGATTCGGGACATATGTGTAATTCCGACAAATACTCATTTTGTTTAAGTCTTGCTCAAATATCCCAGGCTCAACGGGATATGATGATGGGGCGAATGGGTGCCGAATCGGAACAGATAAAAGAACTACAAAAAGAAGCTCAGGCGATGAATCCGACCATCGATGATGAAATCGTGTCTAACCAGTATATCCAGGATTTATACCGCTTCTTTAAATTAAACCCTTATAAAAACAGCTTTTTTGATATATTTAATCTGAGTATCAATTTCTATGATAAAAAATCAATAGCTCCGTTAATTTCAAGTAAAGAAGATATGAGAAAAATTGCCTTCTATTGTTTTGAAAAAAACAATTTTAATGAGGCTCTGCATATACTTGAAAAGCTTTCGGTATCAGATGACCTCAGCGATAATATCTGGCAAAAGATCGGCTATTGTAAGCAAATGATTAACGATCTGGACGGTGCGTTAAGCGCCTACCTACAAGCTGATCTGCTAAAGCCGAATAATTCTTGGATTATAAAAAGAATTGCGCAATTATACCGAACACAGAAAAAGCCCGAATTATCACTTGAATATTATAAAAAAGCAGCAAAACTGACACCGGACAATATCAATATCGAACTAAATATTGGGCATTGCTATTTAGAGTTGAATGATTATGAAGAAGCGTTAAATACATATTTCAAAGTAGAGCTACTCGATACTAAAGGAGCAAAAGCTCAACGTCCGATAGCATGGACTGCTTTTCTGTTAAAAAAATACGATTTATCGCAAAAGTACTATAATCAGATACTGACAAGAAAACCAACTGTCCATGATTATTTAAATGCAGGCCATGTTGAATTATGCATAGGAAAAATGAAAAATGCTATATCATATTACAGGCAGGCTTTCTATATAGAAAATGATTTCACTCAATTGCTTTCCTTATTTGAAGCCGACAAGGAAACTTTAATTACGCATGGTGTTGATGAAAACATATTTCTATTTTTATACGATCAGATTAAGTATAGCCTGAGTTAATATTAGGCTATACTTTCTCAATTGACAATCTACACTATTTATCTCATATAGAATAACATTTATCTTATTGTGATATATTTAATTCTATGAAACCTCATCTTGTAATCATTTTATCAATATCATATACCTTCCTAAGATAAAAATTTACTATTTTTGTTACTTGCAATTGATAAAATACGACATAGAACAATAACATCTAAAGCAGAACAAAATGGAGAATAACGATTTGTTAATGCAAGTAACAGCCAAAGCCAAAGTATGGCTTTCGGACAAGTATGACGCGGAAACAAGGAAGGAAGTACAAGCATTATTAGATAAAGAAGATAAAACCGAATTGATAGAAGCCTTCTACAAAGATCTTGAGTTCGGAACAGGAGGCCTACGTGGAATTATGGGAGTTGGTAGTAACCGAGTTAATATATATACTATCGGAGCAGCAACTCAGGGTCTTGCAAACTATTTATTGAAAGAATTTTCTTCATTAAAACAAATAAAAGTAGTTATTGGACACGATTGCCGGAATAACAGTCGGAAATATGCGGAAATATCGGCTGATATTCTTTCTGCAAATGGCATTAAAGCTTATTTATTCGAAGATTTGCGCCCTACACCAGAGGTTTCTTATGCCATCCGCAAACTTGGCTGCCAGAGTGGTATTATGATTACCGCTTCACATAATCCAAAAGCATATAATGGATATAAAGCATATTGGGAAGACGGAGCTCAAGTTATCCCCCCACATGACAAAAATATTATTGCCGAAGTAAACCGCGTAAACGTTGAGAATATAAAATTTGATGGCAACAAAGAGCTTATTGAGATACTAGGAAAAGAGATGGATGATGCGTATGTAAACGATATCCAATCAGTCCTTCTTTCTCCGGATTCTATCAAGCGCCATAATAATATAGGTATTGTCTATACGCCTCTGCACGGAACAGGCTTTACCATTGTTCCAAAAGCTTTAAAAGCAAGTGGATTTACAAATATTATAAATGTACCAGAACAAGACGTATTGAGTGGAGATTTCCCTACTGTGGTATCCCCCAATCCAGAAGATCCTGCAGCATTGGCTCTTGCCGTAAAGAAGGCCGAAGAAACAAATGCAGATCTCGTATTTGCAACAGACCCCGATGCTGACCGTTTTGGTGCAGGTATTCGTAACGATAAGGGTGAATTTATTTTGCTGAATGGTAATCAAACCATGATTATTCTTATCTACTATATCATTACTCGTAGAAAAGAATTGGGCTTGCTTACCGGTAAAGAATATACTGTACGTACTATTGTTACTAGTGCATTGACGCAAAAAGTATCGGAGAAAAACGGCGTGGAAATGTTTGAATGCTATACAGGATTCAAATGGATTGCTGCTGTAATGCGTGAATTGGAAGGAAAACGAAAATATATCGGCGGAGGAGAAGAAAGTTACGGATTCCTTGCCGAAGATTTTGTTCGTGATAAAGATTCTGTATCTGCGGCTATATTATTCGGCGAAATTGCAGCATGGGCTAAAGATAATGGAAAAACATTGTATGAAATGCTGCAAGATATCTATGTAGAATATGGCTTCTCGAAAGAACAAGGTATATCTGTGACTAAAGAAGGACGGAATGGTGCTGAGGAGATAGAAAGAATGATGAAAAACTTCAGAGAAAATCCTATCAAGGAGATAGCCGGTTCTAAGGTTACCCTTATCAAAGACTATGTAACGCTAAAAGCTACAGATTTAGATTTAGGAGAAGAATTTACACTAGAGATGCCTACAACATCTAACGTGTTGCAGTATTTTACAGAAGACAACACTAAGGTTTCGATCAGACCTTCAGGTACAGAACCTAAAATTAAATTTTATATAGAAGTACAGAGTAAGCTCAAATCGAGAGAAGAATACGATGCTGTCGATGCTGCTTCGGAACGTAAAATAGAAAAGGTATGTAAGGATTTAGGAATTTAGGAGTCTAATATTATAACAATGAAGATGACAGGATAAATATGAATATCCTGTCATCTTTTTGAATTAATAACATATGTTTCGTGAAAAGATAGTTCCTTTGCATATTTCTTTAGAGAATTATGGCTAGCAGAAATTCGCATAATAAGCAAATTAAATTGCTTCTTAGAAGTATTTACACAAATAATATACTCCTCAATAGATTTTATTTTCGCCTATATTCAGAAATTATAATTTAAAGAATTGTGAAAATGTGAACGATTGTTCATTGTCGATTTAAAAAATGTTAACGAAATGAATTTAGATAAAAAAACACAAAACTTATTATAAGCACACTTACTATATTTGTCCTCGATTTTAAGAGAAAAATGAATGAATGATAATTGCATTAAATTAGGAAAACCCAATGATGATATTGGATACCTAATATGGAGAGTTACTAAATTTTGGCAAAGAGGTAAACATAAGATATTAGATGAATTCGGACTAACCAGTCCACAATTAGAATTACTCGGTGCCATATACCACATGTCAAAGCTAGAAATAGAAGCAACTCAAATTGTTCTATCTCAAGAGACAGACATTGATCCAATGACTACATCAACGGTACTCAGAAATTTACAAAAAAAAGGCTTAATAAACAGAAGAGAAAGTACGACAGATACAAGAGCTCGTGTTGTGGAAATGACAGAAGTCGGTTCAATCTTGTTTGTAAAAGCTATAACAAAATTAAAAGAGTCTCAGAATATTCTATTCGAAAACATTGATAAAGAGGCACTAAAATTTCAATTGCAAAATCTATTGCAAGAAATGGACAGATTAAATAAAACAAACAGTTTAAATAATTAATTAGGTATGGACGTGAGAAAGATTGTTTTTGGAGCAATAGCTCTATCATTGGTTATGGTTTCTTGTGGGAACAAGAATTCCAATCCTTTCGGACAGGTTGATACGACCCCGAAAGAGTATCCGACAAAAGTATTGAATGAAGAGAATGTGGAGTTAGAAACAGTTCTGCCTGTGACGATAAAAGGACAGGAAGATATAGAAATCAGACCTCGTATAGACGGCTTTATTGATGCAATGTTTGTGGACGAAGGTTCAGTTGTTAAAAAGGGACAGAGTTTATTTAAAATCAATTCCCCTCAAACAGAACAGACTTACACCACAGCTTTGGCTACAGTAGCCAGTGCTCAGGCTCAACTGAATACTGCAGAATTGAATGTAAACAGAATACGTCCACTAGCAGAAAAAGGGATCATGAGTAAAGTTAATCTCGCTACTTATGAGAATGCCTATCAAACGTCATTAGCTACATTGGAGCAAGCTAAAGCGGCTTTGCGCAATGCAGAAGAAACTAGACGGTGGACAAACGTATCAAGTCCTGTTGATGGAGTAGTTGGCTCTATCCCGTATCGTTTAGGCAGTTTGGTTAACTCTCAGAATATACTAACAACTGTATCTAGTATCGGTAATGTTTTTGCTTATTTTTCAATGAATGAAAAAGAGTTTGTAAACTTACTAGATGGTTTAGATGGTAAAACTCAGGCTGAGAAAATCAGCAAATTACCTGAAGTAACTTTGATAACCGCTGATAAGAAAGTATATGCTGAAAAAGGTAAAATCAAGACTGTATCAGGATTAGCTAACGTATCTACAGGATCATTCTCTTTCAGAGCTGATTTTCCGAATAAAGATGGCATATTAAGAAGTGGTTTCAGTGGAAATATATCTATTCCTAAACACATAGAGAATGCTATTATTATTCCACAGGTGGCAACATTTACTAAACAAAATAAATATCTGACATATAAAGTGGTAAATGATTCTATAGCTGTGCAAACCCTTATATCTGTTGTACCTACACCTGATGGTAAAAATTATGTTGTAACAGAAGGGCTGTCTGCAGGAGATCGTATTATAACAGGTGGTATTGCTACATTAGTAGATAGTGCCAGAGTTATAGCAAAATAATTAGACTATTATATTTAATAAATAAAATAAAGAAACAATGTTAAAGACATTTATAGAAAGACCTGTACTATCTACAGTAATTTCTGTCATCATTGTGGTATTAGGGATCATTGGTTTGGCAACCTTGCCTGTAGAACAATATCCCGATATCGCACCTCCGACAGTACAGGTTCAAGCTACCTATCCGGGTGCAAATGCGGATGTGGTAATGAATAGTGTGGTAATACCTCTCGAAGAACAAATAAACGGGGTAGAAGGTATGACATATATGACATCATCGGCAAGTAATGGTACTGCAACTATCAGGGTATTCTTTAAGCAAGGAATAAATCCGGATATTGCTGCGGTAAATGTGCAGAACCTTGCGGCCCGTGCCAATCCGTTATTACCTCAGGAAGTAACTCAATTGGGTGTTACTGTTTCTAAACAACAAAACAGTACACTTTTGGGGCTTACTCTAAGTACAAACAATCCTGATTATGATGGAGAGTTTTTGCAGAACTATGCAAATATCAATATCCTTCCACAGATCAAACGTGTATATGGTGTTGGTAACGCTAGTGTATTTGGAGCCAGAGACTACTCTATGCGTGTATGGTTGAAGCCTGACGTTATGTCCTCTTACAAAATTTCTGTTCAGGAAGTCACTGCAGCTTTACAAGATCAAAATATAGAAGCGGCTCCTGGTGAACTAGGACAGAATAGCGACCAGTCTTTCCAATACACATTAAGATATACAGGAAAGCTTCAATCAGAAGAAGAGTTTCGTAATATCATATTACGTTCTCAAGACGGACAAATCCTCAGGTTGAAAGATGTGGCAAATGTGGAATTAGGATCATTGAATTACAGTGTTGTTTCAGAAACAGACAAAGACGAATCTGTATTTATAATGATTAATCAAACTGCCGGATCAAATGCACAGGAAGTAATTACAAACGTAAAGGCTGTATTAGCTGATGCGGCAAAGGCTTTACCTTCAGGAGTACAGTTTAATTATATGATGGATTCCAGCGAATTTTTGGATGCATCTATCGAAAAAGTTATCCACACATTACTCGAAGCGTTTGTATTGGTATTTCTTGTCGTATTTGTTTTCTTACAAGATATACGCTCCACTATTATTCCTGCCGTAGCCGTTCCTGTTGCTATCATTGGTACATTCTTTTTCTTACAAGTATTCGGATTCTCTGTTAACTTGCTAACATTGTTTGCACTGGTATTGGCCATCGGTATTGTGGTCGATGATGCGATCGTCGTCGTCGAGGCCGTTCATGCCCAGTTGGATGCCGGAGAAAAAGATCCAAAGGTGGCAACAATGACTGCAATGAAAGAAATAGCACCTGCTATCGTTTCCATAACATTAGTTATGTCAGCGGTATTCGTCCCTGTTAGTTTTATCGGAGGTACTACAGGTATATTCTTTAAACAATTTGGTTTGACTCTTGCTATAGCCATCCTTATTTCGGCAGTCAATGCATTAACACTAAGTCCGGCTCTTTGTGCGTTGTTCTTAAAAGCTCATGACGAAGAACATAAAAAGAAAGGTTTTATACAACGTTTCTACTATTATTTCAACATGATGTTTAATAGTGCCACAAGCAAATATAAAAATTCACTACACTTCTTAGGAAAGAAAAAGAACCGTTGGATTACAGTAGCCATTATAGCTATATCTTCAGTTATTCTGTTTGGATTAATGAAGATGCTTCCAACCGGCTTCGTGCCAAATGAGGATAGTGGTGGTGTTATTGCTTTTGTCACATTACCTCCCGGATCATCTTTGGAAAGAACAGACTCTGTTGTTAGCCAAGTTGTAGATATCGCAAATGATATAGAGGGGGTAAAAGCTGTAACAAACATTACAGGTGTAAACTTCATGGCAGGTATGAACAGTTCTTATGGTACATTAATTGTAAAGATGCACCCATGGAACGATCGTAAATTGTCGACAAATGAAGTATCCGCTATATTAAAAGAGAAAACAAGTCACATTAAGGACGCAACGTTCTTCTTTGTTGCTACACCTACCCTTCAAGGATTCGGGCTTGGAGCCGGAGTTGAAATGCAGCTACAAGACCGCATGGGTGGAGACATAAACAAGTTTAACGATGTAGCCCAAAACCTTCTGCAAAAATTAAGGTCTAGAAATGATGTTGTCCTTATGGCGATGACAAACTTTAACCCTGCATTCCCTCAAAAGGAAATATCTGCGGATTTGCCAAAGATAAAAGCAGCCGGGTTGACACTAAGTCAAGTAATGGGAACATTGCAAGGCTATATAGGTAGTTCATATGCGTCAACATTCAACTTATACGGTAAACAATTTAGGGTTGTATTACAAGCATCGCCTGAATACAGAAGGAAATTAGAAGATCTGAACGGTATATTTGTACAAACAGCGTCAGGTGAAATGGCTCCTGTCACAGAATTCATTCAGATAAAAGACATTGATGCTCCGCCTACATTGAGCCGTTTCAATATGTATTCATCTATAGACTTAACGATTATACCTAATCTCATTGATGGAAAGAGTTCTGGTGATGTATTACAATTACTGGAAGAACTATCTCAAGATAAGACAATCTTACCTGACGGATATACGTATGAGTATTCGGGGATGACTCGTGAGGAAGCAAACAGTGGTAGCCAGACAATTCTTATATTCGGTATTTGTTTGATATTCGTTTACCTCTTGCTATGTGCTCTATACGAAAGTTATATTATACCATTAGCGGTTATCTTTTCTCTACCGGTTGGTTTGGCCGGAGTATTCATCTTCCTGATGATATTTGGTATATCGCAAGGTATTGTAAACAATATCTATGTCCAGATATCGATGATTATGCTTATCGGGTTGCTGGCTAAAAACGCTATTTTGATTGTAGAATATGCTGTGCAACGCCGCCAACAAGGTATGAGTATTGTAGAAGCCGCCGTAAATGGAGCTGTAGCTCGTCTTCGACCAATTTTGATGACATCGTTTGCCTTCATAGCCGGAATATTCCCTCTTTTCGTTGCATCCGGTGCCGGAGCTATCGGAAACAAATCTATCGGTATCAGTGCCATAGGTGGTATGTTTATCGGTACAATGATCGGAGTCTTGGTTATACCTTCTCTATACATTATATTCCAGACAATTCAGGATAAGATTAGTAAATCGGGCATGATCAATACTAATGACGAATTTATCAGAAAACAGCAATAAAATTATGAATATGATAAGTAAATATACAAAAGGTGTGATTCTATTGGGAGTAGTACTCTCAATGGGACTCACCTCCTGTGGGATACTAAATACAAATAAGTATAAAACTCCCGAATCAGACTCAGCTGATTTGTATAGAGGAGAAACCCCTACAGATACAACAACGATTGCAAATATCCCATGGCGAGACTATTTTGCAGACCCTGCTCTTCAGGCATTAATAGATGAAGGATTGGCTAATAATTTTGATTTACAAATTGCCTATACCCGTATTCAACAAGCCGAAGCAAGCTTAGTGATGGCTAAATCAGCATACTTTCCTACAGTGGCTTTAGCCGGACAAGCTAACCATACGAGAACCAGCTTGAAAAACGGAAAAGAAAAAGTGCTGGGATATCATACAACTCAATATGGATTGGGTCTTGCGGTTCAATGGGAACTTGATCTTTGGGGTAAGCTGAACAGCAGATCAAAAGCACAATTTGCGCAATTGATAAGTACTCAGGCATATAAAAACCTGATTCAGACATCTTTGGTTTCAAACATTGCTACTACGTATTACTCTTTATTAGCACTAGATGAGCAATTGAGAATTACCAAAGAAACTATTGGTTTATTAAAAGAAAGTACTGAAACAATAGAAGATTTGATGCAAGCCGGTATGCCCAATGTCACTCGTGCATCCGTAAAGCAAAGCGAAGGGCTACTTTATAGCACCGAGGTCAGCGTACCAGAGCTAGAAAGTCAAATCAGACAATTAGAAAATGCTCTAAGCATTATGCTAGGTCGCAAACCGGGTTCAATAACAAGAACAACGATACGGACACAAGTTGTTCCACAACAATTAGAAACCGGTGTTCCGGCACAGATGTTAGCTAAAAGACCAGATGTAGTGCAAGCAGAGATGGGATTCAGATATGCATTTGAGATGAAAAATGCAGCTCAAAGATCATTGTATCCTTCTATTACCCTTAGTACTTCGACAATAGGATATAGTTCCAATACTTTATCACAGTTCTTCCAGCCGACCAATATTCTTGCAAATATTGTAGGAGGCGTTACCCAGCCTTTATTTGCAGGTAATCAGTTGAAGGGACAATTCAAAGTAGCAAAAGCACAGCAAGAAGAAGCATTGCTTACATTCAAAAAAACCGTTCTTGAAGCTGGACAAGAGGTATCAGACATACTATATACCTACGAATCATCGCTTCGTAAGAATGGCAATCGCACAAAACAAGTAGATGCCTTGCTCATGGCTGTAGATGACACAAAGGAATTGCTAAAAGAAGGAGAAGCAACTTCTACAGATGTAATACAAGCCGAACAAAGCTTATTGCAAGCTCAGCTTGGTCAGGTAAGTGATAAACTCGAACAGCTCCAAGCCACAGTGAAGCTTTATAAAGCTCTAGGTGGAGGAATCGAATAAACAATTTTCTCTGATATACCAATTTTTAATAGGAGGCTGTCAATGATTGGCAGCCTCTTTTTTTACCCCATAACATTCCGAAGGTTAATTACAAGTCAAAGGGCTACTTTCAGAAAGACAGACAAAATAAACGACTCATATACAGATCATTACATCAAAAAAGACGAAAACCAAATCATTTTACTGTATATCAATAAGTTACACATATCAAAGAAAAGAAAATCAGGATATTCATATTTATTGCTTATTTTTGCTCATTGAAAATTTAATATCAATGATTCAGAAGCACTACGATTATCTTATAGTAGGTACAGGTATATTCGGTTCTGTCTTTGCTCACCTTGCAAAGCAGAAAGGAAAATCATGTTTACTTATAGACAAACGTGCTCATACCGGAGGCAATATTTATTGCGACCAGATAGACTCTATAAACGTACATAAATACGGTGCTCATATTTTCCATACAGACAACAAGGAAATCTGGAAATTTGTAAACTCTTTCGTTGAATTTAATAATTACGTAAACTCTCCACTGGCAAATTATAAGGGAAATCTATACAATCTCCCATTCAATATGAATACGTTCAATAAATTGTGGGGAGTCAACACACCGTCTGAAGCGAAAACAAAAATAGACGGACAACGAAGTAAATATTCTCACATTGCAGAACCCGCCAATCTGGAAGAGCAAGCATTGAAACTTTGTGGCGAGGATATCTATTATACTTTCATCAAGGAATATACAGAAAAACAATGGGGACGTTCAGCCCTTGAACTTCCCGCTTTTATCATAAAGCGTGTTCCACTACGTTTTACTTACAACAACAATTACTTTAACGATCCATATCAGGGAATACCCATAGGCGGATATAATAAACTCATCGATGCTTTGCTAGACGGAATTGAAGTACAGTTAAACACCAATTATTTAGAAAACAGAGAGTTTTTCAACTCTATTGCCGATAAAGTCATTTTCACAGGATGTATAGATGAATTCTTCGAATACGAATTTGGAAAACTCGAATACAGAGGCTTACATTTCGAACACGAAAGACTTGACATAGACAATTATCAGGGAAATGCCGTAGTGAATTATAATGAATGTAAAGTACCATATACCCGCATTATAGAACATAAACATTTTGAATTCGGCACACAGCCCACAACAATCATTACCAGAGAATACCCAGGAGAATATGCAAAAGACAACGAACCGTATTACCCGATAAACGATGAACGGAATACGTTGATGTATAATAAATATAAAGAGAAAGCAGCACTCTACCCTCATCTCTACTTCGGCGGACGGCTAGGACAATATGCTTATTTCGATATGGATGATTCGGTAAAATCTGCAATGGATTTAGCAAAAAAAGAACTTGCTTAAAAACTATGAGTAAACAATTCCTTTCTAAAAATTATAAAGGCTTAAGCAGTGCAGGCAATAAAGCCAAAACCGATATAGAAACTATATTAACAGCATCGGGATATAAAAATGCAGGACTTAAGCAAACGTCATATGACAATAAGATATCAGGCTTTTTAATCACCTTGTTAGGTGTACTTAAAGTACCTTTCAGCCTGCGTAAAGGAGATATACTTGTCCTCCAATATCCGTTAAAAAAATACTATGCATTTGTCTGCAATATGGCTCACCTTCGCGGAGCTAAAGTGGTAACTATCATTCATGATTTAGGAGCATTTCGTCGCAAACGGCTTACAATAGAGCAAGAAATTAAGAGGCTCAATCATTCCGATTATATAATAGCCCACAACGAAACAATGAAACAATGGCTATTGCAACACAAATCGAAAGCACAAATCGGCTGTCTGGAGATTTTCGATTATCTATCTTCTGACAAAGCCACTTTAAAGGAACCTGCTTCCCTACCTTATATGGTAGTATATGCAGGAGCACTGAGTCATAAAAAAAATGCCTTCTTGTATAAACTGGGAGAACAGATACATTCTTATCGCTTCAATCTGTATGGAGGAGGATTTGATCAGGATTCAGTCACTAACAAGGATTTTTTCACCTATAAAGGTTACGTGCCATCAGATGAACTGATAAAAAATGCGGACGGACATTTCGGTCTTGTTTGGGATGGAGATTCTATTTCAACTTGCAGTGGAGTTACAGGAGAATATCTTAAATACAACAATCCGCACAAAACATCTCTTTATATCCGTTGCCTGCTTCCTATTATCATATGGGACAAAGCGGCCTTAGCTCCATTTGTAAAAGAAAACAATATTGGAATATGTATAAGTTCGTTAGAGGATGTCGATACTACCCTATCATCTATCAGCAAAGAAGAATACGAGGTAATGAAAAAAAATGTACTGACAATCAGTGATAGATTAGCGGAAGGATGGTATGTGACGAAGGCTCTAAATGAAGCTTGTGAATATTTAGGAAAGAAGTAAATATATTAATCTATCCACATCAGATCACTCATTATTCCATCCGAAATAAAGATGCCCCCACGTGTAAGTTTTAATACATCATTCTCATAAGTTACATAGCCACGGCTTATATATTTATCTGCATTATTTAAACAATAAGCTTTCAATTGACTACCGTATAATTTTTCCAACTCGCCGATATTGACACCCCATTTAGTACGTAAGCCGGTCAATATATAATCATTGTACTTTGTATTATTATCCAGAAATTCTATTTCCAGATTAGGTTGGCTATTATTGATACCCGCTATATATTTAGATATGGATGCTATATTCCAAGCCCTATTCTGTCCATCATACGAGTGAGCCGCAGGACCAAGACCAAGATACTTTTCTCCAAGCCAATACGAACTGTTATGTTTCGAATATAGACCATTCTTGGCAAAATTAGATATTTCGTAATGCTCAAACCCCGCATCGCTCAATCCATCCATCATTCTGGAAAACATATCTACACTCAAATCCTCCTCTACAGCTTTTACATCGCCCATTTTGAACATGCGATATAACCTTGTTCCTTGTTCGTATATAAGATGATAAGATGAAATATGTTGAACATCTAAAGAGATAGCCGTATTCAGATTTTGCTCCCAAATTTCCATCGTCTGATTGGGTAAGCCATACATTAAGTCTATGCTGATATTATCATACCCTAAAGACTTACAATACAAAACTACTTCTTGTGCCCTCTTTGCCGAATGCCTGCGCTTCAAGAATTGTAATTCTTCATCCTTGAAACTCTGTATCCCAATACTGAGTCGATTAAAGGGCAAAGTCCTGATAGACTCCAGATATTTATCAGACAAATCATCTGGATTAGCCTCCATAGTGATTTCCGCATCAGGTTCTACACGGTAATTTCCCCGAATAGCATTAAATATCTTTACAAAGTCATTCTGTGATAATTGAGACGGGGTTCCCCCTCCAAAATATATAGTTTTTACAGATTCACTGTTAATATAATCTTTACGAAGTTCTAATTCCTCACAGACCGCCGATACATAATCATTTTTAGGAGAAATATCCGTACGTGTATAGAAATCACAATATATACACCGCGTCTTACAAAATGGAACATGAATATATATACCAGCCATTCTTATCCAATAAATAGATCAGGAATAATCAATTATTCTTCGTACATCGTATCAATAATATCCTTATACTTTTCGGCTACAAACTTCCTCTTTATTTTCAAAGTATTCGTAAGCTCGCCGCCTTCCATGGTAAATGGTTCTGCCAGCAGTTTATATTTCTTGATTTTTTCATAAGGAGCAAAATTTGCCTGCAACAGTTCAATACGCCCATCCAGCATTCTCAGTATATCCACATTAGAGAATAAATCTTCAGGCTTATCATAAGCTATATTATTCACATCAGCATAGCCTGTCAACGCATTGTAATCAGGGACGATAAGAGCACTCACAAATTTACGTTCGTCAGCTATAACCGCAATCATGTCGATAAACTTATCTTCTGCCACTTTTGTTTCAATAGCCTGTGGTGCAATATACTTACCATTAGCCGTCTTGAAAAGATCCTTTATGCGTTCGGTCAAAAACAATACGCCGTTTTCCATATGGCCGGCATCTCCAGTACGGAAAAATCCATCCTCTGTAAATACCTTAGCGGTTTCTTCCGGCTTATTGTAATACTCCCGCATCACGGTTTTTCCCTTCACCAGAATCTCATTATTGCTCTCGTCTATTCTGACTTCCACTTCCGGCATCAGAGTACCTACAGAGCCAATCACAAACTCTTTTTCCGGGTAAAAACTTACCGTAGCACTAGTTTCAGTCAGTCCATAACCCACAATAAGAGGAATATTTACCGATTGTAGAAACTCATTTATTGAATCAGATAAAGGTGCACCCGCACACGGAAAAATATTACCTTTCTCTATTCCGATAACCATTTTCAGTATGCGGAAAATAGTATTATTATAAATAAAGAATTTAATACTCAGACCCAATGGAGGCTTTATGCCATTGTTCTTATAATCTAGGTTATATTTTCGCCCTGTCCTGATAGAATGCGTATATAACCATTTCATAAAGCCTTTCGAATTACTTATTTTTTCATTAACTCCGGCATATACTTTTTCCCAAAAACGAGGCACACTACACATAATAGTGGGGTGTACCTGCTTTATAGATTTCTGAATCTCTTTAGCATCCTGATTTATTACCGTTGTCATCCCTTTATGAATGGCATAACAAGTCCAAGCCCTTTCGAAAATGTGAGCCAAAGGAAGAAAATTCATCGACACATCTTTATTCGATGTCATAGTCAGACGCATATCATGTATGCGGAATATCTGAAGGAAACACGAGTGAGGAAGAACTACACCCTTCGGCTCGCCCGTTGTACCCGATGTATAGATAATACACGCAATATCATCATCTCGCCTCGATTTCATCCTCACACGGACAATCACCTCTGTATTAGAGTTCTCGCCTGTAGCAATAAAATCGTCAAAATATATAGATGTCTTATCGTCCGGATGAAACTTAACATTCTTGTCAAAGACTATTATTTTCTTCAATACAGAAGACTTCTCCTGTACCTTAAACGCATTATTATATTGAAACTGCTCTCCGGCAAAAAGCAATTCTACATTAGCATCATTTACAATATATTCGACCTGCGATGGCGAAGATGTCGCATAAATGGGTACTGACACGCACCTGTTAGCATAAGATGCAAAATCAGCAAACAGATATGGAGGCATATTTTGTGAATATACAGCTACTCTATCGCCTTCGTTTACTCCTAGTTCAGCCATTGCCCAAGCCGTCTTCATCACATAGTCGGAAAACTTCCTCCATGAGATACTCTTCCATTTTTTCTCGTATGGATTTCTATATTTCAGAGCTGTCTTTTTCCCATATCTAAGAGCTTGACGGTGTACTAGTATAGATAAATGATAGTAGTTCATGGAGCTTTCTTTTTGATTTATTATCGCAAAGGTAATTCTTAATATGGAAAAAATGTAATCAAACAAGGCTTTTTATAGTTGCGTAAACAGCTATTGTCCCACTAATCAAATAAGGATATTCAAGAAAAGAAGTTACAAAAAGACACTCTTCTATAGATTATAAATATTATTTTTGTACCCAAATTATTGATATGGCGGGAAAAGGAATGAAAGGTTTGGCAAAAGATACTGCAATCTACGGATTGAGTAGCATCATTGGCCGTTTTCTCAACTATTGCTTATTCCCGTTACATATATACATATTCTCTCAAGCTGCTGAATATGGCAAGATAAACCGTATGTATGCCCTTGTAGCTCTATTTCTTGTACTGTTGACTTATGGAATGGAAACCGGATTTTTCCGTTTCATGAATAAAAAAGAAGAGGATTCGACAAAAGTCTATTCCACATCATTGATTTCATTGGGTACAACTTCGGCATTATTTATCATGCTGTGCTGTATATTCATCAGTCCTCTATCCGATATTTTGCATTATCCTCAAAAAGACCACATTCTAATGATGGTTATTTGTGTGGCTTTAGATGCATTTATGACAATTCCATTTGCATACCTAAGACATCAGCAGAGACCCATACGCTTTATGACACTGAAGATGGTATCTATCTCTGTCAATATAGCTTTCAACCTTATCTTCTTACTCTTATGCCCTTGGCTTTATAATAACTATCCAGATTTCGCGCTGAATAAATTTTATCATCCCGACTTTGGCATAGGATATGTATTCTTAGCAAACCTGATAGCCACTTTAGTGACCTTATTGTTACTTATACCAACTACAATGAAAGGGCTGAAATTTCAGTTCGATAATTCTCTTCTGAAACGAATGCTGAAATATTCCTTCCCTTTACTTATCCTAGCTGTGGCAGGAGTTATCAGCCAGGGTATAGCAGGACTGATATACCCATATATATTTGAAGATCAATCAGAAGCCAATAGTCAATTAGGAATTTATAGCGCCGGAGTCAAGATTAGCGTTGTTATTACCATGTTCATTCAAGCATTCCGCTATGCGTATGAGCCTTTTTTCTTTTCCCGAAATAAAGAGGAAGGAAGCACCAAAATGTATGCAGATGCCATGAAGTATTTCATCATTTTTGCCCTAATTCTATTCTTAGCAATGGTGTTTTACACAGATGTAATTAGATTTATCTTAAACAAGATAGGTAAGGATTTTTCACCGGGACTTGATATTCTACCATATGCCATGCTGGGCGAAATCTTTTTCGGAATATATTTCAATTTATCGGTATGGTACAAACTAACAGATAAAACAAAATACGGTGCTTATTTTTCAATTCTCGGATGCGTCATCCAGATTGCGATGAATTTCATTCTGGTTCCTATATATGGCTATATAGCCAGCGCATGGGCTACCTTCGCCGCCAATCTCATTATCATGTCGATATCTTATTTCATAGGACAAAAATATTTCCCTATAAAATACGATATAAAAAGCATATTACTATACTTCATCTTAGCTGTAATATTCTATATAGCTGCCATGACTCCAACTATAGATAATGATATATTACGACTCTCGTACCGTACTATATTCCTTGCCTTATTCACTATTGTGATTGTAAGAAGAGACATCCCTCTAAAAGAAATCCCTGTTATCAATCGATTCTTCAAGAAAAATAAGTAACCCAATTATAAAAACAAAACAATATTACAAATTAGAAAAATGAAAAGAATATTTCTATTATTCACCATTTCCTTATCCGTATTGCTTGCAAAAGCTGACGAAGGAATGTGGTTACTCAAAGAGCTTAATGCACAAAGCATTGCTCGTATGAAGGAACTTGGATTTACATTTCCTACCGATAGTATATACAGCGAAACAAATCCATCTCTAAAAGATGCTGTAGTTATATTTGGTGGCGGATGTACAGGTGTGGCAGTATCAAACCAAGGGCTAATCTTCACAAATCACCACTGTGGATACGGTGACATCCAGAAACTTAGTTCTGTTGAGCATGACTACTTGAAGGACGGTTTCGTTAGTCAATCATTTGCCGAAGAACTACCGGCACAGGGATTAATGGTCCAATTTCTTCAAAAAACCGAAGATGTTACAGATTTTGTTACATCAACATTGTTGCCGGGAGATAGCGAAGAAATAAGAGATAACAAAATAGATTCACTCTCGGAAGTCTATCTTGAAAAATATAAAGGAAATGATTTTCTACGTGCAAGTATCGTACCTTTTTACTCGCACAACAAATACTATCTGGTAGTATATGAGGTATTCAGAGACGTTCGGCTAGTTTTCACACCTCCGTCTTCAGTAGGTAAATATGGCGACGAAACAGACAACTGGATGTGGCCTCGTCAAACAGGTGATTTCTCTGTTTTCCGTGTATATGCAAACAAAGACAACAAAGCTGCTCTTTACAGTCCTGAGAACGTACCTTATCAGCCAAAATACTCTGTACCTGTCTCACTAAAAGGATTTAAGGATAAAGACTATGCCATGACTATCGGCTATCCGGGTAGCACAGAACGATATATGTCATCATGGGGTATCACCCAAATGATAGAGTCGGAACATAAACCACGCATAGAAGTTCGCGGCGCAAAACAAGAAATATGGAGAAAAGCTATGAATGCAAGTGATGCAATACGCATCAAATATGCATCTAAGTATGCAGGTAGCTCCAACTATTGGAAAAATGCAATGGGAATGAACGAAGCCATTGCCAAACTAGGTGTAATAAAAGATAAGGAAGAACTCGAAACAAAATTCTCTCAATGGGTCGCTAGCTCGGGCAATCAGGACAAATACGGAGATGTACTATCTTCTATGCAGAATGGATACACATCAACAATGGATATTGCAAAAATCCGCACCTATCTAATCGAAACATTCTATAGCGGCATAGAAGTTACCCGTTTTGCTAATACAGCTCTATTAGTAAGTAAAATGGATAAAGCTGACAAAGAAAATGAACTGAGAGGACGCATGACTAATGCGTATAAAGATTATGAGCCGGCATTGGACAGACATGTAATGCCTGCACTACTTAAAATATATGCAGAACGTGTTCCGGCTGAATACCTTCCTTCTATCTATGAGACTATAAACAAAAAGTTCAAAGGCGATTACGACAAATATGCAGAATGGTTCTATAAGAATACAAAATTTACCAATCTCGGCGATTTAATAACCCTTATTGCAAAAGGTAAAGAGAAAGACATATTAAAAGATCCTGCTATCCAATTAGCTAAATCTCTTGAACCTTGCCTTATGGCTCTACAAAATGGTGCAGCACCATTCTATCCGATGATAAGCAAAGGCGAGCGCCTCTTCATGGCAGGACTGATGGAAATGGAACCAAACAAAACCTTCTCTCCCGATGCCAATTTCACTCAACGCCTAAGCTATGGATCGATAGGTGGATACAAACCAGCCGATGCTGTCTTCTATGATTACTATACTACAAGCCAAGGTGTATTAGACAAATACATTCCAAATGATCCGGAATTCGATTTACAACAATACATCCGCGATGATCTGAAACAAGGAGACTTCGGACAATACGCCGACGCTGATGGAAAAATGCATGTAAACTTCTTGTCAAACAACGATATTACAGGAGGTAACTCAGGAAGCCCTGTATTTAATGGGCAAGCCGAATTGATAGGTCTGGCGTTCGACGGTAACTGGGAAGCACTAAGCGGTGACATTGTTTTCGAACCGGAACTTCAACGTACTATCAGTGTAGATATACGTTATGTACTTTACATTATCGATAAAGTAATGAAATGTCCTCGCCTTATTGAAGAACTTAGCGTTGTTAAACAATAAGAAATTATAATACTGATTTAGAGACAAAGTGGCCGGAAGAAATTTCGGCCACTTTGTCATTTATAAACCACCTTTCTTTTTATTAGGATAAGATTTTTATTAACGTTTCGGGATATACTTTTCATAAAAATTAGCTAACTTGGTCGTGTCTAAAAGACCATGAAAAGATTTTGTTACCTTTTAATTAAAACCTAAAGCCACTAAAAAAACTAACATATGATTTGGAATAAATCCAAAGAGTGTATGACTCCTGAAGAAAAACGTTGTCTTCAGGGCGAACGCTTGCGGAAACTTGTAGAAAAGGTGTATCACAGCACCCCTTTTTATCGTCAGAAGATGCAGGAAATGGATATAACACCTGACGATATCCGTACAATAGATGACATTGTCAAATTACCATTCACTACAAAACAAGACTTGAGAGACAATTATCCATATGGCCTTTTTGCCGTCCCTATGTCTCAGATAGTAAGACTTCATGCTTCTTCGGGAACAACAGGCTCACCAACTGTGGTTGGATATACCCGCCGCGACTTATCTGTCTGGTCCGAGATGATAGCACGTTGCCTGAGTGCATACGGAGCAGATAGTAATGATATTTTCTCTGTAGCGTACGGATATGGGCTCTTTACAGGAGGTCTGGGATTGCATTATGGAGTAGAATATCTCGGAGCAACAGTTATTCCCATGTCGAGTGGAAACACAGCTAAGCAAATACAATTGATGCACGATTTTGGCCCCACAGCAATAGCCTGTACACCATCTTATGCTTTATATCTGGCCGAAGCTATGGAAAAGACAGGAATACCACGCGAAGAATTTAAGCTACGTATCGGTATTTTCGGTGCAGAGCCATGGACAGAAAATATGCGTAGAGAAATCGAAGCAAAAATGAAAGTCAGTGCATACAATATATATGGACTTAGCGAAGTGATGGGGCCGGGAGTTTCACACGAATGCGAGTATAAAGACGGTTCTCATATCGTAGATGACCATTTCTATCCTGAGATTATTTCTCCCGACACACTCGAATCATTGCCATATGGCGAACAAGGCGAACTGGTATTTACCACCCTTACAAAAGAAGGATTACCGTTATTAAGATACCGAACTAAAGACCTCTGTACCTTAACGGACGAACCATGTAAATGTGGAAGAACGAATGTACGTATGAGCCGTATAGTAGGACGAAGCGACGATATGCTAATCATACGAGGCGTAAATGTATTTCCATCACAAATAGAAAGTGTGATACTGGAAATGGAAGAGTTCGAGCCTCACTATCTACTGATAATTGACCGTATCAACAATCTAGATATATTAGAAGTACATGTCGAAGTACGCGACGGATTCTATTCCGACGAAATAACAAAAATGCTGGCTCTTAAGAAAAAGATTGCACATCGCCTACAAAGCGTATTAGGTATAAGTGCCGATATTAAACTCGTAGAACCATACAGCATCAAGCGCAGCGAAGGTAAAGCCCAGAGAGTAATTGACAAACGTGTATTTAATTAATTAGACCATGACAATAAAACAACTTTCGGTTTTCATAGAAAACAAGACAGGCAGAATAAACGATGTTGCACATATTTTGGGCGATAATGGAGTAAATATGACAGCTTTCAGTTTGGCCGAAAATGCAGATTTTGGCATATTGCGTATGGTTGTATCGGATGTAGAACTTGCTGTACGTGTACTGAAAGAAGCCCACTTCGGAATAAGTGTAACAGATGTGATTTGCTTTAGCTGCCCTAACAAACCCGGTGCCCTAGCAACAATATTAGAATACCTTGCTAAAGAAAATATATTTATAGAATATATGTATGCTTTCTCCGAAGGCGATGCCGCAAGTGTTGTTATCCGCCCGACGGATATAAATAAATGTGTCGAAATTCTAACCTATTATAAATGTGAAATCTTGAATAGGACTATTCTTAATCAGAAATAAAATCTATATTAACACAATGGTGTTTGAGATTCAAACACCATTGTATTTTTTTACTATAAAAGATCATTTCTTTAAATCCTGGAATAGATTCAACCTATTACTATTTCGAGAGGCAAATATTCCTTTTTTCTTATATCTGATATCCTCTACTAAATAGAAAACATCTTTGTCAAACTCGGATATTACATCCACGGCTTCATTGAGCAACTTTCTATCAATTACTATTTCAACAATATGCACTTGCGAAACGGCACCCTCTCCCCTAACAAATGTTGCTCCTATGTTTTTCTTATTCAACAACTGAATCAAGTCAGAAGCTTCCTTTTTAGTATATGCACGCAATAACTGATAGCCAAAAGCAATCCTGTTTTCGACCAATATCCCTACATAATTTCCGGCAGCATACCCCGCAGCGTAAGATAGATAAGCAACAATACTATTAGCGTGCGAAAATATCTGGGAAATGATCACAACCCAGATAAACACTTCAAAGAATCCAACAATAGGAGCCTTGTAACGTTCACCTTTAGATACAAATATTATCCGTAACGTACCTAAAGTTACATCGCAAATACGTCCAAAGAAAATCATTATAGGTAATAACCAAGGGTAAGTTTCAAGGAAAGCAAACATAATATACTAATTTCATAATTCTTATAAAGATACTAAACTTTATTCAGAGGGAAACAGACAAATCGAATATAACAACGAGTTCTGACAACGTTTGATTTATTAAAATTAAATCCATTTTTATGTTAGGATTATATTAACAATGTTGCCTTTCTGTTAAATAGAGCATTAATATTTCCTTATTTAATATTTTATTTGTTATATTTACTATGTATTTATTGTAAACATTATTATTATTGTATTATAATAAATGACTACGCCCTTTATCTCTTATTTTCATCTGTGTTTCTTTAGTATTAACACTTAATTTACTCGATATGCTTACAAATGATATTGGACTTAATGCTGGTACTATCTGGAATCTACTTTCTCAACGGGAATACATGACAGTCAGGGAAATTGGTGAATTAACTCATTTTAAAGAGACGCTGATTATGTTATCATTAGGCTGGTTATCCAGAGAAAATAAGATTACTTTTCTAAACACAGACGGTACGCTAAAGATTCGTATAAAAGAAGTCATTACAGATATTTATTACTAAACTGTATAAGATACATACAGCTTAATAAAATGCAGTAGATATAAAGCGGGTTATTCTGTTCTTACCGAATAAATGTCTGATTACGGTCTTATAAGAAAAAGAAAAGGGAGACTATTCCTCTCCCTTTTATATATTTGATAATGTTGGTGAATTTGCATCGCTATATATAAACTCCGATGATTTATCCTTTTCTTTACCTTTTTTGTACAAAATATATTCTTTTGTACTCTTTCGTATCTTAATTTCACTAACAATAGCTATTAAGATATAAATTAAAAAAGGTACTGCTATAAAATATGGTATATAAACTTCGTATTTTCCAAAATCAAAATTACCTACCGATAGGATAAACAAATAAGAAAAAAACACTATATATGCTGTGCTGTACAATGACTTATACTTCTTATAATTTTTCATGACAATCAAATTTAACATGTTATAAACTATAAGAGGCTTTATCCTCTTGAAAATCAAACACCGGTTCTTTTCATACGCAATCCTTTCTTTAAAAAACTGATAATATTGTTATTAAGTAAACATAAGCTTTAAATATCAGATTTCCAAATATTTTAGGCAATATTGACAATTATCGTAAATATATGAAGACTATATATTGATCAATGATCTAAGTTAAACCCTTTCAGCCTTTCATCTAAAACGTCATAAAGCTCTTCACTCATTCGTGAGCAACATGCCCTCACCCCCTGTTGTTCACTCCCCGTTGTAGACAAAGATATAGAACTGATACCATAATACAGTAACTCACGCATCAGTTCGGCGCAACTCATATCTTTATATCCGATAGTAAAAAAGAAACCATCCGAAATATTACGGTCAATATCTTTGTCATATACTATATTAAATCCATATCTATTGAATGATTCTTTCATCCTGTGTGCACGTCTTCCATATTCGCTCGTCTCTGCTACAAAATCCAAGTCTCCGTCCGATGCTGCTTTCAGCATAGCAGCATACCCGTATTGAGTAGTATGAGTTATCCCCGAAGTAATCATATATAAAATAGAACCGATAAAAGTGGGTCCGAAAATCCCTGCTCCCAAATACCTTTCGGCCAAAGCTTCCGACTTTAAAGAGAATAATTTATCAGAAACACAAACAACAGCCGCACGCTGTCCTGCATAACTGAATATCTTAGATGAGGATAACATCAGCATATAATTATCTGTATAATGCGCAACAGTAGGTACATAAGGAGATTCAAACGGCGTACCGAAGTTACTTCTGAAATCCATGCCGAAATATGCAAGGTCTTCCAATATTATCGTCCCATACTTCGTAGCTAGTTCTCCTATAATCTTAAGTTCATCTTCTGTCAGACAAATCCATGCTGGATTATTCGGATTGGAATAGACTATGCAGGATATATTCCCTTTTTGTAGAAAGCTATCCAGCTTACTTCTTAATGCCTCACCTCTGAAATGATAGATATCAAATTCTTCATACTTAATGCCAAGCACCTTCAATTGCGACTTCTGTATCGGAAAACCGGGGTCAATAAACAACACCGTATCTTTCTTTGCATCGAATTGATTACACACAATAAACGACCCGAAAGAACCGGCTACAGAACCCGTAACAGGCACACACGATGCAGGTGATATATCCACATCTAAGAATGCCTTTACAAATCGAGCTGCTTCATTTTTCAAAACAGGGATACCTTCGGCAGCGGGATACATGGATGCCACGCCTCTGTCCAAAGCCTCTTTTTCGGCATCGAGACCTATTTGACAAGGTTTCAAACCAGGAACACCTTGATCCATGCGTATAAAAGGAATACCTGTAATTTGTTCTAAACGTGAGGCTAATAGGAGCACTTCACCAATAGTAGCCTTTTCCAGACTAGTTATCTTCAATTCTTCTACAACCTGATTTACAAGCTCCTGACTAAATACTCTATGTTGCATCCTATACCATTGGTTTTATCTGATTCTCTCCAGCAGTACGACCTATACGGAAAGCTTTTATATTCATATCCACAATCTTCTCACCTTTCCTCGAAAAAATCTGTTCTATTGCATTTTCCAGTTTCGTATGATCCATACCCAATATTACAGACGCCGCACCAAGCAAAACTACGTTACTGGCACGTGCAGCTCCGGCTTCTTTAGCCAAAGCATCCACATCGAGCAGAATAACATTGGGCAGTGAGGATAATTCCTTTATGATAGTTTCCATATCGGGATAATTTGTAATATTTATATAAGGAGCAGTATTCGCTACTATCCAGCCATTTTGCGAAAGATAAGGCAAATACCTCAACGCTTCCATCGGCTCAAGTGAGATAATAGCATCTGCGTTACCTTTGGCTATAAGATCAGAATATATTTCCGAAGAAGAAATGCGCAAATTAGACTGTACATCACCTCCACGCTGACTCATACCATGTACCTCTGCTTGTTTTATATGCAATCCTTCTGTTAAAGCAGCCTCTCCTATTATAGCAGCAATGGAAAGTATTCCTTGCCCGCCTACACCTGATAATATTATATCTAGTTTCATCTTTTTCTTTTCAAGGTTTGAATACATTCTCTGCGAGGGATGATTACTGACACACCATTATATTCAATTTCTTCCCTTATCGTCTTTTTTATTTCTTCCATATTCTTAGGCAGAGGAATTACAATTCTGACATGTTCTTTTTCTACCCCGACAGCATAACAGATAGCTTCAAGCTTTTCAGTACCCGCAGAATCCTGTCCTCCGGTCATTGCCGTAGTCAGGTTATCAGAGATTATCACCGTTATATTCACATTGGAATTGACAGCATCCAACAATCCGGTAATGCCCGAATGAGTAAAGGTAGAATCTCCGATAACCGCTATGCATGGGAACAGTCCACCATCGGCAGCACCTTTTGCCATAGTGATAGAAGCTCCCATATCTACACAGGTATCAATAGCTCTGAACGGAGGTAGCGCACCTAAAGTATAACAGCCAATATCACTAAATACCTTAGCATTGGCATATTCCTTCACTACTTCGTTCAAAGCATTATATACATCAGCATGTCCACAACCCATACACAATGCAGGCGGACGTGGCATAACATTTTTGCTCGGTTCCAGTTGTTTTTCTTGAGCAAAGCCCAATGCAGCACGAACATTGTCGGGTGTTAGTTCCCCTACACGCGGAAGTTCTCCTGACAAGCGTCCTTTTATCTTTCCACTTTCATCGAGAAGTCCTCTTAATTGTTCTTCAACAAAAGGCTGTCCATCTTCAAGGATAAGCACTTCATCGCATTCATGCATTATTCGACGGATCAAATCTTTAGGCAACGGATATTGAGAAATCTTCAACACCGTACGCTCACAACCACCAGGAAAGTTCTCCATCAGATAGTTATAACCTAAACCACAGGCAATAACACCTTTCTTATTTCCTTCTTTAAATTTATTATATTGCGATTCGCTCGATAACTTTTCCAGTTCAGACTGTACGGCAAGCAGCTCATTATAACGTCTCCGTGCATTTACAGGAAGTAATACCCAACGCGATTTATCTTCGGGAAAAGTTATTGGAACTTGTAATATACCTTTATAAGTAACAACTACTTCGGCTCGTGAATGTGCCATCCGTGTAGTTATCCGCACAAGAATCGGCAGTTGAAATAATTCCGAAACATCGAAAGCATGTTTGATCATATCATAAGCCTCTTGCTGTGACGATGGTTCGAAAATCGGCATAAATGCAAATTTCCCATAAAAACGCGAATCCTGTTCATTTTGCGAAGAATGCATCGACGGATCATCAGCTGCCAGTATGACCAAACCTCCATTTGTACCAGTCATAGACGAATTTACGAAGGCATCGGCAGCAACATTCAAGCCCACATGCTTCATACAAACTAGGGCTCTTTTACCAACATACGATACGCCTAAAGCTGCTTCCATAGCAGTTTTTTCATTCGTACACCATTTACTGTGAATTCCTAATTCATTAGCAAGTGACGAACCCTGTATATATTCTGTAATTTCTGTCGAAGGCGTACCGGGATAAGCATATACGCCTATTATCCCAGCATGTATAGCACCCAAGGCTATCGCCTCGTCACCTAACATAAGTAATTTTTCGTTCATTTTATATTAGTGTATATTTATCAGCATCTTGCAAAGCCGGAAACGATTTTCTAAAATCATTCAACGCCTGTATATCAATATTTCCGCATATAGCCTGTTCTTTCCCAACCTCCGCTTCTACTACCGGATGTCCCATAAAATCAATCAACGCCGTGCCCCCACTATATTTGTTAGTCGGATCATCACCCATACGGTTCACACCTATCACATAGCATTGATTTTCAATAGCACGTGCACGCAACAGTGTATTCCACGCATATATCCGTGATATAGGCCAGCTGGCTATATATATTATTACATCGTAATCTCCTGCATTGCGTGCAAACACAGGAAACCGTAAATCATAACAAATTTGCAAAAGTATTCTGCATCCTTTATATTCTACAATCACCCTATTTTCTCCGGCAGCATATTCTTTATCCTCTCCACCATAAGTGAATAAATGCCTTTTATCATATATAGTATATTCGCCATCAGGTTTCACAAAGTAAAACCGATTGTAGAATTTCCCGTTTTCTGTTGTTGCCACACTTCCTCCTATAGCAGCATGTTTCTCTTTTGCTACTTTAAGCATCCACTTTAATGTTTCTGTATCGGCCTCTTCTGCAACACCTTTTGGCGATGTACAAAATCCAGTTGTGAACATTTCGGGCAAAATAATTATATCAGCATCCGGCGAATTTTCTATCAATTCTTTCGCATGATTTCTGTTATATTCGGGCTGCTGCCATTTTATATCCGTTTGTAGAAGTAAAATATTCATGTATATTAGATAGTCTCTTAAAAGTAACTTCGAAGATAGATATTTTAATGAAAAGAAAAAACAACATATTATTATTTTAATAATTGAATATATACTTATTAGTTCGTACCACAATAATCTCGCCAATAGTTAGCGACCTCAAGACTGATACCAGTATAGCAAGGGTATTACAAATCGCAGAAAAGTGAATAAAATAAAACTAAAATATGATTGTAATATTGCTGTCAAATCATTATTTTTGTTTGAGTGATTTGTTTTTTGTAAATGTAACTCATGCCCCATTCCTCATAGGTCATTAAGAAAAAATATATTACCTATCAATTACCATATACTAAGAAGACTATGAAAAAGATTAAACTATTATTATTGACATTGTTCGTTTTCTCTGTTCTTAATTCTTATGCTGACATTATCCTTACACGGCCTAGACATCCACTTAAAGTTTACATAAAAGTAGATAATACAGAGCAGTTTTCGAATATTGTTATCATTGGAGTTAGTGATTGTCCTGCTGTTTCTAAAAAGCCATTTATTGTTAATGCAGATTCTGATATGGAATTAAGCAAGTCGTGCTCAATTACGCTTTATGCAGTAAAGAAAGATTATCTGGAAGAAAAAGGACTGAGCAACATAAAATGGAAAAAAGACAAAAACATAGCAAAAATAAATCAGCCGGTTAAACTAGAAAAAGGAACTTTCTCCGAAAATCCGAATGATCGTATGGAAATACATCTTACCATTGTTGGATTTAATGAAAAGGAAATGATTATTTATAAATCATCACAAGTTTATAAGTACAGCAACAAACGCCATTCAGATACTGTTGAGAATTTTGACTTTGATGGCGATCGCACAGAATTGAAAAATGATTTCTAAATATCGTGATGCGTTCTGAGAAATCATTCTATATTGTTCCATTTATCTCATTATATTCATTTACTCATTTAGTAGTTGATGCTGCTTGTGCATTTTTATTACTAGGGGTTTTGGATGTACATGACCATCTTATTCTCAGCTTAATTCTTTATAATTTTATAGCATTTGTGCTACAAGCTCCTTTTGGATTCTTAATAGACAAAGGATTAAATCCAAAATCAGCTGCAATTGCCGGATTGATCTTTATTACTGCTGCATTTATATTCGGGAATTATCTTTTTGTACCTCTGGTTTTAGTCAGTATAGGTAATGCTTTGTTCCATGTAGGTGGAGGGAGTCAGGTACTGGCTTTGAAAGAGAAAAAAGCAAGTTTTTCAGGAATATATGTGGCTCCCGGTGGAATTGGATTAGCCATAGGTTCCTTTCTGGCTTTTGCTCCATTTTCTACAAGTCTGTTGTTATTTCCGGGGCTGACTATTGTTCTTAGTATTATATTATATTTTGTTAAAGTACCTGAATTCAAGCGAGTAAAAGAACATAACAGAAAAAAAACGTCGTTCTGTTATGTAGCTCTGATTATTACTTTAATCTCAATCCCGATTATCATACGTTCGCTTATCGGCCTTTCTGTCGATTTTCCATGGAAAGACAACCAATTGTTGTATATATTCCTTGTGTTTGCAATAGCATTGGGTAAAGCCTTGGGCGGTATTCTATCCGATAAGTTCGGACTGGTGGCAGTAGGTGTAGGAGGATTATTGTTATCTATGCCTTTGCTTGCTTTCTGTACAGAGATTCCTGTTCTTGGTATCTTGGGAGCATTTATATTCAACTTTACTATGCCTGTTACCTTAATTGCCATACTGAATATAATACCCGAAAAGAGAGGCTTGTCGTTCGGATTAAGTACTGCAGCCCTTTTTATCGGGTCTCTGCCTGTAATACTAGGAAATACGCAATGGTTAGAAAATAGTTTCGTTGTATTTTCATTGATTTTATTAGCAGCAATTATTCTTTTAACAGCGTTTTATTTAACAAAAAAGACTCGAAATGGAGTATGAAATACTGTTTTTGAAAAGCTTGGCATTGACCATCTTTATCGAGACAATTGTTTTAATTGTATTTGTCCGGTATATTCTAAAACAAAACGAGGTAAAAATTCCTTACCTAATCCTAACCGGACTTGTAGCCAGTTTTGCCACATTACCTTATTTATGGTTTATCCTTCCTTATTTTATCGAGCAAAGAACTGCTTATATAATACTTGGAGAATCTTTTGTTACTTTGGTAGAAACATTTATCATAGGAGCAATTTTAAGAATAGGATTTACAAAAGCGTTATTGTGTTCTTTTGTGTGTAATCTGATTTCTTTTTCGATTGGTTTATTGATAAGTTTATGATTTTTAGCATTTTACCTAAAAATCAGACTAATAAGTTTACACAATATAAGACAAAGAGGGCTATCCATTTTAATTCATGGATAGCCCTCTTCTTTTATTTATTCAATTACAAATCTGTAATAGGTTTGAATTTAGGAACTAACACCTTCATCAATACCCAGGCCGCTAAATATGCTAAGGCACAGATAATGAACATTATTCCATAACCAACCTCTATAGTACCTAAAACTTTATAGTGATCTAACAAAATACCGGCAGCCCAAGCTATTAACATTCCTCCGGCTGCACCGGCCATACCTCCGATACCAGTAACCGAAGCAACAGCTTTCTTCGGGAACATATCCGAAACTGTTGTAAAGATATTGGCAGACCAGGCCTGATGCCCTGCACATGCAAGACCAATAACCAATACAGCTAGCCATGTATTGATATTTCCTAAATATTGGGCAGCCAAAACAGTTAACGGTAATAGTGCATATAAAAACATAGATAACATACGAGATGTATATACTGATTTACCTCTATTATTGATAAAGTATTTAGGCAACCAACCACCAAATATACTTCCGAATGTAGAAATAGTGTAAACTACAGCTAGTGCCCATGGCCAACTAATCACGCCATCAACATCGCCTAATGCAATTTTACGATTATTTTCACCCTCGAGGAAAGACGGTAACCAAAACATATAGAACCACCAGATAGGGTCTGTCAGAAATTTTCCGAAAAAGAAAGACCATGTCTGACGATAACTCAAAAGCTTAAACCAAGATATGCTTTCTTTCTTCTCTGTCTTCAAAGTCTCATCTACCTGAGCCTCATCTTTATCTGAATGAATATAATCATATTCAGCCTGTTGTAATTTACCATCAGCCAGTTTCTCTTCCGGCGACTTATATATTTTCCACCAGAATGCAAGCCAAATAAGTCCAACAGCACCAGTCAGAATAAAAGCCCATTCCCAACCCCAATGCCCGGCGATCCAAGGTACACACAGAGGAGCAAGAATTGCCCCTATATTTGCACCGGAATTATATATCCCTGTAGCAAATGCCCTCTCTTTTTTGGGGAACCACTCTGCTACAGCTTTATTGGCTGATGGGAAGTTACCCGCTTCAGTCACGCCTAATAGAGCCCGAGCCGCGCCAAAGGTAAATTTATTATGAGCGAAACCGTGAACCATTGCGGCAATACTCCAGCCTAATAAAGAAAGGAAATAGCCCATCTTAGTTCCGACCTTATCAATTATACGCCCAATACCGAGCAGTCCCAGAGCATATGATAATTGAAAAGCCATCACAATATGTGAGTAATCCGTTTCTGACCAAGACATCTCTGCCTCAAGAGTGGTTTTCAGTAATCCTAGAACATTTCTGTCGAGATAATTAATTGTTGTGGCGAAAAATATTAAAGTGCAAATAGTCCATCTGTACTTTCCTATTTTTTCGTTTAATTCATTAAATGCGTTCATGATATTTATTTAAAGGTTTTTCTTTTTCTTACCGTACTTTAGCTATTATAGCCAATGCATCTCTGCACATCTGCGTTATTTTGCCCCAGTCTTTTGCTGCTATTACATCTTTAGGAAACAGATTAGATCCCATACCAACACAAGTTACACCCGCTTCGATCCATTTAGTCAAATTCTCTTCTGTGGGCTCTACGCCGCCGGTTACCATGATGCTAGTCCATGGCATAGGAGCCTTTACATTTTTTACAAAAGAAGGTCCACCGACATTTCCGGCAGGAAATATTTTCACTACCTCAGCTCCTAATTCCTGCGCATAGCCAATCTCGGAAACAGAGCCACAACCGGGAATATATGCTACCTGTCGGCGATTACACACTTTAAAGATATCAGGGTTAAGTAATGGACCTACAACGAAATTTGCTCCTAATTGTAAGAACAAAGACGCTGTACCTGCATCGACTATAGAACCTATGCCCAATATCATATCAGGGCATTCTTTTGCTGCCCATTTATTTAATTCTCCGAATATTTCATGAGCAAAATCTCCTCGATTAGTAAATTCGAAAGCTCTTACTCCACCCTCGTAACAAGCTTTCAATACTTGTTTTGAAACTTCAAGGTCGCTGTGATAAAATACCGGAACCATTCCGGTTTCTGCCATTACCTGACAGGCTTTTATTCTAGTAAATCGTGCCATATATATTATTTAGGTTGTTTTCCGATATATGCCAATATTCCCCCATCAACATAAAGAATATGACCATTTATAAAATTAGAAGCTTCTGATGCCAGAAAAACGACAGGGCCTTCCAGATCTTCAGGCGTACCCCAGCGTGCAGCAGGAGTCTTTGAAATAATGAAATCATTGAACGGATGCCCTTCCGTACGCAATGGCGCAGTCTGTGGAGTTGCAATATAGCCGGGACCAATACCATTCACCTGAATGTTATGTTCTGCCCACTCACAAGCCAGATTTTTGGTTAGCATTTTCAATCCTCCTTTAGCAGCTGCATAGGCAGATACCGTCTCGCGTCCTAGCTCACTCATCATAGAGCAAATATTTATTATCTTTCCTCCACCTTTTTTTATCATTCCGGGAGCTACCGCTTTAGACATAATAAAAGGCCCAACCAAGTCAATATCAATCACCTCTTTAAACTCATCGACTGACATATCCAATGCAGGTATGCGTTTAATGATACCGGCATTGTTGACAAGGATATCAATATCTCCAATCTTCTCAGAAATATCGGCTATCATAGCCTTCACTTCGCTTTCTTTGGTCACATCGCATTGATAACCATAAACCTCTAAGCCACCAGCTTTATATTCGGATAATGCTTTTTCTATCTGCTCTTTACTTCTGGCGTTGAATACTATTTTTGCCCCTGCCTTACCTAAGGCTTTCGCCATAGCCATACCAATCCCATAAGTACCTCCGGTTATCAGAGCAATTTTTCCTTCTAATGAAAATTGATTTTGATTCATTTTCGTTTCTATTTATCTGGACACACGTCCCGAACCGTCGCCTTTCATCAAGGTTTCAACTTCAGGTACCGTCACAAGATTAAAATCACCGTATATAGTATGTTTCAAGCATGAGGCAGCCACAGCAAATTCTAAAGCTTTCTGATTGTCGTCAGGATATGAAATCAAACCATAAATAAGCCCTCCCATAAAGGAGTCGCCCCCTCCTACTCTATCTACAATATGTGTAATATCGTAACGTTTCGATTGATATAATTTTCTATCGGCATACAAGCATCCACCCCACGTATTATGGTTGGCATTGATAGAGCCACGAAGCGTTATAATCACTTTTCTAGCACGAGGAAAACGTGTCATTAGCTGAGCACAAACAGATTCGAATTCAGTTGCATCCACTTCGCCTCCGGTATGCGCTACATCAAAACCTTCGGGTTTGATTCCAAATACTTTCTCTGCATCTTCCTCATTACCTAGAATAATATCACAACCTTCTACCAATGTAGGCATAATTTCAGATGCAGTCTTTCCGTATTTCCACAAATTCTTACGGTAATTCAAGTCGGTAGAAACTGTTACACCCATTTCATTTGCTATCTTGATTGCTTCGAGGCATGCATCCGCCGCGCCTTGAGATAGTGCTGGAGTTATACCTGTCCAATGAAACCATTGTGCATCTTTGAAAATCTCTCTCCAATTAACCATACCCGGTTTGATATCTGCAATTGCAGAATCAGCACGATCATATATCACTTTTGAGGCACGAGAGACAGCTCCGGTTTCAAGGAAATATATCCCCACACGTTCACCTCCGCGAATAATGTTACTGACTCCTACATTATATTTACGGAGGTCAGATAAGCACCATTCGGCAATATCATTTTTTGGTAAACGGGTAATAAATTCCGTAGGAATCCCAAAGTTAGATAATGACACTGCTACATTTGCCTCACCTCCACCAAACGTGGCATTCAGGTTAGTTGATTGTATAAATCGTTGATATCCGGGCGTTGCCAAGCGCAACATAATCTCGCCGAACGTTACAACTTTTTTCATATAGGTATTCGTTATTTTATATTATATTTTACAATAAAAGGCTGATTGATGCTTACAGCAAACTTATCTATATACTCCTGAAAAGATGCGAATGTAGGAAAACCAAATTTAGACCAGCCATATCCTGTGTAGTATGTAACAGGTTTATTGGGTTGTTGACTAGTTACAGCTAATGTATGCGAATGTGTTTCCTTTTTATTTGTTTTAGGATGTTGTATTTCGTATGTATCTACAAGAGTCCTGTTAATTCCCTCCGGCATCACTATAGCCAGATATACATTATCCACAGATTCACTGTATGGTTCTCCATAAATCATATAGTTTGAAGAAAATACGGCCGTATCGCCTTTTTCTCTTTTCACTATTCCTGCGGCCACATCCATAGGTTGCTTTATGGTATATGCCTGAGTAACTTTTGTTAACTGCGAACCTACATCTAATGAGATTATACGATTCTCCGAAATTCCTTTTCCGTTTACATCGAGGTCTTTATATGTTAACTTAAACGTCGTACGAAGAGGCCCGTTATCTAGCAGTTCTTCTTTTACAAAGTTCTCGTTCAGCCATAATTTATCATTTACATACGGAGCCATTGCACCTGCGCCTAGTGTACGCCCTACTTTATAATCATCTAACCCTTCCCCATTATCCTTATGATAAGAGGCTGTTCCGTCTAAATCATCTTTATACCATTTATCGATAATCAAATCATTTGTACGTTTATACCATACATCTATTCCATTACTCGGTCCGTCCACTTCAACCAAAGCCGGACCATATATACGAAATGCAACACGATCATTTTCCCATGCAAAATCATCTTTACGCTCTGTAATAAAACGTCCATATGTTTTTGCATCGTACTTTTGAGATTCACCTAAAGACACGATAAATGATTTTGATTCTTTCGCCTTCAATTGAGGTTGGAAAACAATTTTTCTATCATAGGTGACCTGAGAAGGTATTATATTACCTTCACTATCCTGTACAATGTAAATAAGGCTATCTTTTACAATAAGATTACTCTTTACTGTATCAATGGGTATTTCAACCAATTCAGCTATTCTATCGAAATCGCTTGGATTTTCAACCGTAATCTGCATTACCTTTTCTTTTTTAGCGCAAGAAAAAATAAGAACAGACAGTAATATAATTATAGATATTCTTTTCATTCCTTATATAATTTGATGTACGTTATTCATCAACGTAATTTATCAGCCGTAAAAGTATCCATATCGTCATAGTCCAGATTCTCTCCGCACATAGCCCAAATAAAAGTATAATTACTTGTTCCGGCAGCTGAATGAATCGACCATGAAGGTGATATTACGGCTTGCTCATTCCCCATAAAAACATGGCGTGTTTCCTGTGGTTGCCCCATAAAATGACATACAGACTGGCCTTCTGGTACTTTGAAGTAAAAATAAGCTTCCATACGCCGCGAATGTGTATGTGGGGGCATCGTATTCCACACACTACCTTCTTTTAGTTCTGTCATACCCATTTGTAATTGGCAACATGGAACAATCTCACTCAATATAATTTGATTCAGCAGACGCTCGTTCGATGTAACCGGAGATCCCAAATCGCGTGTACGACGCATTGTAGAAGTTATCTGTGTGGTTGGATATTCTTTATGAGCCGGAGCCGATGCAAAATAATATTTAGTTCCCTTACCTTTGAATACGATCTCTTTACTGCCACGTCCTACATATACAGCATCTTTAAACTTCATTTCATAGTCTTTGCCATCCACCGTAACGATACCTTCTCCATCGATGCAGATAATACCCAGCTCGCGTCTTTCACAAAAGTATTGTGAACGAATAAGATCAACTGTTTCGAGTTTCAGACTTTCATTTACAGGCATAGCTCCCCCTATAATCAATCGATCATTGTGAGTATATGTCATTAAAACACTATCAACATCAAAGAGCTTCTCAACAAGAAATTCTTTTCGTAGCTGTGCCGTATCATAACGTTTCACATCGTCCGGATGCGTACCCCAACGTTCTTCAATAACTGTTTTCATTTCTCTCTATGTTTTAATAATTGTATTCTAAAATTTAAAGAAATTTTTCGCATTATAATACGATATATTCTCTACTAATTTCCCTAGAAATGCTAGTTCAGAAGCAGGCAACAAACCTTCTTCCACATCTTTACCGATCATATTACATAATATCCTGCGAAAATACTCATGACGCGGGTAAGACAAGAAACTGCGCGAATCTGTCAACATACCGACAAAACGACTTAAAAGCCCCTGATTAGACAGAGAGTTCATCTGAGCCTCCATCCCATTTTTTTGATCAAGGAACCACCAACCTGAACCGAATTGTATTTTACCTGCAACAGATCCATCCTGAAAATTTCCAATCATTGTTGCCACAAGATCGTTATCGCGAGGGTTCAGATTATATATAACAGTCTTTGTTAACTTATCATCCCTATCCAATCGATTTAAAAAACTAGCCATCGATTTAGCCACCGTAGGATCACTTATAGAGTCGCCACCTGCATCCACTCCTACCTTCCAGAGTAGACGTGAGCTATTATTACGAATAACTCCATAATGGAACTGCTGTGTCCATCCTTTTTCCCAATCCATTATAGATCCTTCGTACAACATGGCTGACTTGAACTGACGGATTTCTGCACCGTCAAGTTCTTTACCATCATATATTTTCTTGAAAATATTATCTATCTCAGATTGACGATAGTCATCTGCATAAAACTCTTCGATACCATGATCTGATAGTCTGCATCCGGCTTCTGCAAAAAAATCATGACGTTTACGCAATGCACTTATCAAATCAGAAAAATCACTGATCGAAACACTTGATACTTCTGACAGTTTCTCTATATAAGCACGGTAAGTTTTCGGATTTTCGACAGCCATCGCTTTATCAGGACGCCATGTCGGTAGAACCTTTATTTCAAACCCTTCTTTCTTAAGTGCAAGATGATATTCTAATGAATCAATCGGATCGTCAGTCGTGCATACTACCTCAACTTTATAACGCTTCATTAGGTTTCTTGCAGAAAACTCAGGCGTACGTAATTTAGATGTGCATTCATCGTAAATCTCCTTTGCAGTTTCAGGTTTCAATAATTTAGTAATACCAAAAGCTGTTTTAAGCTCGAGATGAGTCCAGTGATACAACGGATTACGCATTGTATAGGGAACAGTTTCTGCCCATTTCTCAAACTTCTGCCAATCGTCAATATCCCTTCCTGTTATATAAGACTCATCCACACCATTGGCACGCAAAGCCCGCCATTTATAATGATCGCCTCCAAGCCAGATTTCACCCAAATTGTCGAACCGATAATCTTCCGCTATCATCTTCGGATCGAGATGACAGTGATAATCTATAATAGGAAGGTGTTTTGCATGTTGATGAAACAAATATTGGGCAGTCTCATTCTGCAAAACAAAATTATCATCTAAAAACTGTTTCATTTCGTTTTCTATTTATATAAGGTTTTTGCGATTCCTATTTCCAGACCTCTCAATTCTGCCAAGCCTCTCAAACGACCAATACAAGAATATCCCGGATTAGTCTTTTTATTTAAATCATCTATCATTTGATGACCATGGTCGGGACGGAAAGGTATTGAAATATTACGCTTTTGCTGAATTTCGAGAAAGCCTTTCATCACCCCATACATATCCACGTCTCCTTCCAGATGATTAGCTTCATAAAAGTTTCCTTCATCATCTCGCTGAGTAGAGCGCAAATGCACAAAATTTACCCTATCGCCTAAACGTTTTATCATATTAGGTAAATCATTATCTGCTCTCACTCCGAATGAGCCTGTACAGAAACACAATCCATTCGATTCATTAGGCACAGCATCTACAAGTTTATTGAAATCCGACTCTGTACTCAATATACGAGGCAAGCCAAGTATAGGATATGGAGGGTCATCGGGATGAATAGCTAATTTTACACCTACTTCATCCGCAACGGGTGCAATTTCTCTGACAAATTCTATTAAGTTCTTTCTTAATGTGTCCGCATCTATATTTTTATACCGGTCAAGTTGAGCCTGGAATTCTTCTAAAGTAAAACTTTCTTCTGCACCAGGCAGGCCAGCTATCATATTACGCACAAGTAAATCTCTATCGTCTTGCGTCATCTGCTCGTAGCGAGCCTTCGCTTTGGTTATATCTTCCTGAGAGTATTCTTCCTTCGCTCCTGGACGTTTCAATATAAACAGTTCGAAAGCTATAAATGCAGCACGCTCAAAACGTAAAGCTTTCGACCCGTCGGGCATTGTATAAGCCAAATCGGTACGCGTCCAATCGAGTACAGGCATAAAGTTATAGGTAACTATTTTTATATCGCATTTAGCAAGATTCCTGATAGACTCCTTATAGTTTTCGATATATTTCTTATAATCACCTTCCTGTGTTTTTATATATTCATGTACAGGAATACTTTCAACTACAGACCATTTCAGCCCTGCATCCTCAATTATATTTATTCTCTTCCGAGTTTCTTCAACAGTCCATACTTCACCATTCTTTATATGATGCAATGCGGTCACGATCCCTGTGGCTCCGGCTTGTTTTATATCAAACAAAGAAACAGGATCATTAGGCCCATACCAACGCCATGTTTGTTCACTAAGTATCATATTTTATCAATTAAATTGAGTATGAATTAAATCCTCCATCTACTACGAGAATGGACCCATTTACAAAACTGGAAGCATCACTCGCTAAATAATGTATTGCACCTAATAATTCTTCTGATTTTCCGAATCGACGAAAAGGGGTATGTGCCAAAACAGTTTTGGCTCTTTCGGAATAGGAACCATCCGCATTTAACATCAGATTTCTATTTTGATCTGTAATAAAAAAACCGGGAGCTAAAGCATTCACTCTGAAATTATCACCAAATTTAGTAGCTAACTCTCCAGCCATATATTCCGTAAAATTGGCAACAGCAGCCTTAGCGACTCCATATCCCATAACACGCGTCAAAGGACGAAATGAAGACATGGAAGCTATATTTATAATATTTCCTTTTCCATTATCTTTCATTGCTTTAGAAAAAACCAATGTCGGCAGTACCGTACCAAAAAGGTTGAGATCTATTACATCTTTAAACGCTTTTATTTCTAGATCAAATATTGTTTTATCGGGTGGTATAGTTGCTCCGGCCATATTACCGCCTGCGGCATTTATCAATACATCTAGTTTGCCATATGTTTTTAGTATATCTTCCTTGTTCTGTTCCAGATTATCTTGATTTAACACATCTGAAACAAAAAATGCAGCCTCACTTCCAGATTTTCTAATCTTTTCGGCCAAGCTTTTACCTTTTTCTTCAGACCGCCCCAATATAGCTATCTTAGCACCCTGTTCTGCTAGATATATTGCCATTTGAGTACCCAATATACCATAACCACCTGTAATGGCTATAACCTTATCTTCTATACAGAACAAATTCTTTTTCATACTTTTTACAGTTTATAATTATCGTAAAAATCTATATTTTCTTTTATCAGAATATCAATAGGCATATAGTTTACCTTTTCAGGTATTTGCTTAAACAAGAAATAGTTACCAAAAGCTTTTATAGCATCATATCCCTGCAACTCGGGACGTTGCGACAGGATAAATGATATTTGGTCATTTTTCAATGCCTTCACATTACGTTCGATAGCGTCATGCCCGATAAGCCGAATTTTATTTCGCAACTCAGGCTTCATTTTGTCTAGAAGTTTTACTAATTCATAGATACGAGAGTTGAGCACAATGCCCCCGACCAAATCTGGCTTTTCTGTTACAATTTCTTCTATGGCACTCAGACTTCCCTGATAATCATCTGGATCGACCTCTATATGATATACTTTACCTGAAAAACCATTCTTTTTCAGATAGTCTATAAAACCTTGCTCACGCGTCTTCATCTGAACAGAAATTTCATTCGATTTAAACCTTATATGAGCTATAAATATATTAGCAGATTTTCCGATTTCGCCCAATAATAGTTTGGCTGCGATGCTTCCACTTCCCACAGAATCTCCACCAAAATATGACAAATCATCCTGTCCGGAAATACTTGAATCTATAAAAATGTATGGTAATTGCCTCTTGTCTAATTCTTTTGCCAAAGCTATAACCTGAGGACCAAAAAGTGTTGCAATTAAAACTCCATCAAATTCTTTTTCTTTAAACAATCTTACAGCCTCAAAAAAGGAATTTCTATCGTACTGATTGAAACGAAAATATTCTGTACTTATATTAAATTTTTTCAGTTCGGCTGTAGCTCTGTCTATTCCATTACAAACCAGTTCCCAATAGTCGCCAGATGAAAAGATAGGAGCTATGACCGCGAAATTATATTTCCGCTTCGAAGCAAGAAACCGTGCAACCATATTCGGTTCATAATTGATTTCCTTTAATATTTTTTCTACTTTTTCTCTTTTCTCTTCCGATACTTTACCTCTATTATGTAGAACTCTGTCGACTGTACCGGGAGATACTCCAGCCATTTGGGCAATGTCTATGATTCGTATATTAGTATTGCTTTTCATTTTATATGATATAGTTATAAAAATGTGTGCGCACACAACATTATGCAAAGATAAAACAAATTATCCAACGTGCAATCTGTGTGCGCACACAAAATCACACAAAAATTATACTACCTGAAATATCAAACGATTATATAAAAAACTTTATTGAAAAAATGCTGTAAAACATAAAAAGACCGAGATATATTTTACACAACTTGTGTATAAGATGCTCTCAATACCCAACTCTGTATAAGAGAATTAATATCCAGAGGATATTCTACCCATTCATTCAAAGATAGAATTATTTTTCCTGCTTTTTCTTTATATACTCCTGCTTTCAGACCTCCTTCATCTATCATCAGACCTAATTTATCAATAATTCTATGAAGATTCTCTTTCGTAATATTTTCATACACGAGAATATCGCCTGCATGATAATCAAATCCTGACGGTAAGCTTTCCTGATTGTCTACTTCGAATGCCAATAATTTGAATTTAGAGGTACACGGTATTATTATTTGCGGTAATTGTTGAATAAAATCCTCATCTGCATATTGCTTTATATAATCATCCATATATAATAAAGGTACATATGGCACTCGAACTAATTGTTGTGCAATTTTCAGCTTTTCAGTTTCTAATACTAAACCAGCGTTATAATGTAATAGCTCATTTACAGATAGCTCCTTTTCAATGATATCAGCTAATGGTATGCCAAAAAAATTAGCTATTTTCATAATAACTTCTATCTTGGGCTCTGCGCGAAATTCCTCATAAGAAGAGATATTTCCCCTCGTAAGATCAAACAAATCAGCAAAAGCCTGTTGACTCAGACCTCTCACATTTCTTATCTTCTTGATATTTTTTCCTATTCGCGTCATAAAAAAATGCTAAAAATATTTGCAAATAAAAATTATTTAACTAATTTAGCTAAAAATATTTGCAAACATAAGGTTTTATTATTGCAAAAGCAAGCTTTAACCCTGAAATCACATAAACCGAACTATTATGAAAAAGCTTATCTACATATTATCAATCCTTCCTTTCTTCTTTCAGTGCACAGCATCAAAAGAAGAAGTTCATTACGAAGGATATGCCACTTTAGAATTGAGGCTCAAAGGAAAACAATATGAGAGACTAAGCGTACTAGCTATGTATTATCTAAATAAAGATGAATATAGCAAAGGGAGCAGGTTTCTTCGATGTGAAGGAATTTCCAAAGATGGGTACAATTGGATATTTCAGATACCCGATTCATTGAGAAAATACAAAGTACATTGCAGAATAAATACAAAACCTTTCGACTCAGAAAATAATGTAGATTATATATTATCCTTTTCGTCAATAGATCTCCAGCATAGGGTATCGATATGGACTATCTCTTTAGAAGAAAAAGAAACTATTGTAAAAGCTACATACGTAAAACAAAAAGAAATTAACGCGGACTATCGCTGGGAATATCCTTTATTTGACAGTGTCGCTATTAGTCCGATAATAGCACAGGATTTGTTTTTTGTAGAAATAGACGAAAAAGAAAAATATGCCGATTGGGAACTAGAATTCCGTTACCCCGAGTACGGGCTGATGCCTGAAGATAATTACGAAGAAGCATTGAAAGAATGTATCGAATTGGCAAAAAAATATCCAAACTCAAGCTCTTTAATCGGTCGTATGGGGCCAGGTATGGGATTCAGATCGAAAAAAGACATAAAAAAGATTTTCAATACTTTCTCTAAAGAGACGCGTAAAAGAGTCGAAGAAAATGAGCCATATATAACAGAGTATTTATCTGCGCAGACAAAACATGTTGATATAAATAAACTGAAATTAGAAAACTCCAAAACAGGTGAACTAGAAGCTGTTATAGCAGATCAATTTAAACCTACACTAATTATATTTTCGTGCATAGGACTTGAGTCTTATGATAAAGTAATTCCATTTTTAAAAGATTCAATAGGAGATAAATCTAGATCACTGAACATTGTATTTATCAACATTGATTCAGACAACGATAACAAATGGAATACACTAATGGAAAAAGAGCAAGCTCCTTGGCGTAGCTACAACGCAGGAGATGCAAGGTGGGCACTTTCCGATACATATCAATACTGGGGAACAAGCTCTGTCATATGTGTAATAAATGGTAAAGCGGATGTCAGATTCAGAAGAAGTCACAGTAGATTACTTGAAATAATAAAGAGTTTATAACTAATTAAACCATATAGCCCATGTATTTCAAAAAAATAGAATCGTTTATCTCTAAACTTGGATATTCGGTATCCTACCAGAATAAGAAAGAAGGGATTTTCTGTATCGAAAGTGAATCGGACGGGATCAAGAATCTTATCATAGGAGTTGCCCCTCCTATCTTAATTGTGGAACAATTCATTTTCACGCTTAAGAATGACGATAAAGAAATATTAAAATCATTACTGATAAAAAACAGGGATATTATACATGGAGCATTCGTGCTCGATAAAGAAGGGAAAAGAGTAATTTTCAGATACACAATGCAAATTGAGAAACTAGACATTAATGAATTTGAAGGAGCATTAAATTCTTTAGGATTATTATTAAGCGAATATTATGAACAAATAATTGACTTTTCTAAAAAATAAAAGCTATGAATATTTTTAAAAGACTTTTAGCAATCGGACAAGCAGAGATTTATTCTGCAGTAGATAAAATGGAAGATCCTATTCATATGACCGAACAAGGAATAAGAGAATTGAAAGAAGATCTGGAAAAGGCCTTTGAAGCTTTAGCACAAGCCAGAGCAATAGTCATTCGTACAAAAAACGAAAAAGAGAAAAAACAATCAACTGCCAATGATTTCGAAAATAAAGCAATCCTATTGATGACCAAAGTACAGAAAGGTGAGATAGATGAGGAACAGGCAGAAAATCTTGCAAAAGAGGCGCTGCGTATGAAAGAGGGTCTACTAACAGAAGCTAAATCTCTATCCGAGCAGCAACTAGTTCATCAAGCATCGGCAGACGAAATTCAGAAAAACATCGATATACTAAAATTCAATATCACAAAATGGGAAAATGAACTGAAGACTTTGAAAGCGAGGATAAAAATAAGCCGAACAACACAAGAAGTTAATAAACAAATGGCTCGGATGGATAACAATAGTACTATCGACATGCTGGAACGGATGAAAGAGAAAGTTGAAGAGGAAGAAGCTTTAGCACAAGCATATAGCGGCATTGCCCAAAACAGATCAAACCTCAATGAAGAAATAGAAGAAATTATAGGTGAAGACAATAAAAAAACAAATAAAAACCTTGATGACATAAAAAGAAAGCTCGGAATGCTCTAGCACATCTAAAAAAACAATCAACCCTATGGTATTTTGAAATAGTCACGATTTAATCTGACAGTTACCAATAAAAACAGTAACATTATAAAAAGATTAAATTATGACTACTTCACAAAAAATCATCAAGAACAAATTAGGAGTTTTAGGTTTAGCCCAACAATTAGGTAATGTTTCAAAGGCTTGTAAAATTATGGGATATAGCCGGGATAGTTTCTATCGTTTTAAAGAGCTGTATGAGCAAGGCGGAGAGTTAGCTTTGCAAGAGATATCTCGGCGTAAACCA
>JBKEBA010000111.1:0-20748 GCA_047972895.1 Dysgonomonas sp.
GGGCAATAAACAACAGGTTCTCGTCACGCCTGTCTTCTGCATCTTCCAATGCTTTCCTAAACTCAGGTTTTGTTTCTTTCCATTCGTAAAAAGTTTTCCTGCTGATACGCAACATATCACATATTTGAGAAATTGTATAAGCATCTTCTTCTACGAGGGCGATAATTTTCTCTACCAGCTTTTCATTATACTTTGCCATAATTATTGATTTTTAATTTATCCTTTTTGTATAGATAAATCAAAATCAATAAGATGACAAGTCGTTATCTCCTTTATTCTGTCTTTGCTTCAATCCAATTCCCCATATCATCTAACACTTCAGGAGAAATTGTTTCCTCTATCCAGGCATATTCATTTATGTTTCCTGTTTTGCAATGCTGGAACAGATGATTCAGATTAGGATATTTCTTTATCGTAACATCCCTATTTCCTCCTTCCTTTATCAAAGATTCTATTCGCGAAAGGTTACGGTCAGCCAAAACTTGTATATCCTTTTCTCCATTTATGGCAAAAACAGGACACGTGATTTTTTTTAGATTATCGGTTGGATCATAATTCCTCATGAATCTTGTCCAAGTCAAAATCATCGTGACCAGATATTTTGTAATACTATACCGTTTCATGTCGTTGTTTCTCTCCTTCTCTTCCAATAGTAAATTCACATAATGATTAAGGTTCTTCTTGATCGAATCTAATGGCGTTGATTCAATTATGGAATCTACTTTTTTAGAAAGTGCTATATTTCTATTTCTTATACTGTCAGGTAGATTTTGAGCCTTCGCAAAATCTTCTCGTTGTGTTGCATATAATTCCTCACCCGATATTCCCGTTCCCGCCATAGATACAATATAGCTTATGTCTTTTCTTTTTGCTCCCAGCATAAGTGCGATCATTCCTCCCTCGCTGTGACCTATCAGCCCTATATTTTCCTGGTCTACATCTTTTCTTGTTTTCAAATGCTCGATGATGGCTTCCGTATCAGAAGCGAAATCTTCAGATGTCGCCATCATATAATTTCCTAACGAAGCACCCACTCCGCGTTTATCGTATCTGAAAACGGCGACTCCCCTTTTCGCTAGATAGTCACTGATGACATAAAATGTTTTGTGTTCGGCAATCGTTTCATCCATGTCCAATTGTCCGCTGCCATGTATCAGTATCGCTACAGGAAATTTATCGCCCTTCAATGGGCGGCAAAATACACCGGATAGTTCTACTCCTTTTGCATTAGGGTTTATTATGTACTCTAGTTCCTGTCTATAACTTTTGTTTTCTCTTCCGGGCGTCTGAGGGCGTCGAAATGTTAAGTTTTTTTTCTGTTTTTTCAATTGCAGAGTTTGACGATATCCCATTTGAGAATACACACCCTCTATAATAGAATCGCTGGTTTGTTTGCCGGAGAAAGTAATTCCCCATGTGTCTATCTGTATTTTGATAGAATCTCCAATGTTGATTGTAGCGTCATTGTATAAAGACACATTGTCAGGGTCGTGCATCACGACAGAATATACATCGTCTTTTTTCTCGATATTGAATATAATATGGATCTCCTGCCCTGTTGCTTCGATAGGAAGCATTCCTAGCCATGAGCCTTCTGTGCCCATAGTCGACTGCTTCGAAGATGCACATAAGGATATGAAGATAACGATGAAAAATAAAATGTGTTTCAGTTTCATAATATGGTATTTTAAGGTCGTTTATAATATCAGTCGCAAAATAAGCGGTATTATCACATTGGGCGACAATTTTAGATTATCACATTTGTAAAGATGTAAAATATATATGGTCAAATTTTATTGTTATTTGAACAGTATTTCAGATGTTGTATAATTGATTTATCGCTACTTTGTTTGTTGAAATCATGAAATTCTTAACCTCATATTTAATATGTACATGAAATTTATTTTATCTTTAAGCTTATTGCTTTCAGTCCTATCTTTCGCATCATGCTCCGACGAATCGGAAGATATACAGATAAGTATTTCCAAAACCTCGATAAAGGTAGGAGCAAATACCGGTTCCGAGAAAGTTACATTGACTTCCAATGCCGATTGGCGTACCGTTATATCTCAGAATTGGGTTACGGTAACACCGTCTTCCGGTAAGGCAGGTAATACAGAAGTGTCGGTTTCTTATTCGGCTAACCTCTCAGGACAGAAGCGTACCGCATCTATCGTTTTTTCGGCAGGAGACAAGACTTCTATTATAGCATTGGAACAGGATATACAGACCATGCTTCAGCTACCTGCTAAAAATTATACAATAGATTATAAAGGCGGTGTTGTAACGGTTGTTTCCGATCAGAAATATCAGGCTACTGTACCTGTCGATGTCGATTGGATATCGTTCAGTGAAGCAGGAGATGTCTTGAAAATGACAGTAGCAGGTAATTCTATGGGTGAAGAACGGGTGTGCAAGGTCATATTTAAAAATACTGCAACAAACGGCCTGTTGGAGACTCTTGTTATACAAAAGGCAGCATCTGCTACCAATCAGCTGTTGCAGTTGAAGACTCTAAAGATAGATGATATCCCTTGCATTATCGATCAGGGAACTCTTCAAATATATTTTCCTGTTGATATGGATTTATCATCTCCTAAGCTTAATCATAAAGTGTCATTTGAAGGTATAGGAATAGAATACTTAAGGATAGACGGGACTGACAAGAAAATATACTCGGGCGATTATGTTACTTTCAGTAAATTCGAAGCCAAAACTTCTCTTATATTCAAAGCAGGAAATAGCTTGCTGGACGAAGAAAAATCATCCATACTTAATATTACAGGATTGCCTTTAGTTTCTATCAATGCACCGCAAGGCATTGTTGATAGCCCTAAGCACCCTTGCGATATGATAATCATAGACCCTAAAGGACGTACGAACGGCAATAAAGTATATTACGAAACCCATGCAGGTATAGAATGGAGAGGGTCGGGTGCTCTTCGCTATGTGAAAAAAGCATATGGCTTTAAACTCTGGGAGGATGGGACAGAAACATCCAAAGACGCTAGTCTGCTTGGCTTACGAGAAGATAACAATTGGATACTCGATGCCATGTGGCTGGATAAAGCACGTATGCGCAATCGCGTTCTTTTCGATATTTGGAATGAATTTAGTAAACCGTATTACATAGCATCTGAGCCAAAAGCTGAAAACGGTACCCACGGATATCTGGTCGAAGTGTTTCTCGATGGCAAATATCACGGTCTATATGCATTGAGTGATAAATTGGATAGAAAACAACTCAAGTTAAAAAAAGAAGGAGGGTATCTGTACAAGGTTACAGGCTGGTCGGACGAGTGTCTGTTGCGTGGTATAACCTCGCCTTACAACAATAACAGTCTGGTATGGAATGAGGTGGAAATGGACTATCCCGATGAAATAGGTAAGGTGGAATTTAAATATTACAATAATTTAATTAAATTTGTAACGGAAACTACCCCGCAGGAGTTTTCTGCGAAGTTTGAAGAAGTGATTGATATGGCTTCCATGGTAGATCATTTCTTATATACTAATCTTTTCTATGGCTATGATAACATAGGTCGTAACACCTATTGGGCGATATACGACGTCAATAAGTCAGAAAAGATGATACCTTTAATCTGGGACTTGGACGGCACATTAGGCCGCACATGGGACAGGCAGATAGAAGATCCGGAAGGGGGATTTCTTATATACAGCCGTCATAATGGAAGTTCTTATAAGATATATAAGCGTATACTGACAGATAATCCGGCAGATATAAAGGCGAAGATCAAGGCGCGTTGGGCTCAAATAAAGAATGGGCCGTTAAGCCCTGCCAATATGAATTCCAAATTGGAATACTATGGCAATCAACAAGTCAGATCGGGAGCCGAACAACGTGAAATAAATCGTTGGGTAGGCAGTGAGCAATATGATTTTGATAATGTGATGCTGGAAGTTGCATATATCAAAGACTGGTATGCAAAACGCTGGGCAAAAATGGATCGGCTAATTAACGGAGGAGAACTGGATAAAACAGATTGGTAGTATTTTATAAATCTGTTCGATGCCATCAAGATATACCCTATGGTAGATTACCAAGAGTAATTTGTAATGTTTGTGCGGCGTCATTTGTAGTTGATTACAAGTGACGTCGTCTTTTTATACATTACATCTTGAGATAGAAATCTTTCATAAGTGCAGTAAATTCGTCCGAATAGACATGTCTTTCTTTTTCTATTGTCAGATCGTTTTCTATCTGAGGTACATAGATTTTAGAGATCTCCATTAATATACGTTTAGGAGAGGACGATGGGGTAGGATATACATTTGTTATACGCGATACATACAATCCGCTTTTCGTTGCTTGCTCCACTAATAATTCTTTATACTCGAACGGATAGATAACCGATAGTTTTCCCCTCTCCGCCAGAAAGTCTGATGAAATGCTTATAAGCTCTTCTATTTGTAAACTATCAGTATGCCGGGCTAATGTTCGCGTCTCTCTAGGCGATTTTAATGACTGTGCAAAAAACGGAGGATTAGAGATTATGATGTCATATTTCTGTTGACCCTGCTCTTGAAACGATTGTAGAGAGCGGTGATAGCACCTTATCCGCGAAGAGAAAGGTGATTGACTTATATTCTCTTCCGCCTGCCCTATAGCTTCCTTATCTATGTCTATAGCATCCGTTCTAAGATTCAGGTTGCGTTGCGAGATCATTATTGCTATCAGTCCCGTTCCTGTACCTATATCAAGAGCCGTATTAGCTTCAGAGACATCGCACCACGCACCGAGCAAAACGCCATCAGTTCCTACCTTCATCGCGCAACGGTCATGATATACAGTAAATTGTTTAAATCGGAAATACGGATTTGGCATAAAATAAAACTGTTAGTCTGTACTTGTTAATCTTTAGTTTATTACATTTGATGCGTACAATGTCCGAAAGCGGGGAGTTGAAGGCCTAATTGTGGCATAAATTTTGTTGTATATCAGGGCAAAGTTAGTTATTATTCTGTATTTTTACAGCCCTGTTTTGAGATAGGTAACTAATCCAATATGAAAAAAGGATAAAATATGATTAATAGAAAGAAAGATATACTCAACCTCGAAGAAAGTAACGAACCTGTTATTTCAATCATTTCTAATGACTTCGATGATGGGGACTGCCATATAAATGAAAAAGACCTGAAAGAAGAATTAGCTATCCTCCCCTTAAGAAATACTATAATCTTCCCTGGAACAAGTATGCCTATTTCGGTAGCTCGGGAAAAATCCTTGAAGCTGATAAAGAGTGTAAACCGTCAGAAAGGAAAATATGTAGGGTTAATCTGCCAAAAGGACGCAGAAAACGAAGACCCCGAGATAGAAGATTTATTTCCGATGGGTGTTATCGGTCAGATAATACGTGTGATAGAGCTACCTGATGATGGGAATGTAACAGTTATCTTCCAAGGTAAGAAACGTTTTAGACTGACAGAATTGACACAGACAGAACCTTTCCTTAAAGGGAAATACGAGATAAAAGAATCTTTTCCTGTGCAGAAAAACGATACGGAATATAAAGCATTGTTAGATTCTATACGCGATTTGATGATTCAGATGCTACGTATGTATGGCGAACCGCCGAAAGAATTTATACAACGTTTGAAGTCGGATATGGTTTCATCCGTATTGGTCAATTATTGTTGTGCAAACCTGCCTGTTTCGGGAGCAGAAAAGCAAAGCTTACTCGAGATAGATGACGAGATGGAAAGGGCATATCGCTTGTTGGTGCTTCTCAATCGTGAAACGCAAATGATGGAGATGAAGCTCAACATCCAGATGAAAACACGTGAGGAACTTAATCAACAACAAAAAGAATATTTCCTGCAACAGCAAATTAAAACCATTCAGGACGAATTGGGCGGAAATCCGCAACAGGCCGATCTTGATGAGTTTAAGCAAAGAGCTGCAAAGAAGAAATGGGGTAAGGAAGTAGCGGCAGCATTCGAGAAGGAAATGAATAAACTGGAACGATTGCATCCGCAGTCGCCGGACTATTCTACGCAATATACGTACATCGAAACTTTGTTAGATTTACCTTGGGGCGAATATACCAAAGATAACTTCAATCTGAACAATGCGCAGAGAGTACTGGATCAAGATCATTTCGGTCTCGAAAAAGTAAAAGAACGTATTATCGAACATCTGGCTGTATTAAAGCTAAAAGGAGATCTTAAGTCACCTATTATTTGCCTTTATGGCCCTCCGGGAGTAGGTAAGACATCGCTGGGCAAATCCGTGGCAAAGGCTTTGAATCGTAAGTATGTACGTGTGTCGTTCGGAGGATTGCATGACGAATCTGAAATACGTGGACACCGCCGTACATATATTGGAGCTATGCCCGGACGCATTATTCAAAATATGTTGAAGGCAGGTTCATCAAATCCTGTGTTCGTGTTAGACGAAATAGATAAGATCGGTAACGACTTTAAGGGAGACCCTGCATCAGCACTGTTAGAGGTGTTAGATCCTGAGCAAAATTCGGCGTTTCATGATAATTATCTGAATATCGACTACGATTTGTCGAAAGTAATGTTCATAGCTACAGCCAATAGTCTGTCAACAATTTCTCAGCCATTGCTCGATCGTATGGAAATGATTGACGTAAGCGGCTATATTATCGAAGAAAAAATAGAAATAGCCCGCCGCCACCTTATCCCGAAACAATTGGAAAATCACGGGATGGGCAAAGATGTAATAGATATACCTAAAAAGACGATCGAGAAGATTGTTGAAAACTATACCCGCGAATCGGGAGTACGCGAACTGGATAAGAAAATAGCTAAGGTGATGCGTAAGGTTGCCCGAAAAGTGGCATCGGAAGAAGATTATAAAAAAGTAATTGATCCGAAAGACCTCCATGAATATCTTGGAGCAGTAGAATACACGAAAGACCAATACCAGGGTAATGACTATGCAGGGGTAGTAACAGGTCTTGCGTGGACTTCGGTAGGAGGAGAAATACTCTTTATCGAAACATCGCTGAGCCGTGGTAAAGGGGGCAAGTTGACATTGACCGGAAATCTGGGAGATGTGATGAAGGAATCTGCCGTTTTGGCGTTAGAGTATCTTCATGCACATAGCAACTTATTAGGATTGGATGAAAAAGTATTTGATAACTGGAACGTGCATGTGCATGTGCCCGAGGGAGCAATACCAAAAGATGGTCCGTCGGCAGGTATCACAATGGTGACATCGTTGGCATCGGCATTTACTCAGCGTAAAGTGAAATCTCATTTGGCAATGACAGGAGAAATAACTCTCCGCGGAAAAGTACTTCCTGTGGGTGGAATTCGCGAAAAGATACTAGCTGCCAAGCGTGCAGGTATAAAAGAAATCATCCTATGCAAAGAGAATCAGAAAGATATTGACGAAATTAAACCACTTTATCTCAAAGGTCTGACATTCCATTATGTTGAGGATATAAAGCAGGTGTTAGAAGTCGCGCTTCTCAAAGAAAAGATCAAAAATCCATTAGACCTGACGGTCAAGGACGATAAAACAGCAAACTGATATAAATTCTTTAATAAGTGCAAATCAGACGATTTGCACTTATTTTTTAGAAACAAATTTCTTACTTTTGCATTACAATGAATAACAATACCGATATAAACGAAAACGATACTTCTCCTCTCAAATATGCCATGCATTATGGCTTATATTTAGGTGTCTTCTGGGCACTTAAGCATCTTGTCTACATAGCATCCACAACAGTATGGATACACTTTATCTATCTGTTCTATCTGATGAATGTAGGGACATTCCTTATGATATACATTTTCTATATAAAATATATCAATACAGATGTCAGCAAGGTCAATAATAAGTTTCGCGGATTTTTATTTGTACTCCTTTTGTGTTTCTTTGCATCCTTTCTCGAGGCGGCGATGATCTATCTTCATTTTCAGGTAATCGATCCATCGTATTACGTATCTAAGATAGAACCATCTTTGGTTAAGATGATAGAAAGCTTTCCTTATCCGCCCGATGTGAAAGCTTCTGCTATAAATCTAGCAAGCAACAGCATCATATATGTTTTCTCAGCTTTTCTCGGCAATACTTTTCTGGGACTCTTATTAGGAGGAGGGATGGCATTGCTGGTAAAAAAGAATAATACATAAAAACCATGAATATATCTGTCGTAATACCTTTGCTCAACGAAGAAGAATCTATTCCCGAACTTTATGCGTGGATTAGCCGTGTAATGGAAGCGAATGCCTACTCTTATGAAGTCATTTTTGTAGATGATGGCAGTACCGATCGCTCGTGGAATATAATATGCGACTTGAGAAAATCGACAGATAAAGTTAAAGCCATTCGTTTCAGGCGGAATTATGGCAAATCGCCTGCTCTTCATTGCGCTTTTCAGAAAGTAGAAGGAGATGTCGTTATTACCATGGATGCCGATTTGCAGGATAGTCCGGACGAAATACCCGCTCTTTATAAGATGATAATGGAAGACGGTTATGATATGGTTTCGGGATGGAAGAAAAAACGTTACGACCCATTATCTAAGACTTTACCTACTAAGTTGTTTAACGCTACGGCTCGCAGGGTTTCAGGTGTCAAACTACATGATTTCAACTGCGGATTGAAAGCTTATCGTCAAGATGTAGTAAAAAGTATCGAAATATATAACGATATGCACCGCTATATTCCTTATCTGGTAAAAATAGCTGGATTTAAGAAGATAGGGGAGAAGGTAGTTCAACATCAGGCTCGTAAATACGGAAAGAGTAAGTTTGCAGGTATCAGCCGTTTTGTAAATGGTTATTTAGACCTTCTCACCTTATGGTTTCTGTCAGTATTCGGTCGTAAACCTATGCACTTCTTTGGATTGTGGGGTACATTTATGTTCTTCCTTGGTTTTATAGCTGTCGTTATTGTTGGAGCTACCAAATTATATGCTATGAATAAAGGAATTCCGCATCCGTTGGTCACAAGTTCACCATATTTCTATATATCGCTTACAATGATGCTTTTAGGTACACAGCTTTTTCTGGCTGGATTCTTAGGCGAGATCGTTTCCCGTAATTCTTCAAACAGGAATGACTATAAGATTGTAGAAGAACTATGAATTTAAAACAGCTTATAGAAAACCGCTATTCGATACGTGCATACCTGCCACAGAATGTGGAAGAAGAAAAGATTCAGTATATATTGGAGTGCGCGCGATTGTCCCCATCTGCATGTAACTACCAACCATGGAGATTGTATGTGGTAACTGATAAGAAAAAATTATCTCAGATACATAAATCATACGATAGGGAGTGGTTCAAAACAGCTCCGATGTGTATTGTAGTATGTAAGGATTCATCTCTGTCGTGGAAAAGGGCGAATACGGATGGAAAAGATCATGGAGATATTGATGCAGCGATAGTATCACAACACATTTGCCTTGCTGCACACGAGCAAGGATTAGGAACTTGCTGGGTATGTAATTTCAATCCCGAATTACTCTCCGTGGCTCTTGATTTATCTGCTGATTTGGAACCTGTAGCGATATTTCCTATCGGATATATTGACAAAAATAAAAGCGTTCCATATGAGAAGAAGCGTAAGTCTCTGAATGATATAGCAGAGAGGCTATAATTAGTTGTATTTTGTTTATTATCCAAAAGTCTTGTTAAATTAGGTTGTAATATAGGAACAAGCGATGTTTTTGTATGTTATATTTGTAATGTTTGATTACTAAATATTTATATGAAATGACATTCATACTTTTCCTCATATTAGCCATTGTTGTATTCGCAGTAATGCTCATACTCTCCTTTGTTAAGGGTGTGTCTACTCTGCTGTTTGGCAAATCTTCTTATTCAGCCCATAACAGATATGGCTCGGCTAATCAGAAGCAATGGTATCAAAAATCTGAATCTCATACGTCCGAATCAAACGAAAAGATATTCTCGAAAGATGAAGGAGAATATGTCCCCTACGAAGAAATAAAAGAGTAACAATAAAAAAAGTCCGGTTTACCGGACTTTTTCAATAATATAATAACTTAAGATCTCTTATTCTTTTTCTCCATAAGCAAGATCGCCGGCATCACCCAATCCTGGTACGATATATGCAGATTCGTTCAGTTCGGGATCGATAGCAGCGGCCCAAATTGTTGTATTCTCTTTAGGGAAATTATTTTCACAATATTCAATCGCTTGCTTGCTTGCAATTATTGTCGCAATGTGTACATGCTTTGGCTGCCCCTTTGTTAGTAGAGCCTGATAAGATAGGTCCATACTTCCGCCTGTAGCCAGCATCGGGTCTGTAAGTATCAACACCTTGTTCTCTATTTTTGGCGAAGCTATATATTCAATGTGAATATGAAAGCTCTGATGGTTCTCTTTGTATTTGCGGTAAGCAGAGACAAAAGCATTTTCGGCCTGATCGAAGCAGTTAAGAAATCCGTGATGATAGACAAGACCGGCGCGTAGTATTGTTCCTATAACAATAGGATCGCTAGGTACATTGGTTACAGATGTTCCTAATGGAGTCTGAGTTTCGACAGGGAAATAGTTTAACGTTTTGCTTATTTCGTAAGCCATTATTTCGCCGATTCGTTCTATATTGCGTCTGAAACGCATGCTGTCTTTTTGTATTTCGACATCTCGTAATTCGCTGACAAAACGATTAAGAATAGTGTTTTGTTCAGATAGGTTTATTGTCCTCATATTATAATTTTGGCTCAAAATTAGAAGTTTTCTTTCAAATTTATAGTTGGTGGAAGTTAAAATTTTATCTATTCCATATATCCCATGCGGCAAGCGCTTGCAATTCGAGCATTTCAGCACCGTTCTTTGCTATAGAACCCTTTTCTCGGCCTAGTCTGAGAAATTTTGTTTCGGCAGGATTGTAGACCAAGTCGTATAACAAATGGTTCCTAGTAATGTATTGGTAAGGGATATCAGGAGCATTATCGATATCAGGAAAAGTTCCCAAAGGCGAAGCATTTACTATCACTGTATATGTATCGAAGATATCTTTATCCAGCTCTTCATATGTAAGCTGGTTCTCCTTTTTGGTACGCGAAACGAAGATGCATTCCAATCCTAGGTTTTTCAACCCTTTGGCTACAGCTTTTGAAGCTCCTCCTGTGCCCAGTATCAATGCTTTTTTATGGATATCTTTTTTTATAAGGGGAGCTATCGAGTTTTGGAATCCGATTATATCGGAATTATATCCGATCAATTTAATCTGCCCATCTTCTATCGACACTTTAATAACATTGATTGCACCGATCTCTCTTGCTTGAGGATCCAGTTCATCCAGAAATGGAATAATTTTTTCTTTATAGGGAATTGTTACGTTCAGCCCTTTTATATTGGCGTTGGCACTGATTATTTCAGGAAATACCGATATTTCTGGTATCTCAAACTTCAGGTATTGTGCGTCTATGCCTTCCCGTTGGAACTTCTCTGAAAAAAAACGGGGAGAAAATGATTGCACAAGAGGATTTCCAACTATTCCGTATGTATCCATGACTGATATTAATAGGATTAAAGAAGATCTGGCTAGGTTTATTTTTACGTAAGTACAAAAAAATAGGATAACTTTAGATATCAGTCATCCTATTTTTATATTATCAATCAGCCTACTTTACTGTTTCCTTCTGATAGCGGCTGTTCATTTGAGCTATAATAACCTTTGTTATGTCGTATGAGCCTTTAGCTACTATTATGTTTTTTGTTATTGGCGTATTACTGAAAATAAGCTGGTAGTTGGCTTTCTTATTATAATCTTCTACATTGATACGAATCGAATCAGATATCTGATTATTCATTTTGTCTTGTTTTTCATACATGTCGGCCTGAAGTTTTTGCACCTGACCTTGAATGGATGCTTCTAGGCCTTGGATGCGTTTTCCCTCCTGCTCGTAACGCTCTTGACTAAGAAATGCATTATTTTGTACTTTTTTCTGAAAATCAGCGTATTCGCCTTCAAGTTGCTTTCTTTTCTGATCAACTATTGTATTTATCTTTTTTTGCTCCAATAGAAGCTCTTCGCTTGAGTCGTTGTATAGGTTGTAATGATGAAGCAACGAGTCTACGTTTATGTATGCGATAGGCAATACCCCTGTTGTGTCGCCTTCTGCAAATTTCAGAAGAGTTGAATCTCCTTCGGTGTTTTTCTTATTAGATGTAAAGAACAGGATAAAAAGAACAATGATTGCTACTGCAAACACGCCATTGATGATGTAAGAAATATTCTTCATTTATTTATACACATTTAGTTAATCTTAGATTAATGCAGAAAATAGGTCATTTTGTAAAACCAACTTTTCAATACGACTTGGCAAAGATATATTTTATTGTTAAAAGAACACCATATTAAAACCTTTAAAAGATGTAAAAATATTTCTTTTTAGAGGTTATCTCTATATTTTTATATGTTATTATAAAAACACAGGATATTTATCTAAAAAAAAGAAATATATGAGTATTAAAAATCTGAAGCCGGCTTCTGTCTGGAATTACTTTTACGAACTGACGCAAATACCGCGTCCATCAAAAAAAGAGGAAAAAGTTATCGCATATCTGCTCGATTTTGCAAAAAAACATAATTTAGATGTGAAAAAAGATGAAGCAGGAAATGTACTGATAACAAAATCGGCTACCAAAGGAAAAGAAAATCTTCCTACAGTGATATTGCAAGGCCATGTGGACATGGTTTGTGAAAAAAATAACGATACTGTACATGATTTTGATAAAGATCCGATCGAGACAATAATCGATGGAGAGTGGGTGAGGGCAAACGGGACTACTCTAGGTGCAGATAATGGGGTTGGTGCAGCAGCTGCTTTGGCAATATTGGCATCAGACGATATAGAACATGGCAAACTTGAGTGTCTTTTCACTGTTGACGAAGAAACAGGCCTGACAGGAGCATACGCTCTAGGAAAAGACTTTCTGAAGGGAGATGTCCTTATCAATCTGGATACAGAAGAAGAAGGAGAAGTTTATATCGGTTGTGCAGGAGGAAAAGGTACTGTTGCAACATTTACATACAAGAAAGAATCTGTGTCGGCAAACTATTTTTGGTTCAAAGTACAAGTTAAAGGCTTAAATGGTGGGCATTCGGGTGCAGAGATACATAAAGGCTTAGGTAATGCCAATAAGATACTAAACCGCTACTTATGGGCGCTCAGCCGAAAGTTCGATCTGGTACTTTCTCAAATTGACGGAGGCAATCTGCACAATGCTATTGCTCGCGAAGCTTCTGCAATAGCCGGAGTTCCATATGGAGCTAAAGAAAATGTAATAGTAGAACTCAATACTCTGTTGCCATCTATTCAGGCAGAGCTAAGAAGTATCGACCCTAAGCTTGAAGTGGTAGTAGGCTCTACCGATACTCCCGAATTTATTATTGATAAAGAAACTACGAGCAATCTTTTGAATGCACTGTACGCATGTCCTCATGGTGTATTAGGTATGAGCTTCGAAATACCGGGACTAGTGGAAACCTCCACTAATCTTGCTTCTGTAAAGATGAAGGAAAATAATACCATTGTTGTCACAACGAGCCAACGTAGTTCGACCGACTCTCTGAAAGACGATGCCGGCAATATGGTGAATACAGTATTTACGCTGGCAAAAGCAGAAGTTAAGCATTCTGACGGTTATCCGGGGTGGAGGCCAAATCCGGATTCTAAAGTATTGGGGGTAGCAAAAGAATCGTATAAGAAACTATTTGGAAAAGAACCTGAAATAATGGCGATCCACGCAGGATTAGAATGCGGTTTATTCCTTGAAAAATATCCTCATTTAGATATGATATCCTGTGGGCCTACAATTCGTGAGGCACATTCTCCTGCCGAGAAGGTAAATATCGAGTCTGTAGAAAAATGGTGGAACTTTCTGCTGGAAGTATTGAAGAATATTCCTGCTAAGTAATTAGGAAATACAATATAGATTTAAGGAACTGTTTGATGTGTGTTTAACAGTTCCTTATATTAATTATAATAACGACCAACCATGAAAAAGAGAACTTACTATTTGCTTAGTTTATTTTTACTGTTTGTATTGCAAATAAACGCGCAAACGCCGGATACAGCCCTTAAGGCATATCTGGATAATAAAGATTCATCTTATGCGTGGGAAATAAAAGATACTTACAGTCTGAATGGATGTAATGTATATTCTATTTTCCTGATTTCACAAAAGTGGCAAGGTATGCTCTGGAAGCATGAGTTGGTTGTATATGTACCCGATCATCTGGATTATGACGGGGCAATGCTATTCATTACAGGCGGGGGACTTGACGAAAATAAATTCCCCAAATTTTCAGGAAAAGACGATGCTGTAGGCGAGGCTTTTTCACAAATGGCAATCTCAAACAAGGCGCCTATTGCTCTTCTGAGGCAAGTTCCCAATCAACCCCTTTATGGAGGGCTAAACGAAGATGCATTGATAGCATACACTTTAAATGAATTTCGAAAGACAAACGATTATTCATGGCCGTTACTATTTCCGATGGTGAAAAGTGCTACTCGTGCTATGGATGCCGTTCAGGAATTATTGAAGGAGAAACGCAACAAACCCATTAGCCACTTTCTGGTAACTGGAGCATCGAAGCGTGGATGGACTACGTGGTTGACTGCTGCATCGGAAGATCCGCGAGTTGTAGCTATCGCACCAATGGTGATAGAAATGCTGAATATGCCCGAGTTCTTCAAATCACAGATTACCGCTTATGGCAATTATAGTGAGGAGATTGGCGACTATGTAAATATGCAGATACCACAAGCAGTAGAATCGGAATTTGGCAAACAGGTAATACAAATGATAGATCCATATAGTTATCTGAGTAAGATAACCAGGCCTAAATTGATAATCATGGCGGCAAACGATCCTTTTTGGACAATAGATGCCATACAAAACTATATTGCAGCCATCCCCGGAAAATATGCTTTGCATTATGTGCCGAATGCCGGACATAATATGGGCGATAGGAAAGGTGTATTTGAGGCGTTGGGAGCTTTCTTTTACCAAACACTCAACGGGCAGTCACTTCCCGATTATCAATGGGAATTGATTCAGAAGAAAAAAATAACACTTGATATAAAATACCAGACGCAGGGGCTTAAAGAAATGGTATTGTGGCAAACTACGGCTCCGACACGCGATTTAAGAAAAGGTGTCTGGGCAAGCACAAACGTGGCTTTACCTAAGAATAAAGATAAGGCGGATATAAATATCGACTTTCCGAAACAAGGGTACAAAGCATTTTTTGTCGAATTGAAGTATGAAAGCCCTTTAGGGGGTACATATTCGATCTGCACAAGCGCTTATGTGGCAGATGTTAAGCAGGTATTTATTAAATGAGATAAGGGTTAATTCTTTTTAAAGGATAATCCATTTATCTTTGTTGTTTGTTTATTTATTTAAATAAAAAAGTAAACTATGAACAAAATGAAAATTGATATATGGTCAGACATAGCCTGTCCATATTGCTATATAGGAAAGCGTAAACTGGAAACGGCATTGGCTCAATTTCCTTATAAAGACGATGTAGAAATCGTCTGGCATAGCTATGAATTAGATCCCGATTTACCAAAAGAAGCGTTGGAATCGAAAATTTATGGTTATTTTTCGATGAAATACGGCATCAGCGTAAATGAGGCTCATGAAACAATGAAAAAGACTGCCGCTTTGGCAAAAGAAGTTGGGCTGGATTATGATTTTGATAATTTGGTTGTCGCAAATACTTCTGATGCTTTACGTTTGGTTAAATTGGCAAACGAATCGAATCTTGCTACAGAGGCGGAAGAAGTATTATTTGATGCCTATTTTGTGAAGAGTAAAGATATCAGTGACAGAAATACTTTGACTGAATTGGGCACAGCCATTGGTTTGGATAAAGGAAATATCGCATCTATGCTTGATAGTGATAAATACCTTGCCGAGATAAAACAAGATATTGAATATAGTGAAAATGAATTAAACCTGGAATACATTCCATTCTATCTGTTCAACAATAAAGAAATGGTAGAGGGTTCGATTGCTGTTGATAAATATCTTGAGGTTCTGCACAAATCTTATGCTGAATGGAAACAAAATGGTGTTGCAGCTGAGAAAGGTGAGATAATAAGCGGACAGTCATGTTCTATAGATGGTGTTTGTAGCTAAAAATAAAAATAAGTGAGAAAAGTCCTCTATTTGATATTGGCTGTATTGTCTTTTGCATGTTTTTCATGTTCGAATGATGATGATTTTTCATCGTCTCCGAATTTGATGTTAGATTTTTCGTCCGATGTCGTCAGTTTCGATACCGTATTTACTACAATAGGCTCAGCAACTAAACATATCAAAATATACAATAAGAATAGCAGGTCATTGGTTATTCAGTCAATAGAACTAATGAATCCTGAAAAGACAGGATTCAGAATGAATATTGATGGAGAGAAGGGTATAAAACTCACTAACGTGGAAATACTGAAAAAGGACAGCCTTTTTGGTTTAATAGAAGTGACTGTAGATCCGTTAGACATAAATAGTGCTGTGCTTATTCGTGATTCAATAAAATTTACTACAAACGGAAATGTTCAATATTTATATCTTGAGGCTATAGGGCAGGATGTACATATCTGGAAAAAACAGATTGTAACTAAAGATTCTGTGTTGACAGCAGAAAAACCTTTCCTAATCTATGGCTCCCTGACTATCAATAGAGATGCGTCTTTGAATATTGCGGAAGGAGCGAAATTCTACATGAAGAAAAATGCTTTTATTCAGATTTATGGTAATGTGAAGGCAAAAGGGAGTATAGAGAAACCGATTATTTTCAGAGGAGACCGATTCGATAAAATAGAAGGAGATATTCCTTATGACAATGTACCCGGGCAATGGGATGGTATTTATTTTTATCCAGAGAGCTACGGAAACGATTTAGCAAATGTTTATATAAAGAATGCAATCAGAGGAATGACTTTTTATGCTTCCGATGTCCAATATAAAAAAGCAATATTAAATAATGTCATAGTTCACAATTCATCCGAATATGGAGTAATGGCTGTAAATGCCGATATAGAAGGTTATAACTGCCTTTTCTCAAATTCTAGAATAGCAACATTAATATTGCAGGGTGGCAAATATTCATTCTTGCATTGTACACTGGTTAATTACTTTTCGTGGTCGGCAAGAAGAACAGAGGCTCTTGTTTTGAGTAATGCTCCCGTTGTTGAAAAGGACTCGCCATTATTGAAATGTGATTTTACAAACACTATTATTTACGGTTCTTTGTCGAAAGAATTATTATTGGATAATGTATCTCCTGCTGTATTTAACTATCAGTTTACCAATTGTCTTATAAAAGCAGATGAGGTAAGTGATTCCCATTTTATAAATACGATATGGAATAAATCTCCTTTATTTAAATTCTTGAATGACGATTATACATATACTTATAATTTCGAGCTGAAAGAAGGTTCTCCAGCAAGAGGGGAAGCTGACGCAGCATATTCACTTTCTCTTCCTTTCGATCTGAAAGGAAAATCACGCCTCAATGATCCAAATCCTGACATAGGTTGCTATGAATGGACTGAGTAATTGTTTGAAAAAAACATTTTTAATTTTCATCTCATTTGTTCTGAGCTTACCAACGGTGGCTCAGGAAGAATTTCGCATTATGTTTTATAATGTGGAGAATTTGTTTGACACAAAAGATAACCGCGATACGAATGATGATGACCTTACGCCCGATGGACAACTGCATTGGACAAATTACCGTTATTGGAAGAAGCAAAATGATATAAGTAAGGTTATATCATCTGTCGGAGGTAAGCTTCCACCTGCAATAGTCGGTTTGTGTGAGGTCGAAAATGATTCTGTGTTATTTGATTTAATCAGACGTACAGGGTTAAACAGGCATAAATATGAGTATATTATAACAGACTCGAAGGACTCACGTGGTTCCAATATTGGCTTATTGTATCAGCGCGACCAGATGAAAGTTATTGATTGGAAGTCGTACACACCACATATCGAAGCTGCGAGAACTACTCGTGATATACTGCATGTTGTAGGTAGAGTCGTTAATGGAGAAACGCTTGATGTTTTTGTTTGCCATTTTCCGTCGCGGAATGAAGGTATAAAGAAAACACGTCCGTATCGTGTTGCCTGCGCGGGATTGTTGAAGCAGAAAACAGATAGCCTGTTCAAGATACGTAAACGAGCGAATATTATCATTATGGGCGATTTTAATGACTATCCTTCCGATGTAAGCTTAAGAGATACACTTTCTGCATACCCAATACAAGAGAAAACCGATTCCAAAAGCCTTTATAATCTGTTCTACCACAAATCTCAGGTTAAGAATATAGATATTGCGTCGTATAAATATCGGGGCAAGTGGAATTATATCGACCAGTTTATAGTCAGTGGGAACTTATTAAGTAATAGGGGTGAGGTGTTTATAAAGAATAGGGAAGCTTATGTCTATTCTGCAGATTTTTTGCTACAAGAAGATAATAAAAAGTATAGCGGGCAGAAACCTTATCGTACCTATTCGGGCTGGAAGTATCTGGGAGGATTTAGCGATCATATGCCGATTTATATCAACTTGGAAATAAAGCCGTAAATCAACGAATCTCTAACCCCTCTGTATTTAAATCATTTTGTTTTTCAGCTTTCCCCCACAATTCTTCAGGTGTGAGGGTCGTCTCAATGAGTTCGACAGGAGCACCACCATCATTAATTATAGCAACCTTATATCCCTTGATAGGTTCATAAGGACCTAGCAATATCTCTCTGCCTTCTATTTCGGATAATAAATCATCTACCTGTATAGCCACATGGGGCAATTCCTTTATCATAGGATGCAGAGGACTGTCGGCTTCGAAACGGTGAAACTGTATTCTGAAATCGCCATTGGCAGTAGATGTATACATCTTAAAAGCTTCGCTATAACGTTCATCAGGTTGAATTCTGTCTGTCGGAATCTCCATATGGTGATAGCGGTACTCCCTGTTAAATTTTGTCATGTGATTATTCTGGCAGGTTGAACTTATTTATCCTCGAGGGCATCCTGGATATTCCCAAAAACGGCAGCCAGCAATGAGCGAACTTGCTTCAATCCTTCTTCATCAATTCCTGCAAGGGCGGCATCCATAGTCTCATATACCGCTTTGTTGGCCTTATCTTTGATGGATTTTCCTGTTTCTGTAAGGTGTATATAATTTGAGCGTCTATCGCTTGTAGAGGTATTTCTATACACAAGATTTTGCTTTGTGAGATTATCTATCAGGCGAGTCATGCTTGGCTTATCTTTAAATGTTGAGTTACATAGAGTTTGTTGCGTGACCCCGTCTTCCTTCCACAGAAAAGCCAGTACAGTCCACTGTTCGGGAGTAATGTCCAATCCTTCTTTTCTGAAGTTTCTGTACATCATCCTATTGATGGCCATAGATACTTTCCCATTGATGATAGGAAAGATTAAATCTAAATCTTGGTTTAAATTCAAAACCTCATCATTATTCATTTGTAAATCTTCTGTTTTAGTATACAAAAATAAGATAAGAAGTCTGTATATCAAATATTTTTTAGTCCTTTTGCATTTGTTATTTTAATAAAAACGCTTATCTTTGCACCTCATTTGAAAAAATGATATGTTTAATTTATAACTAATTCAATTTATGAACAATTACGAAACCGTTTTCATTTTGACTCCCGTTTTGTCTGATGTACAGATGAAGGAAGCGGTAGAAAAATTCAAGACTATTTTGACCAATGAAGGTGCAAAAATAGTAAGTGAAGAGAACTGGGGACTTCGCAAATTGGCTTATCCAATTCAGAAGAAATCTACCGGTTTTTATGCGATGTTAGAGTTTGAAGCTGACCCTTCTGTTATCGCTAAGCTAGAAATCAACTTCCGTCGTGACGAACGAGTGATCCGTTTCTTGACTTTCCGTCAGGATAAATTTGCTCACGAATACGCACAAAAGAGAAGAAAACTAAAATCATCTAAAAAAGAAGAAGTAAAGGAGAATTAATTATGGCACAGCAATCAGAAATCAGATATTTGACTCCGCCTTCAGTTGACGTGAAGAAAAAGAAATACTGCCGTTTCAAAAAGAACGGTATCAAGTATATCGACTATAAAGATCCTGAATTTTTGAAGAAATTCCTTAACGAACAAGGGAAAATTCTTCCTCGTCGTATTACCGGAACATCTCTTAAATTCCAACGTCGAGTTGCACAAGCAGTAAAAAGAGCTCGCCATTTGGCTTTGCTTCCTTATGTAACAGACTTAATGAAATAAAAAAAGGAGGATAAAGAAATGCAAGTAATATTGAAAGAAGATATCCTTAACCTAGGATACAAAGACGAAGTAGTAACTGTAAAAGACGGCTACGGACGTAATTACCTTATCCCTCAAGGAAAAGCTGTAATAGCATCAGAATCTGCGAAGAAAGTATTAGCTGAAAACCTAAAACAACGCGCTCACAAACTTGAGAAAATCAAACAAGATGCTCAAGATCTGGCTGCAAAACTAGAAGGTATTTCATTAACTATAGGAGCTAAAACAAGCTCTACGGGTACTATCTTCGGATCTGTAACAAACATACAGATAGCAGAAGCCCTAGAAAAACTAGGCTATAATGTTGACAGAAAAATCATCATTATCAAAGATGCAGTAAAAGAGGTAGGAAGCTATAAAGCTGTAGCAAAACTACACAAAGAAGTATCTGTAGAAATTCCATTCGAAGTAGTTTCGGAATAAGAATACATCTATAATAATACAAA
>JBKEBA010000023.1:0-81127 GCA_047972895.1 Dysgonomonas sp.
AATCATGGGGCAACATACGCCATTGACAGCCTGTTCGCACTAAATAAAATATGGCATTCCATATCTGTTTTAACTCATGTTTTCGCTTTCTCTCTTGTGGCAACAAAACCTTTTCTATATATTGCCACTGGGTTTCTGTTAAATCTGTCGGATACATTTCTTTTAGGTTTGATCACTTCAAAGAAAGTATCATTAAACAGATGACGGAAGCCCTATATTATTTTTTCTCAATAAAATTTAAACAGGCTCTAAAATATATTAATTACGAAACTTAACAAACTATTCTTTACATTACTCACAATCACTTTATTTTGCAGTTTCACATCTTGTAGTAGCGATGATGATGACAACAATGATGATAGCATCGTAGGTACATGGATATATTCTAAAGCAAAAGTAGAAGTAACTGCAGAAAAAGATGTGGAAGCTATAAAACAATTCACACTCTCTTCGATTATGGATAACAATACTATTTTCAGAGAAGATGGTACCTATTCTATTGTATACAGCGAAGATGATATAGAAAACGCTACGTATAATTACAAAGATGGAATATTAACAAGGACTTGGACTATACATAATACTACCGAGAAAGACAGTGATATCCACAACGTTATTCTTTCAGGTAATACACTAAACCTTATATCTGACAAAGACAAAATTATGATGGATGAAGCCAAACACGAATATCCTAATAGTGGTATTACTAATATTAAATTGACATACTACTTTAATCGTAAATAAAGCAAATTTAAAGCCATCATATTCTGATGACTTTCTTTTTTACTTCTATCAGTTACAAACCATTTGTTCTTCAAAAATCTTTTGTAGCGTCTCTAGTTCTTTCTTGTAAATCGTTTTCTTCCTTTGGGCAAAATACAACGTATTCTCTTTCGGTGTATAGCCTTCCCATACAACTTGAATAAGGCCTTCTTCAAGTTGTTTTTTAGCCAGAAAGTCAGGTATCACAGCAAAGCCTTCTCTATTTGATATACAACGGATAATGGAACTTATATTCGGAACAATATAGTTTGGTTTAAAATTAGGCCTTTTCTTGAAATTATGTATCCAGAAGTTCCGAAGATGTTCCATATCGCCCGTTGTTCCAAACCAGCTCTGCTTATTTAGCCAATCTTCCATAATATTGTCATCTTGATTATTGGTAATTTCCCTGAATTCGGATATATCACTCCTGCTTCCAGCTATCAATATAAGTCTCTCCTTCGAAAAAGGGATATATTGAATATTGAAAATCTCCTCCTTTTGTGGTGAAATTACAAAATCAAGTAAGCCTTTATCTAAATCACTCAGCATATCTTGATATACTCCAAATTTAGAAATAAGATTGAACGGAAGCTGACTTATAAAGGGCTCAAGCACATGTTGGAATGTTTCAAAACACATCCCTATACTGATATTAGGCTTAGTAGAGTCAGTATTTCTATAAAAATGCGTCTCCGCTTCTTCCATTTTATTTACCGCATCCACAATCGAATTATAAAGCATGTTTCCATACTCAGTCGGTAACATTTTTCGCGTGCCTCTATCAAAGAGTTTGTTTCCGACATGGGCTTCCAAAGAATTGAGATGAAGACTTACACCGGGTTGAGATATATAGAGTTTGTTAGCTGCTGAGGTTAACGAACCCGTTTCATATATTGTCTTAAATGTCCTGAACCATTCGAAATTAACCATATTATTTATTATATTTATGATACAAATATATTATTTATATTATTTTATTTATTAATAAAAAGGTTATAATTTTGTGGTAGAAATTTTTAAAATAAAAAATGATTATGAAAAAAGTACTCATTATAAATGGTGCACCTCAGTTTGCTCATTCTGGAGGAGAGTTAAACAAAACTCTTTCGGAATGGACTATTGATTATTTTCGGCAACAAAAAGGGTATGACGTAAAATATACCGACATTAACAGAGAATATGATGTAGAAGAAGAGGTCAAAAAATTTGTATGGTCTGATATTGTCATATATCACACTCCTATCTGGTGGTTTCAACTGCCTAACGATTTCAAGAAATATTTTGATGAAGTATTGACTGCTGGACATCAGAAAGGTATTTATTTTAGTGATGGCAGACGCTCGGCAAACCCAACACGTAACTATGGTACAGGAGGACTATTGCAAGGACGCAAGTATATGCTAACAACGACATGGAACGCCCCTCACGAAGCATTTACAATCGAAGATGAGTTTTTCAAACAGCATGGTGTCGATGACGGAGTTATGTTTGGTTTTCATCGGATGAATGCTTTTATAGGGCTAGAACCCTTGGAAAGTTTTCATTTTTATGATGTAATGAAAAAGACCAATATAGAACAATTTGAAAAGAATTATATAGATCATTTGAATAAAATCTCACTTAATTTATAATTTTTTGTTAAAAAAAACACCTCTTACAAGAACCTGAGAGAAAGAGCGTTAAGACTATTCAGAAATTATAAAAACAAAGATAAAGAAGTTGCATGATAAATTCTCATGCAACTTTTTCTTTTGTGGGCGCATCAATATAGGGTATGACAATTTAATAACTAGAACATTTTAAATTATGAAAACAAGTAAATTTCTTTTAGTATTTATGTTAGCCGCCCTCTTCGTTGGGTTTTCAGCATGTGGAGACGATGATGATATTATCGTAAAACTAGAAAAAAGCAATGCTGAAGTTGAAAAAGACTCTACGATCATTGTAAAGATTACAGATGGTAACGGAGGATATACCGTAACTACTGCTGATGATAAAGTAGCAACAGCGACGATAAAAGATAACACAGTTATCATAAAAGGTATCGCACTGGGTAATACTTCTATTACAGTAAAAGACAAAGAAGGTAAAACTGCTGCTCTAACAGTAAGTGTATTCAACATTGTTGGTGATTGGACTGTTTCTGAATCTAAAATTGAAGTTACTGGTGTAGCAGAGCAAGATGCTGAAGAGATTAAAGCTGATTTTAACAGTAACAAGCCTAAAAATCTTTCTTTAAAGAGTGATGGTACATTCGAACTAAAAGCTGTCATCGTTAAAGAAAAAGCAACAGCTGCTGAAGAAACGGAAGATATCGAAACTACAACTGGAACATACACTTATAAAGATAAGGTATTGACATTAACTTCTGATATTGAAGAAGGAGATGAAGAAGATGCAGATATCAAAGTATTGAAAGTAACTGAGTTTACAAAATCATCTTTAAAAGCTGAATCTGACGAAATAGATACATATAAAGATGATTATCCTGCTCTTACAAAAGCGACTGCGTCTTTTAGCATGACTCGCGAATAAGAATATTACTACCTACTGTAAATATATAAACAGACCAGAATATTGACATTCTGGTCTGTTTGTTTTATATAAGCGATTATATATTATTTTCGTCCCGAAGATTCTACTAACATCTTTATGCTCTGATTAAATTCAGTTGCCTTAATCAGTTCTTCTAATGTAAGGTGCATTCTATATCTCCAATAATGGTCTGGGATAGCAGGGATGTTTATACGCTCATCTTCCAGATTTGGATTTTTTAAATTATCATCTATTGAAAGCCAATCCTGAAGGGGGAGAATCGTTAGTATTGCCGGAGAATGAAGATGATTATTTACTATTTGTAAACATATATCTGAAGTACACTCTTCGGGAGCAATACCCTCCCTGTTTAATACATTGTTATAATATCGCTGTGTGATCTCGTTATTTTCTTTCCACCATAGTCTTAATGGTGACATATCATGAGTAGATGTAGTGCAGACACTTAGATATGGTAAGCCGGAGAGAAGATTAAACTCCATACCCCAATCTTTAGGCATACGTTCAACTTCTAAACTCAATATCTGCAATTCTTTCATTACAGAAGGAACCGATTCAGGAACCATACCCAAATCTTCACCACAAACAAGCATCGACGTAGAAGATATTAGTGTGGGTAGCTTCCGCATCGCCTGTTCGCGCCAATACTGAGAATGTCGTCTAAAGAAAAAGTCATCATATAATTGATTAAATGCATTCTTAGTCGCATCATCCAGATCTTTAAATGAATGGGTATGTTGTGCAGTAATACGCGGATGATACTTATCCGGCTCTTTCTTATCCTTTATAAATAGTACATTATTACATAGATAGTACAATCCTTCCTGAATATTTTGTGATTCATTATCGTTACGAAGTCCAAAATGCTCTTTAATCTTCAATTGTGTATCATATTCCTCTTTCAGCGCATAACGTTGTGCTTCAACAGGAATAAAATACGCTTCTATCACTTTTTGACTATAAATACCAAATAAGCTATCGAGATAATCTTCGTGAATATATGGTTTTAGCATACGATCTATATCCAACCATACTCCATACGAATGTATATCTTCTAGTGTAAGGGGCAAAGCCGGACTAAAATAGCCAAGAAGGCCTTGTACAGATGACATAGGAATTTCCCATATACGGAAAAATCCCAATATATGATCTATACGATATGCATCGAAATAGTCTGTCATTTTTCTGAATCGCCTGATCCACCACTCATAACCATCTTTTGCCATTTCTTCCCAATTATAAGTAGGAAATCTCCAATTTTGCCCGAATATCGAAAAATCATCGGGTGGAGCTCCGGCTTGTACATCAAGGTTAAAGAGATGCGGATCTACCCACGCTTCTACACTGCACCTATTTATACCTATAGGAATATCTCCTTTCAGTATTACCTGATTCTGATGAGCGTATTCTTTGACATCTACCAATTGTTTATGCAACAAATACTGCGTAAAGTATGTCAGATCTATATCGGTTTTCGCTATGCCACTTTCGTCTACATAGTTTTTAAGTTCATTTCTACTGAAAATACTGTGCGACTCCCAGAGTAAATAATCTGCAGTCTTATTTTTATCTCTAAAATGACAAAAACAAGCGTAAGGAAAAAGCCATTCTTGATTCTCTCCGTAAAAGTCCTTATATTCTTTGCTGTTTAGTATATTATGACCTGATTCATTAAATAAATCCTTAATATAAGACAGCTTTAAGGCTAATACCTTTTCATAATCTACAACTGGCAGCCTATTTAATACTCTGGCCTCATCTTTATATTTTTCATATAAAACACTATTTTCTAATCGATAATCTTTCAATCCTAAATAAATAGGATGAAGCGCGTAAATAGATATAGCATTGTACGGATAGGAATCAGCCCATGTATAATTAACCGTAGTATCATTTATAGGCAAGACTTGTATAATTTTTTGCCCTGTCATAGCTGTCCAATCAACCATCTTTTTCAAGTCTGAGAATTCACCTATGCCAAAACTATCTTCGGAGCGTAAAGAAAAAATAGGTATAGCTAGACCTGCAGCTTTCCAATCCATTTCACTCCGTCGGAAATTTACCGACTCAATTTTTACAACACCATCAATATCCTCCAAAGCTAATGGATCCATTATTCGGTTTGCTCCTTCCTCCCAATAAACTATTTCTTGAAGTTCATTATCATAAATTGCGAGTTTATAGTCTTGAGCCTCGTTTATTAGTGAAGCATCGACAGCGACTTGCCACAATCCGTATTTCACAGGCTGTAAACGTAGAGCATTCTTAGTCTGCCATTCACCAAGAACATGCGAAGAGCCACAAAGAATTAAAGTCTGCCCCTCCTTTACATATTGGCAGTAAGCCGCTATCAGTATTGTATTTCTATAATATTTAATCTCATTCTCGTTTTTATGGAAAAAGAAACTATTCGAAAACCCCGAGGTATATAAAAAACTCTGCTGAGGAATAGTCTGCCATACATCATCAATTAAAAAGGTCATTCCTTCCTGAATATTCAAAAAATGTGGTTCACCCCATTCTTTATTTATAGTACGACCATTTTCTTTTACGAGATAACGATATTCCAGAATATTCCTGTCCTTTATATCTAATTCTATAGCCCACTCAGATGCTGAGACATAGGACATATCCAATACAAGGTTTTCATTCCAATCATCTGAAGATATACCAGGTCCATAAACATGTAACGTTTGTCCCCAATTGGTACTATAGTTTAGTTGCAGCCTTACTCTCATATGTATCTTATATTATTTTCACAAAAAGAATCCCTCTTTTTCAATTAAGACATTCTCTAACAAAACTACAAATTAATAAATGATTGGTATAATAAACAAGATGCTTTTGCAGAAAACACATACTAGATATATGTATGTTTACAGAATGATAAGGATACGAAGCTATATTATTAGAATATCCCTTGTTTTCTCACATAAACTAAAAAAGATATCAGTTATTCTTCTGTAAAACTTAATATCTTTGCATTAATTTATATTACATACAAAATGTCTGAGTTTACTAATCTAGACAAACAAGAAAGAATATCAGCACAGCGATTTGCTGACCTCATACTCGACATGGGCACATATATGCTTGCTTCGGGTGCGCATTGCGGACGCCTGAATAGTAATCTTGGGCGACTTGCCTCTACTTGGAATTTTGATATAAATATGAGCCCTACATTTAAAGGGTTGTTAGTTACTGTTAAAGATTTGGCCGATCCAGACAATTCAGTTACACGCTACAAAACGTCTCCTCCTCATAGCGTACACTTAGCCGTTCTCACTCAGGTATCCCATCTTTCGTGGAAGGTGCAAGAGGAAAAGCTTCCTATATCATACGTGGAAAAAGAGTTTACTGCAATAAAAAGTAAGCCAAACTATAAAGATATTTTCGTTGCTATTGCTGTAGGGTTTTCCTGTGCAGGACTATGCCTCTTCTCTCTCGGTGATGAAATAAATGCTATAGTTGCTTTTGCTGCTGCATTTATTGGCTTTCTTGTACGTGCATTCTTTACTAAAAAGAACTTTAACCCGATGATATGCGTTTCTATCGCTGCATTTATAACCACGCTTATCACAGGGTTGGGACGATTATATGGACTTGGTTCTCATCCTGAAGCGGCTATGGCTACAGCTGTGCTCTACCTTATCCCCGGGGTGCCGCTCATTAATTGTGTCATTGACCTTATAGAGGGATACCTATCAGCAGCTATTAACAGAGCCTTATTTGGAGGCTTTATCTTGCTATGTATTGCTGCAGGAATGACCTTATGTATAACCCTTATGGGCATCAGTAACTTTTAAAAGCCGAAGAAGATGGAAGATTTGACTATATTGAATGTCTTACGCGATTTTGGAATAGCCTTCATCGTAGGATTCGGTTGGGCTATACTGTTTGGTTCTCCAAAAAGATTGCTTTGGGTAGCAGGACTTTTAGGAGGGATGGGACACTCCATCCGTTTTATCCTTATCCAGCTTGATTTCGGATTGATTACTGCAACTCTAGCTGGTTCTGTTCTAATTGGCTTAATAGGGATCTTTGCAGCACATCGGGTTGACAGTCCTCCTGTTGTTTTCACTATGCCTGCTTGTATAACAATGATTCCGGGGATGTTTGCTTATCGAACCATGCTCGCCGGAATTAAAATAACCGACTTATCTACAGTTGAGCAAGATCCGCATATACTTGTAGAAGCGGCTCACAACCTAATGCTTACAATGTCCTTGCTTTTCACACTCGCTATAGGTATCTGTATCGGAGCATTACTATTCCGAAAATCAAGTGTAAAGCATATTTCTTTCAGAGATATGATAGGAAAAGGCTAAGCCAGTACTTTCTGTTGTTTATTTTTCTGAATAATCCTTACAATCCATCTGGAGAGCAGAAATGCTACTATTTGCGTAAAGATGATAAACACTCCCGAAGGTACATCCAGCACAGCAGATAAGAAAAGCCCTACAAGGCAACCTAGGAAGCCAATCAATATGGATAGCAATATCATTTTCACAAAATTGGATGTAAACAGATTGGCTGTCATCTGAGGCACAGTCAATATCGACATTAACAAGACAATACCTACAAGACGAATAGACAAAACTATAGTGATAGCGATACCCATCATCATAGCATATTTAATCAGATTAACAGGTAAATTACGTGTTTTTGCAAAATCAGGATCAAAAGCAGCAAACAATATCTGCCGCCTGAATAATAAGAATACAATAATTAATACAAAAGAGAGAATAGCCAGATAAAATATATCAGGTCTGGTTATCGTCAATATATTTCCAAACAAATAATCGGATAAGTTGGGTGCAAATCCCGGTTTAAGATAAATAAATATAATACCGACAGCCATTCCCAACGACCAGAAAGAACCAATTGCCGAATCCTCTCTCACTCCCTGTCGAGATGAAAGCCATTCTATACCGAAAGCTGAGAGAATAGAGAATATCATCGCTGAAAAGATAGGATTCCAGCCAAAGTAGAATCCCATGCCAATACCTCCCAATGATGCATGTGTTATACCTCCACTAATAAACACCAAGCGGCGAATAACAACATACGAACCGATAATACCACAGGCTATACTAGCAAAGAGACTGCCCAATAAGGCATTCTGAAAAAACGAATACGATAATAGATCGAAAAACTCCATACTATAATCTCATTAAATAAGGTTTGCCCCTAAAAACTTACGGATAAGTCCTGCATCTTCACCCCTTCGTGCAACATAAGAATCCAATTGATCTTCGAGAATATTTCCAATATTAAAATATTTAGATTGAGGATGCGATATGATAATACCACTAACTGAAGCATTCGGAAGCATTACGCCGTTTTCGGTCAGTTCAACTCCAATCTCATTTGATTGAAGTAAATCATTGTTCAACAAGAAATTGATAGACTGATCAGGAATGGACGGATAACCCACAGCAGGGCGTATGCCTTGATATTTTAAAGTAAACATTTCGTTTACTGTTATATCTTCATCTGGGGCAAAAGCCCAATATTCTTTTCTTATTTTAGCATGCAGCCATTCTGTAGTAGCCTCAGCTAAACGATCTAACACAGATTTTAGGAGTAATACTTTATATTCATCTCCTTCTTGCTCATACTTATTCATCAACTCATCGGCTCCCACTCCTGCCGTAACAGTAAAACCTCCAACATAATCTTTCTTACCGGAAGACTTAGGAGCTACAAAATCACAAAGAGAGAGGTATTCTCCCCTATCATTTTTCTTTTGTTGACGAAGCATCGGGAAACCAATATCATTTATATACAAGCACTCATTTTCACTGTATGCTTCAAATACACCAAATACAGCATTTATATATCCTGCTTTATCAAATACCAGCTGATTGAGTAGTGTACTTGCATCTTTATACAACTGCATTCCTTCTTCTGCTTTCTCTCGTTCTTGTTCAGGAAATGAGCTTAACCATGTAGCCTTACATGACGGACAATCATCAATATTCTGAACCGAGGCATAACGCGCAGACAGATTCCAAGAATGGAAAAAGAATTTCCAATCTATATATGGTATTATTTCTTCAACAGGTATATGCTTTAACATCTGCCGTCCTTCTACTTTAGGTTCTGGAGTTGAATAATCTGTCCAATTTACCTTCATCCCTTTATCAAGTACTTCTGACAATGGTAATAACTCAGCTTTCTTATCTCCGGCATTGTCTCTCAATGAAGAGTACTCCTGCTTGACTTCTTTTATATAATCAGACTTTGTATTCGGATTTATCAGTTTGCCCACAGCAGAAGGCGCTTGCGAAGCATCTTTTACATAAACTACAGAACCGTTGTTATACTTAGGATCTATTTTGATAGCTGTATGTAATTTTGAGGTAGTAGCTCCACCAATCATTAGCGGAATGGTAAAACCGGCTTTTTCCATCTCATGGGCGACAATACTCATTTCTTCGAGCGATGGAGTGATAAGACCGCTCAAACAAAGTATATCTGGTTGTTCTTCTTTTACCTTTTGAATTATTACTTCGGGAGGAGTCATTACACCAAGGTCTATAACTTCATAGTTATTACAAGCTAAAATAATAGATACTATATTTTTACCTATATCATGTACATCACCCTTTACTGTTGCAATAACAAGCTTTCCGGCTTTATTGCTACCGCCTGATGATGCCTTTTGAGCTTCTAAAGTCGGTTGTAAAATAGCTACAGCACGTTTCATGGTACGAGCAGTTTTCACGACCTGAGGTAAAAACATTTTTCCCGATCCAAACAAATCTCCGACCTTATTCATACCATCCATCAACGGTTTGTCTATAATATCTACCGCTTTAGGATATATCTGTAACGCTTCGGCTAAATCTTCTTCGAGGTAATCGCTTATTCCTTTTATTAGAGAATATTGAAGACGATCTTCTAATGAATATGAACGCCATTCTTCAACTTTTTGCTCAGTAGCTCCAGTTTTCTCATTCTTACTTTTCTCTGCATACTCTATTAATTCATCAGTAGCTTCAGGTCGTCGATTGAAAATAACATCTTCTATCAAATTTCGAAGATCAAGAGGTATATCGTCATATACAACAGATTGCCCGGGATTTACAATTCCCATATCCATCCCGCGCTGTATAGCATAGTATAAGAATACAGCATGCATAGCCTCCCGTATATAATCATTGCCTCGGAATGAGAAAGATAGATTACTGACACCTCCACTGATTTTAGCATGAGGCAAGTTTTTCTTAATCCATGTTATCGTTTCCAGAAAATCGACTGCATAATTACGATGTTCTTCTATACCTGTAGCTATCGCTAAAATATTGGGGTCGAATATTATATCTAATGGACTGAAGCCATCATTAACCAATAATTTATAGGCTCTTTCGCATATTTCGATTCGTCGGGGGTATGTATCAGCTTGACCTGTTTCGTCAAAAGCCATAACAATGACAGCTGCTCCATATTGACGGATAAGACGAGCCTGACGCAGAAAATCTTCTTCTCCTCCTTTCAAAGAAATAGAGTTGAGGATAGGCTTTCCTTGCACGCATTTTAGCCCTGCTTCCAATACTTCCCACTTAGATGAGTCTATCATTACAGGAATACGCGACACATCAGGGTCGGATGCCATCAGATTGAGAAATGTTGTCATTTCCTTCACTCCATCAAGCAAACCTTCATCCATATTGACATCGAGTACCTGTGCTCCATCTTCTACTTGCTTATGAGCTATGGTCAGCGCTTCTTCATACTTCTGTTCCTTTATCAATCTTAAGAACTTACGAGAACCCGCCACATTCAGACGTTCACCTATATTTATAAAGTTAATTTCAGGTTTAGCTTCTAATAACTCTAAACCTGAAAGCCACATATATTTAGGCTTCTCTGCGGGTTTATGAGGAGTAGCATTTTTAACCAAATCAACATATTTTGCAATATGAGCCGGAGTTGTTCCACAACAACCACCTAGGATATTTACTAATCCTTCATCGACAAAATCTTTTATCTGACCAGCCATTATTTCCGGCGTTTCATCATATTCTCCAAACTGATTCGGCAATCCAGCGTTAGGATATGCAGAAACATAACTTGGAGCAAGACGTCCCAGCTCTTTCAGGAAGGGCTTCATATCTGAAGCACCGAACGAACAGTTTAAACCGACAGATAAGAAATCGATATGACTTACAGAAGCCAAGAATGCCCCGATAGTCTGCCCCGATAATGTTCGCCCTCCTTTATCCGAAAGGGTAACCGAAATCATTATTGGAGTGTGTATATTCCGCTCTTTTCTTACATCTTCTGCGGCAAATAAAGCCGCTTTTGCATTCAATGTATCGAAGATTGTTTCGATGAGTAATAAATCTACCCCTCCATCAATAAGCCCTTCTATTTGGTCTTTATACGCAAAATACAGATCATCGAATGTTATTGCCCGAAAGATAGGATTCTCTACCTTAGGACTCATCGATGCCGTTTTGTTAGTAGGCCCTATAGACCCCGCTACAAAACGAGGCTTCTCAGGATTCTGCTTTGTATAATCATCCGCAGCCTTGCGAGCTATCTTTGCGGCTTCGGTATTTATCTCTTTTGCCAGATATGCCATCCCATAGTCTTCCATCGATATGGATGTAGCATTAAAACTATTCGTTTCTATAATGTCAGCTCCTGCATCCAAATATTCGCGATGAATAGCATCTATAACATCTGGACGTGTAAGACAAAGTAAATCGTTATTACCCTTAAGAAGGATGGCAGAATCTTTAAAACGTTCACCACGAAATTCTTCTTCAGTGAGTTTATAACGTTGTATTAAAGAACCCATTGCTCCATCGAGAATAAGGATTCTATTCTTTAATATATCTTGTATTTTTTGCATTTTATTATTCTTTGTTTATAACTTTAATCGAATGAAGTCCATGAAACTTAGCATATGCCCTATTAATTAATGCTGTCGAATCAGAAGACAAATCTTCAAAACCATATTTTTCATGAAATCCTATTCGTCCTTCAAGGGTTATATCTTTAATTCCTTTTGCTTTTTGCTCTTCTATAATTATTTCTCGAAGCTTAAATGTGTTTGATATTAAAAGAATAGGCTTGTATTTATTAACAACATCAAAAGTATAAAGACTAATCAGGATTATAATAAAACCAATATTCAAAATTCGTTTCCATATAGAGTCCATTTCTATCTCAGAATATACTATCGCTATTGCTATTATAATCAAAGCAACAGTACTGAACATAGTTCGAAGAGGAAAACTAGGAGATAATATCATAATGAAAAATGAGATATGAGCTGCAAATAAAAAAAATATTGAAGCAATTATTTTTTTATTTAGCTGAATCTCTTTATTGCGATTGAACCTATACATAAAATACATGGCAAAATAAAGAAGCAGCAAAGGAAAAATATAGAATAGATATTTTTTTAATAGGCCTACTATTCTCTCTCTTACTATGGTTATAAAAGCAGTATCCATTTCTGTATTAATCTCAAATTGCATTCTTAAATAATTGCCAGGAGCTAATATCAGGATTATATAGCCTAAACAAAATCCTATAAACCCAGCAAGCATCCATTTAGACAGAGCTCTTCTTTTATATAAATAAATAATTAAGAAACATATTATCAAAATAATAGATGGAACTAAATTTTCCAGTGTCCATCCAGATAAGACGCCTAATATAAAAAAAATTACTTGCTTCCAATATGCATCATTCCTCTTCGTTTGCTCTAAAAAACTGTTATAATAAGGATATATAAAGAGAAAAACAATTAAAGTACCCCCATAAATAATTGGCACTTCCTGTTATCCAAAACACATTACTAACTAATTGTGGCATACAGAGCCAAGAGAGACAAGCAACAAGAATGAATACGCCAATACTCCTATCCTTATCCGAATTACTTATCCGATAGATAATATATATGAATCCGATATATGCAATGCTATTAAAAAAATCAGCCAGTGTCGGATTAATCCAGAGTAAAATTTGATCAATAAAATGTACAACACTACGCCCACCCCATGAATAATAATGATTGTATTGACTTTCAAAAATATCCGATAAGTCCGAAATAGATACCAGCGAATGACTCAAGTCTAAAAAAGAGTTTTCAAACCTAAAACTATAGATCCAGTCATCAGAATATAAAGGATAAAGAGTATTGAAAACATATATAATAACAAATATAGTCAGAGCAATAAGAGTTAGCAATATCTTACTTTTCAATATATTTTGAAGAATATTCATCTCTAAAAACCTTCTTTATTTTATTGATTTTATCATATAACACTTGATACAATATCTTCAAATATCTATATCCAAATTTTGATATTGAGCATTAATAAACACCTAAAAAAGAAACAATCTGATACATTATCCCTTCATAGCCCTATCCATTGCTCTCTTATCATCTTTCTCCCGAAGTGATTGACGCTTATCATATTGCTTCTTACCTTTCGCAACGGCAATATTTACTTTAGCTAGCCCTCTTTCGTTTAGAAAAATACGTGTAGGGACTATTGTATAACCCGTCTCTTTAACTAAGCGTTGCATTTTTTTCAGCTCTTTCTTGCTCAGAAGCAGTTTACGATCCCGGCAAGCCGCATGATTATTGTATGAGCCATAGAAATATTCTGCTATATACATATTGCGAACCCACAGCTCATTTTTCTCAAAAATACAGTATGTATCGACAAGGCTTGCCTTACCAAGACGTATTGATTTTATCTCAGTACCAGTAAGTACTATTCCCGCCGTATATGTTTCGATAAATTCATAATCGAAACTAGCACGCTTATTCTTTATATTGATATTGGACTGATTCACTGCTAATAGATATTTAGACATTCTAATCTAACAAATTCACAAAAATAAGCATTTTACGAGAATTTTTGACGAAAATAAGAACATATCAAGTCGACAAAATAAATAAGAGACGATTTTTTCAAATCGCCTCTTATATTTATATCAAAAGAGTATCATTTTTCTCTGATAATAATATTTATCGGAGTACCGGACAAATCCCAATTATCTCTGATACGATTTTCTAAGAAACGTTTATAAGGATCCTTTATCCATTGTGGCAGATTACAGAAAAACACAAACGATGGCACTTGCGTATTAGGTAACTGTGTTATATATTTTATCTTAACATACTTACCCTTATTTGATGGAGGAGGAGTATGCTCTATTATAGGAAGCATTACCTCATTCAACTTGTGAGTAGGTATCTTAGTCTTTCTTCGTTCATAAACCTCTTTTGCTGTTTCCAGCACTTTCAAAATTCGCTGTTTAGTAAGCGCAGAAGCAAAAATAATAGGAAAATCAGTAAATGGAGCCAATCGGTTACGAATAGCATTTTCGAAAGTTTTAATAACCACTTGCTCTTTATTTTCGACCAAATCCCATTTATTTACACAAACGACAAGGCCTTTCCTGTTTTTCTGGATCAATGAGAAGATATTTAAGTCCTGACTTTCTATCCCTTGTGTGGCATCGAGCATAAGAACACAAACATCCGAATTCTCAATGGCTTTAATAGAACGTATAACAGAATAATATTCTAAATCTTCTACGACCTTCCCCTTCTTCCTGATCCCCGCAGTATCGACCAAGTAAAAGTCCATACTAAACTTATCGAACCGCGTATATATAGAATCACGAGTTGTACCAGCTATATTGGTTACAATATTTCTCTCTTCCCCTATCAGTGCATTCACAAAAGAAGATTTACCTGCATTAGGGCGTCCCACGATAGCTATACGCGGAATTTCTTCTAATGGTTCATCTTCGCTTTTCTTTGTAAATTTTGTTAGAATAAGATCTAACAAGTCACCCGTACCCGAACCGTTGATAGCCGATATATTTACCGGATCACCTAATCCTAAAGCATAAAACTCAGCTGATTGGTGATGCAAATTAAAATTATCCGCTTTGTTTGATATTAGAACAACAGGCTTCTTCGAACGGCGCAACATATTTGCCACACTCGTGTCGAAGTCTGTCAATCCATTCATAACATCTACCACAAAAAGCAGTACATCAGCTTCTTCTATTGCAATTGTTACCTGCTTATTTATCTCGCTTTCAAAAATATCTTCCGAATTGACAACCCATCCTCCTGTATCTACAAGAGAAAATTCTTGTCCGCCCCATTCTACTTTACCATACTGGCGGTCGCGGGTTGTTCCTGAAGTTTCATCTACAATAGCTTGCCGGCTCTCGGTCAAACGATTGAAAAGTGTTGATTTTCCTACATTAGGACGACCGACTATTGCTACTAAATTTCCCATAAAATATATATTCTCTAAATTCGATGCAAAGTTACGTATTTTTATCTAAATCAGCATTAAAATAGAAAAGCCCTCTTTATGGAGGGCTCTTATTTTATCTAAATTATTCTTTATCTAAAAGCTGATTTTCTGGTACACCAAATTAAGGTGTCTCCTTCCGACTTCATATTCGTAATGGTTACGAATGGCGATTCGGCCGCAGCGTTATCTTTATCAATATTTTTTTGAGGTAATGCTGAAATATTATTAAAGACTTCGTCACCCGGCTGTTTATAAGCTATGTAGTGCTGACGAATATCTAATGCATCATGATTACCATCTCCAAAATATACAGGAACTTCTGCTTTATAAATATATAAAGAATTGTCTTCGAACTTATATATGCTTTTTTCAGGAGCACTACCTGATTGTTCTATGATTATATGGTTATTGATAAAAGAAATCGTGGTATTTGTATAGTTTTCGAAAACTGTAGCAGGAAAAATTTTATCAATTCTACCTTTAATAGAATCTGCATGAACTTCCACACCACCTGATTCAGAACCGACATACAAGACGTATGATTCGTAACCAGAGCTAGTTTCAACATAGCGCAATCCACCACTATTATCATCTCCACCACAAGAAGTAAATATCACAACGACAAGAAGTAAAGTATATATATATTTGGGATTCATTACAGTAATTATCATAGTTAATTAAACAGATACTTTACGTTACACAAGATAATAGTATCCTTTGGATTGGTCATTTCTTGTAGACTGTTGTATCTCGAAAGGGTTAATATCTTTTCCAAAGTTATATTCTCATCTAAAGAACGAAGTGTATCTTTCGTCTCAGAATATGGATATCTGCATAAACCTTTCTGTCTATAGAAATTATTATTAGCATCAACCAATGCTACAAACTTTAAAGTATCTACTTTTTTAATAGTATCACGAACATAAATATATAAACTATCCTCTGTATATTTATAAGTTGATATCGTTTGTTTATCCCCCTCCAAATATCTCAATTTGTCTCCATTAAACTGTATTGAATTATTCTTGTATTCATCTGCTTGATATATACTCTTCAGATACTTATTAACCAGCTCTTTTTTCTTCAAAGTATTAAATTGAACTTCTACAGCTCCGCCCGAAGCACCTCTATACATCGTGAAATCGGATATGTCTATATACATCCTCATCAATTCTTTATTATCTTCATCATCGCTACCACATCCTACCATAATAACAAGTAGAAGCAGTATCGGATATATTATTTTCTTCATCGGTATATTTTTTCTACGGTAAAGATACATAAAATTCGTTTTACCTTGTAACAACGCTTAATTCTGCCACAGTATATTTATCCTTTTTAGTAGTTAACTCTTTTGGAACTATTTTTATATATCGTCCTTTTACAGCATTGGGAAAGGCTATATCCTGCCTTACAGGATTATTTCGGATATTATTGAAATCAGTATTAAACCCATCTTTTTCCCAATTTTGCCCATCATCACTAATAAATACCTTACATTTAGCAATATTCGAAGCCTCCATATTCGGAACAGGAGTATATGAGAGCCCTTTCAATGTAAATACCTCTCCTAGATCGATAATTAATGGTTCTTTCGCTCCCACTTCAATATAAGTACGGTTATTATCATCGGCTATTTTTGATATATCAATTTCTTTTGGTGATATTATTTTCCATTTCTCAGAAGCAATGTCATACGTTCTCGTTACAACATTGCTTTTCTTATTTCCATCCTCTATAGTCGAAATCGCTTTTACAATCCCCCCATCTTTAAATAAAAATTCACCATTATACTTATTTTCAGGTGAAACAACAGGCTCATCACCATTCGTAGTATAATATATAATAGGATCTGAACTTTGGCTCTTTATTGTCACTATACCAGATTTGCTCCGCTCAACAAGAGGCACTGTCAAGAATTCCTGCCCTAAGAAAGCAGCGATCTTACTAATTACAGGGCAAGCTAAAGCGTCAAATTCAATCTTAATCTTAGAAGTTGTCGCAACAGGAAAACGCAAGATACGTTTATAACCAATTGTTGTAGCCTCAGCTAATTCTATCCAATCTTTTTTATTACTATCCCACCATTTTACGGTAAAAGAAGAAACTCGTTGACCTAATGGAATGTATTCTTGTAACAATAAACGATTGAAACGTTTCTCTTCTTTAAGGTCGATTTCAATTGAAGCTGTTAGCACATTATCTTCAGCGGCCCAAAAAGTATTATAGTTATCATCCTGCATATTAGATGCGCCATAGGAATAACCTCTTACACTACTTGCCTGTATATATCCGTCTTTTATCAAATCTTTCTTGAAGTCATTATTTATAGCATCACGAAACTCCATCAATCTGATAGAATCGTTCGGATGTATCTTCCCTCGGCGGTCTGGCGGTACATTCAATAATAAATTAGAGTTACGACCAACAGAAGTATAGTATATATCCATCAGGTTTTCAACCGATTTCACTTTATCATCGGTAGATGGGCTATAAAACCATCCAGGACGTATAGAAACGTCAGTTTCGGCAGGCACCCATGCTTTTCCACCCACCTCTCCAGAATTTAGAATATCTGTTGAGGGTGCTCCATGTCCGGGCTCAAATCCTTCAATATTCATAGTTGACCAGTTTGTCGCTCCCGCTACACCGCGTTCATTGCCCATCCAACGGCAACCAGGACCTACATCGCTAAAGATAATGGCTTGCGGTTGATCCTTATATACTGCTTTATGGAATAAACCCCAGTCGTAAACTTGTTTTTTACCATGACCTCCATTTGCACCATCAAACCATTGCTCAAAAACTTCTCCATAACTCGAAAGAACCTCATCTAGTGTATTCGCAAATATCTGATTATATTCAGGTGTCCCATAAGCCGGATGGTTCTGATCCCAAGGTGAAAGATATACACCAAATTTCAGGCCATATTCTTTACAGGCTTCTGACACTTCCTACACCACATCACCTTTACCATCCTTCCACGGACTCTCCCTTACGGTATGTGTACTGTATTTACTCGGCCATAGACAAAATCCGTCATGATGCTTTGCTGTAATAATTATGCCTTTCATTCCAGCTGACTTTGCTATTTCCGCCCATTGACGACAGTCCAAATCGGTAGGATTGAACACTTTGGGGTCTTCTTTTCCATCACCCCACTCTACATCGGTAAATGTATTCGGCCCAAAATGAATGAACATATAATATTCTAACTGTTGCCAATCTACTTGATAATTAGTCGGTACTACTCCATATAGTTGAGGAGGATTAGAGGTACAAGACAACAATATGCTTATCGTAAGGAAAGAAAGAAGAGCAGATCTAAAGGTTGTTTTCATGGCATTATCTATTAAATCAGAGTCTTTAAAAGTAGTAATTAAAAAACAAAAAAGGATAACCCATATGGATTATCCTTTCATTTATTATTTTGTATTCAGTCTAATAAGCCCATTTCACGTATACAGCACCCCAAGTGAACCCACCTCCAAATGCTGTAAGAACAAGATTGTCTCCTTTCTTTAGTTGAGACTCCCATTCAGCAAGGCAAATTGGAATTGTACCGGCACTGGTATTACCATACTTTTGTATATTAACCATCACTTTATCAGGTGAAAGGCCCATACGGTTGCCAACAGCTTCGATAATACGTATATTCGCCTGATGAGGTACTAACCAATTAACATCGTCTTTAGTAAGATTATTACGTTCCATAATTTCTACAGAAACGTCAGCCATCTTAGACACAGCATGTTTAAAAACGACTTGTCCTTCCTGATATACATAGTGCATATCTTTATCTACTGTTTCGTGAGACGCGGGATGTACAGAACCTCCACCATGCATATGCAGATGCGGAATACCCACACCATCAATATGAAGAATAGAGTCCATTACTCCTACATTTTCAGTTGTCGGTTCGAGCATCACGGCTCCTACTCCATCACCGAATAAGGGACATGTTGTACGGTCTTTATAGTTGGTAATTGATGTCATCTTATCACCAGCTACAATCACAACTTTCTTGTAATTACCCGACTTAATGAAATTAGATCCTATCTCCAACGCATAAATGAAGCCAGAACACGCCGCCTGTATATCAAAACCCAAAGCTCCTTTTATACCACAAGCCTCAGCTGTCATAGCAGCAGTTGACGGAAATATATAATCAGGAGTAGTGGTAGCAAAAATAATCACATCTACCTCCTCCGGCTTGGTACTTGTTTTCTTTAACAGTCCATTAACAGCCTCTGCAGCCATTGCGGATGTACCTTTACCTTCTCCTAAAACATGACGTTCTTTGATTCCTACACGAGTCATTATCCACTCATCGGTAGTATCAACTATTTTAGCTAAATCCTCATTCGTTAAGATCTGTTCAGGAACATAAGCACTAACGCCGGTAATTGCAGCTTGAATCATCCTTATTTTCTGGTTTTTGTGTGTGACTAATAAAAAAAATGCCCTAATGTTAGGGCTTTATTATTCAGTTTAAGTAATTAAACTGCTGCTCCTTTTTCGATAGCGAGCTTTCCACGATAGTATCCACATTCAGGACATACTGTATGGAATACATGCCAAGAACCACAATTAGAACATACTGCCAATGTAGGGGCAACCGCTTTATCGTGAGTTCTTCTTTTAGCTGTTCTAGACTTCGACTGTCTTCGTTTCGGATGTGCCATTTTTTTGTTTTATTTAGTTGTTTTTATTTATCTGTTTTAGAAAAACAATTTTTCTATTATATATTTTCTTAATCCTCATCCACCGGAACATCCCTAAGAGCATCCCAACGTGAGTCGGAAAAAGATGAATCGTCATCTACTATATCATCATCTTCCAAATCATCGTCTGCGCTTTTTGCCTTGTGTTTATTTAACTTGGAAGACATCATTTTATTACACGTTCCCGGAGGATGTACTCGTTTTGCCGGAAGACTCAATACGATGAATTCGTACAAAAACCAAGCTATATTTATCTCTCCGTCGTCTTCTGGAATAATAACTATCTCATCGCTCTCTTCAGAATATTCTTTCCCGAATTTTACAATAAGTTTATTCTTTGTTTCCACGTCCATAGATATATCATCCAGACACCGATCGCAAGGAACCTGTATAGAACCACTAATTTCAAAATTAAGTTCAAAAGTCATTGTCGTCTTTTTTAAAGACAGCAATACTTTCAAACTACCTTTTTTCACATCGGCTGTTCCATCATCAATAAGAGCAAAAAACTTGTTATCCAAGTCATACTCAAACTCATGTTTCCCTTCTGACAAACCTCTGAGAGGTATATTATACAAACTAAATTTTCCCACTTCTTGATATATAACTCCAAAAAGAACGGCTGCAAAGGTACAAAGTTTTTTTTAATAAATAAACAAATTACATCTAATCTTGAACAAAGTCATATCATTAAAGATTTATTTACTAAAACATTTAATTATGATCTTCACTCAACTCCAGATCGTTATTTAGAATAAATCTTAACATAAAATAAAATTAGCACAAAAGCCGGCTCTTTAAAGAACCGGCTTTTATATATAATCATTGTACTGGAAAGTTAATGAATACTTTACTTAACAATAAACGAATCCGGATATTTTACCTTATACAGTATATTATTATCACTGGTATGAATCCATGTATCGAATACCCTCTTATTATCTGTAATCTCGATAACTCTTGCTCCGTAGCCTAAACTAGTGTAAGTTGTTTTACTACCCGAAAAGCGACCATAAGCCAGACAAACACCATTTAAGTATCCAATATAATCATTATCATGGTCATGCCCTGTGAATGTACTCATTACATCTCCACCTTCGACCATTGCGGCAAACATTCCGGTATTTATAATTCCGGGACATTCTTTTTCTGTCCTATTGCCAAATACTGGAGCATTCTTCACATAATTTTTAGTTGTATCAGACAATAAAGTGTATTCCTGCAACGGAATATGGAAAAATGCCAAAGCTGGATATGGTTTCCCATTGTTTTCTTTCGTGAAAAATGCACTATTCTTTCTATACCAATCTACTTGATCGAATCCGAACCAGTTATAGCCTTTTTGTTCACCTATCTTATTATATGCATTCGAATCCATAAAATAAAGAACCGCGCCCGTCTTATCTTGAGCATTCTTAATTTCAAGAATATAGTTTCCAACTCCAGTCAAATATGCGGGGCCAACTTGCGCATAACAATATGGTTTACTAATCACATAATTCATAATTTGTTGGCGAGTCCAATCATGCTCATCATCGTGATTGCCTAATATAATAGTATACGGAATTTTTCGGCCGATGACCGGTTCTAAAACCTCGTCCCATCCGTTTTTCGCAGGAGTATCTGTTACAATATCTCCTGTAAATGCGACCAAATCAGGTTTTTCATTATCAAGAACCTCCTTCATCATCCTGATAGACTTTGTAGACTCTTCTGAGTTACATTTATAATGTATATCGGTAAACTGCACAATCTTAAATTTACCATTTTCATTGAAATACAACTTTTCTTGGGCATAAATGCCTGTAATACATATAAGCATTAGCAACATTAACACTTTTCTTTTCATCGATTTGATATTTATTTTAACCACCAAGTTTTCTGATTTATTTTATCATTACCATTACCAAATTGCCTTGTTATTGCAGCCGATACATTCTCTGCATTATAGTTATATTCCGACTGTGGATATATCCAACGATAAGGTATCTCTATGCCTGCTGTACGACGGTATTGAGGGTAACCTGTTCTCAGATTTTCATAAAAAGGAGACCATCCTCCCTGAAAGAAGCTTTGGAAATACTTTTGTAAAACAATAGCTTCTATCTTCAGATCATTCCCTAACTTCGTAGACAAATCATTTATAGGATTTGCCAGATAGCTCTCCACAATATCTTCACTTACATAGGCGCTCAGACCTTTGGCGTATGTTTCATAAAACTTAAATGATGATTTTACTCCATTATTATAGTATGTAGTAGCATTACCTGATATCCATCCTCTTACAGAAGCCTCTGATAAGATAAATTGTAGCTCTGCATATCCTAACAAAATTGAAGGCTCATTTGTCGGGTCTTGATAAAATCGCTCTAATACTTTAGACACTTTTCCTTTTGTGGCCTTCTCATTTACTGTACCATAAGGCGCTGCTGGATCACCACCCTCATAAGCTGTAAAATCATCAATTTCTTTTCCGGCTTCTTTTGCTTCTTTGGTTTGAGTACAGAACAAAAACAAACGAGGGTCTCTATGATCTTGAAGTCGTTTTATGAATGTAGAGTCAATATACATTCCTGAACCGAAAGAACTAGAATTAAACTCCGGATAACGGTTATCTGACTGATCCAGATACACTAACTGTGCATTATCCTGATTATCCCTCATTAGAGGTGCATTCTGAAATATAGCAGCAAACTCGTTTTTGACATTCAGGTCCGTATCATTCTCTTTGTGTGAAAGAGAAAGCAGTATCTTCAACCGGAACGAGTTGATTAAACGTTGCCATTTGTCGGTATCTCCATTATAAATGATATCTCCTTTAATAGTCGCAGCTTCATCCTCAAGAATGGTATGAGCTTCTTCAAGTTCTTTTAGTACACCTTTTATTACATCCAATTGATTATCATACACAGGCGCAAATACATTTTCAGATTCTCCTTTCAAAGCTTCAGAATAGGGTATATCTCCAAAACGAAGTGTCATATTGTAGAAGTAATAAGCTCTAAGAAATTTACCTAAAGCAATATAACTGTTCTCGTTTATCTTTTGAGCTTCCTCCATCATTTTCTGAATGTCTTTCATCTTTGTATATGAAAAATCACCTCTGTCCCATTTGTAGTACTGATAGCTATTCTCACCATCAGTTTGCACTAGCATCTTATTTGCATAAAGAGGTGATGTGCCTAGAAATTCTCTGAAAGCTGTCCATTCTAACTGAGTAAGTAAAAGTTGAGGATGGGTTTCGGTAGGATTATTGGGATCTTTGTTAAGATCTTCCAAATCACTGCATGCTGATGCACACATTAATATGATCGCAATAAAAAATATTATCTTTTTCATAAAATATGTTCGATTTACAGAATAAATACTAGAATTAAAACTTCATTGTTGCAGAAAACCCTATATATCTTGACGATGGATCTTGCAGATTGTCATCATTACCATAATCAGGATCAACATAAGGAATCTTTTTCCACATCAACAGATTGTAGCCAAATAGAGAAACATCTAGTGACTTAATTTGTCCTAAGTCTATAATATTCTTAAGATCATAACCTACAGACAATCTTCTCAATTTGAAATAAGTACGATCGAAAACATTCGCAAATGTCTTATCATCGGAATCGAGTACACGTGCCTGGTATGGATAAACCTGACTCCATGTTTGCCAGCTCACTACCGTTGTATTTGTGGTATAGGTACGAGTGTCTGATACTACATTACCATTCACATCACGTGTTAATTCTCCACCTGTTACAGTTACTCCTTTGGGCACATATACCGCATGTCCTGCTGCATATTCTTCATCTCTGTGTGTTACCGATTCGGGATGCTTTCCTCCCCACCACATTTTTTCGGTAGTGACAGATCTGATCAAACCTCCCCATGCTCCGTCTATATCTATTTCAACTTTGAAATCTTTTACATTAAACTTATTCTGGAAACCTAAACGCCAAGAAGGATCAAGGTGTCCAAGTTTTTTCTGATATGCATCTTTTATAGGTAAGCCGCTGTTGGGATCGATAATCAGCTGTCCATTGGCAGAAGTTTGCCATACTGTTCCGTAATATGCATCTGCTCTCTCACCTTTACTTAGTTCATTATATTTACTCTGTCCCCCATAAATATCGGTAAGACGTCTGACATAACGACTCCAGTTTACGGCCACATCCCATGAGAATTCTTTTGCAACTACAGGTTTTGCTCCTAATATTATTTCTACTCCGTTGGTACTATATACGTTACCGTTCACTTTCCGTGATGTAAATCCGGATGCTTCCGATACATTCAGATTGATTATCTGGTTCTCGTCTTTGATATGATAATAAGTGGCATCAAGTGTTATCCTATTTTTCATAAAGGCTGTAGATAATCCGAATTCATAAGACGTCGATTTTTCGGGTTTTATATTTGGATTCACCAAACTGCCCGGATATGTAACAGATGGGGTTGAACCATATGTCACTCCTTTTCCATATGTAGCATATATACTATACGGATCGAGATCGCTAGATACTTGTGCCCATGAACCATAAAGCTTTAAGTAATCTATTGCCTGAGGTAATTTCACATATTCCGACACAAGAGTACTCAATGATACAGATGGATAAAAATATGAGTTCCCGGATGATGGTAAAGTTGAAGACCAGTCGTTACGTGCCGTGAAATTTAAGAATACAGCATCGTAAAAATCTATATTGGCAGAACCATATATACTATGTATTTCTTTTTCGCGAAGGATATTTGTAGAGGTTGTTGGCCCCTGTGAATTACCCATATTATATAATCCGGGAACAATAAGTCCGTCTGTAGATTGATAGCCTTCTCTATAATTATAGCTAAATACTGACGCTCCCGCATTTGCCGACAAATTTATATTGCTTGTTATAGGCTGGAAATAAGATGCTAAAACATCCGCATCGATATTACGTTGAGTTTTATTCCATATCTTGAAATCCCCCACGCGAGAATCTCCATAATTCATATAAGATTTAGGTGTCTGAAGGTCTTCATATGTACCAATTTGATGCATTGCTGCACGTCCTTGTATACCTAAATTAGGGAGTACTTGCCAGTTTAGTCTCAATTTTCCATCCAATATATCCTGATCTCTTTTTTGTTGTAGTTCTTCTGCTGCAAAGTAGGGATTATTATACCAAGCATAGTTATAATTGGCTTGTCTGTATCCTTCCAATCCCGGAACCCATTGATGCTTTTGAAGTTCTTTTCCGTCTACATCGTTACCCATCCAAAGTAATATTGTATACATATGGTTCTTAGGACCATATCCATATCTTGGATAATTGGGAGTATAAACTTTGTTATAGGATAATGATGCATCGAATTGAACATTGTTAGTAATATCGAACGATGAATTAAAATTCAATCCACTAGTTTGTAACGAAGTATTAGGAACCTGACCTTTTTGATAAGCATATTTCCCTGACACATAATAACGAGCCTTTGCCCCTTTGTATGACACGGAGAAATTATTATTTGTAACGATACCTGTACCCAAAAAATCTTCAAGATTATCATGTGATACCCAATCTATTGGAACACGTTCATATACTGATTTATCATCATAAATCGTACCAGCGACATTACCCCACCAAGAAATTACCTCGCCAGTCTGCTTATTTCGTATCGGACTATTCCATTGAGCTATCTTTGCCCCTGTATTTAACTTTGGACCCCATGTCATATCTCCATCCGAAATACCACCATCAGCACCATCCCAAAATTCATATTTACCATTCGATCCGCTACCATATGTTTTCTGCGATTCGGGATATACCGTAAAACCAGCAGTTACCATATTACTTGTACTAACAGTAACTTCTAAGCCTTCTTTTTTCGCAGATTTACTTGTAATAAGGATAGCTCCGTTCTTACCTCTAGAACCGTATAGAGCAGAAGCTGTCGGGCCTTTCAATACGTTTACACTTTCGATATTCTCACTGCCAAGATCATAAAAATCAGTTTCGACAGGAATCCCATCTAAAACTATTAATGGATTTTTTCCTCTTAAAGAGAAAGATGGCGCTTGGAATATCCCTGTCGGATTCGTTACAGTAAGCCCAGCTATCTGCCCCGACAAAGCACTACCAACATTCATCACCTGAGACTCACTAAGGGCCTCATTATTTATCTGTTGAGTTGTGTACCCGAGCTTTTTCTTCTGCTGTTTGATACCAATAGCCGTAACAACAACCTCATCCAGATTTTGTGATTCTTCTTTCATTATCACATCTATGACAGCTCTATTATTCACTTTCACTTCTTGAGTTACGAATCCCATATAAGAAAAAAGTAGGGTCTCGTCTCCTGCAGCTTTCACTTCATAATTACCATCAAAATCGGTAATAACACCCTTTGTAGTATTTTTAATACTAATATTAACTCCAATGAGCGCTTCACCTTTGTTGTCTTTTACAGTGCCTTTAACTGTTTGGGCATGTACCATCCCCGGGAGTAGTAGGAATACTACTCCTAATAGCGTTAATAATGTTTTCATTTATTGGTTTTTAAGTCAAATAATTTGATACTTAGTAGATGCTGTTTATCTTAACTTGTCTGAATACATCAATTTGGTCTTCGACGTTCTTCTTATTTTGATCGAGAGCATTTTCGAAAGTTTCGGTTTGAGATTCGCTAATAATAGCTAAGCTAACCTCCAAAATATGGGTAAAATCACTGGTCGCTTTTTCCAAACTTATATCCCCATTTTTTAATTCTTTTTTCAAATGCTTTTCTATCCGGCGAGTCGTATTATAAATATTGGGCTTCTTTATTATAGTACGCTTCATAGGGTCTCCGGGTACAACCTCTTCTTTAGTCACATAGTATTTCTCCATCAACACTTTCAGACATGCGACTTTCGTGCCGAACTCATGTTCTTCGGCTTTCTGAATAGTATTTTCATCGAATGTAGGAGGTACAGATGAATCAAACTCCCACTTATATTCTTTATTCTTGGCATTGTCATTTATTGAATTTTTTGTAATATTTTTGCCTGTTTCGTTTTTAACAGTACGATAGTTATCCGCATAAAAATCCTGAGCCGATGTACTCGCTCCTATCCCCAACATTAGAATAAATAGAAATAAACTATTAATTGTTTTCATACATTTTATACTATTTTAAGTTTACAGCACAAATGTAAAACGTCGATATTTCGCACTAATTAATACGATGTGACATTGCGGTTAATTAACTTTTCGGTATACCCGATATTCAATTATACCCTTACGAATATGGAGTTATTACTAGCATAATCCATTTATGAACTTAGAAGGCACAATATCAATTTATGACAAGTCAATATTTCTCAATTATTTTATACATTTACGCGATCTATTATATATCCCATTCAGATGCATACGAGTCTCATCAATCATATCCGACAGTACATCCAATTAGAAGAGAAGCAACTAGAGCTTATATACCGACATTTCAAAGCTATCTCATTAAAGAAAAAGGATCATCTCTTAAATGAAGGACAAATATGCAAATATTGTTATTTCGTAACCAAAGGATGTCTACGTATGTATTTTTATCGGGATAATGGGACCGAACAGATCACACAGTTTGCTTTAGAAAATTGGTGGTTGACGGACTACTCCAGCTTTATTAGTCAGGTACAATCTAATTATAATATTCAAGCTGTAGAAAATTCAGATATATTAGCGATAGAATATTCAACATACGATCAACTCCTGGAGGAAGTTCCTGCATTAGAACGATATTTCAGGATAATGGCGCAGATAGCATTAGCAGCGTCTCAAGTCCGACAAAAACTAATGTTCGATATGTCAAAAGAAGATATGTATTTACATTTCAAATCGTCTTTTCCTGACTTCACTCAAAGAATACCACAATATATGCTGGCATCATTTCTGGGTCTGACCCCTGAGTATCTAAGTGAACTACGCAAAAAGAATCTATAGAGTAATACTTATTATAATATTTCTTAAACCAGTTTAATTATTACAATTTGACTTCTCTGTAATTTTGTATTCAGAAAGAAATTAAATGAATATAAAGATGGAAAGTTCAGCTAAATTATCAGAAAAGTTTCATGAAGTATTGAACCATGAGGGAGTAGTTTCTATTGTATCTTGGGGTAATGATGAGCCTCATATAGCCAATACATGGAATTCTTATTTAGTAATTACAGAAGACGAAAGAATTTTAATCCCTGCATATGGACTACGTAAGACTCAGAAAAATGTGGAAATAAACAAAAGTGTAAAATTAACACTTGGTAGCAGAAACGTTCTAGGGTATAAAGACTATCAGGGGACAGGTTTTCTTATAACAGGTACAGCTCATTATTTCGATTCGGGAGAAGAGTACGAAATGATGAAAGAGAAATTCTCTTTTCTGACAAGAGTACTCGAGATAACAGTAACTAAAGCTAAACAAACATTATAAGAGAATAAAAATCGACAATATTATCTCAATAAAAGACAAAAAGCCGGACTTGCATAGCCCGGCTTTTTCATGTATATTTATTTGAAAATCAAATTAATATTCGCGCTTTCTGTATCCACCGTTTCCTCCGCCTCTGTTGTTATCGAAGCTTCTACGTGGACGATCACTTCCTTCTGTACGTGGGCGAGCTTCAGATACAGAAATAGTTCTTCCGTCATATTCTGCACCATTCAGTTCATCAATAGCTTTCTGGCCAGCAGCATTATCAGCTAACTCAACAAAACCATAACCTTTTGAACGGCCAGTAGCTTTGTCCATAATAACTTTTGCTGAAGAGATTTCACCATATTCACTAAATAAATCTCTCAGATCATTGTCGTTGATGCTATAGCTCAACCCTGCAATAAAAATGTTCATTGTAAAAAATAAAATTTTAAAATTAAATACTCTCTGCAGAAGATGTAAATAAAGTAGAAAGGCTAAAAGAAACTAGACAAGAAAGGTTACCAAGAAGGGAAAATGACTTGAAAAGAAAATTTAATCTATACTGTAAGAACTCTTATGCAAAAGCAAATGTAAAAATAAAATTCAGTAAACTATTAAATAAATCAATAATTTTTCATCAAGAGATTGTTTTCCTACATTTTTTTTTAATAATTGATTAAACTTATTCACAATTTCTTAGTCGAAGTTAATGAAATCTTCTTAAAGTAGCCATCCGATGAAAAACAAAATTATATTATTTCTACTCCTTATTTCAGTCAGTGCATATTCTCAGAACAACCAAGATAACAATCAGACAAACAACACTTTTTCGATAAAAGGGATTGTTGTAGATTCTATTGAAAATATGCCTATCGAAATGGCTGTTGCTACTCTTTACAACAATACGAACAAGGCTATAATAAAAGGAGTACCAACCGACAATAAAGGGATTTTCACATTTAACAGTATCTCCTCGTCATCATATATCCTAACTGTAACACTATTAGGTTACGACACCGTACACATATCCATCCCTCAAAAAATATTTACGAAAAGGGAAATAAAACTAGATACTATAAAACTGCATATATCAGACATCATGCTCTCTGATGTAACTGTCACTGCCGAGCCTCCGGAACTCGTCATAAAAGAAGATACGCTCGAATATAATGCTGCAGCATTTAAAGTAGCAGAAGGCGCAGTAGTAGAAGACCTCATCAAAAGGCTGCCCGGGATGGAGGTAGATGCAGATGGGAATATAAAGAAACCTGACGGGAAACAAGTTAGAAAAGTATTTGTAGATGGTAAAGAGTTTTTTGGTGACGACCCAAAGATGGCTACGAAAAACCTGACGGCTGACATAGTTGATAAGGTACAAGTTATAGAAAAAAAGTCCGATATGGCAATATTAACAGGAGTGGATGACGGAGAAGAAGAAACTGTAATCAATATCACGATAAAAAAAGGAATGAAACAAGGCTGGATGGGAAACGTAACATCCGGATTGGGAGCTTTAACACGAGAAAATTCCGATAATTCTCCACGATATACAGAAAACTTGATGGTTAACCGCTTCCTAGAGAATGACCAGATTTCATTTATAGCGAATGCAAACAATATAAACAACCAAGGATCTTCCGACAGAGGAAACAATGTACGTTCGGGTAGAGGATCTAGTGGACGTAGCGGTATCACTAGCTCTAACACATTCGGTGTAAATACAGCTAAGATCATCAATGATAAAATGAAATTCGGAGGAAACATCAGCTATAATTATAGCGATAGCTATGCAGAGAATGACCGCTTTCGTCAGAATCTGCTTAAAGACAGCGTCTCTTATCGTAAAAGTTTATCTGCCGATCAAGACTACAGCAACAATATAACTTTTGATGGACGATTGGAATATCAGATGGATTCTTCTACTATGATTATTTTCAATCCGCATCTATCCTATAATTATTCAAAGTCGAATTCTACGTCGCATCAAATAACGATGGCGGGAGACAGAGATTCCACTAAAGTCAATGAAAGTAATTCATCAGACAGATTACAATCCGATGGGCTGAATACTCGGTTAGGATTAGACATTTCGCGTAAACTTTCTCAAAAAGGACGCAGGATAAGTTTCGGGGCCTCATACGGTCTTAGCCAAAGTTCGGGCTCAGGAACAAATATGTCAGAAAATATATTTTACTTATCGCCAGATAGAAATAGATCATATAATCAGATTACCCAATCGGATCAAAACAGGTATTCATACAGCCTGTCGGTAAATTATGTAGAACCTGTGGGTAATAACAATTTTCTGGACTTCTCTTATAATATAGATGTAAACAATACTAAGAACAGGAAAGAAACACTCGATTACGATGAAAATACAGACGACTATACCTATATTGATCCTGAATTTAACAAAAGCTCTGATTCAAAAAACATTAACCAAAATATCAGAACCAACTTCAGATCCGTGCGCCCAAAATATACATACAATATAGGATTGAGGATAGCACCTACTAAAACCAGCAGTAAAAGTTTCATTCAAGATTGGTATCCTGATGGAAACGACTCAATTGTAAATCATTTGAATGGACGGACAGCCACAAATTATGCACCACAATTAGACTTCACCTATCGATTCAGCAATACACGCGAAATGAGAAAAAATCTAAGGTTCAGATACAATGGGAGCTCAAGCCAACCTTCTGTATCGCAGCTAGACCCTACTACAAATAATACAAACCCGCTTTATATACGCAGCGGTAATCCTGATTTGCTACCGGCTTTCACTCACAACATATCACTGAACTACGATTTTAATAACAGGGAAAGCCAGGAGGTATTCACTGTAGACTTTACTCATCGGTTTATACAAAACCAGATTATTAATTATACTAAGTATGAAGAAGGTACAGGAGTACAGTATTCCAGTCCTATCAATGAAAATGGAACATGGAATATGAATGGGAATATCTATTTCGCCAAACCTTTCGACAATAAGAAACGATTGAGATTCAGCTCAAGAACAAGCTCCGGATATAACAACGGCATTGGTTATGTAACAGTCAACAAACAAAGTGAGAGAAATATTTCGAAAACATTCAATGTCACTCAAGAACTCAATCTGAGTTACTCCAATGACGTTTTTTACGGACAGATTAGGGGACGACTCAATTATTCCAAAACATCCAATACAGTTTCCACAAACCAAAATGGTATGGAGACATTCAATTATTTCCTCGAATACAATACCACCCTGACTCTGCCCTATAGTTGGTCTGTAACATCAAATATAAACTATACTGCCAACAGAGGATTATCTACAGGGTATAACCTCAACGAAATCATCTGGAATGCTCAGATAAGCAAGTTGTTTCTCCGTTACAACAGAGGTTCTATAAGACTACAGGTAAATGATATATTACAACAAAGATTGAGCATCAGAAGAAATGTGACTGCCAACTATATAGAAGATGTCCGAAATAACGCCATGACGGGTTATTTCATGATTTCGTTTGCCTATAGGTTTAATAACATAGGAGGTGGAAATCGAAATAGGCAACGTGGAGGGGAAAGACCCGAGTTTGATGGAGGAGATGAAGGCGGAAGAGGTGAAAGAGGCTCACGAGGAGGTGGAAGCTTCGGTGGAGGAAGAGGAGGTGGACGCGAAATGAATTAAGCCTTCCGCATCCGTTCTATATACTTGATTACATTCTCTTTGTCTTTCATTATCTGCTCCTTTAAAGTATCGATATTGGTAAACAATTCGTCAGGACGAATAAATTCGAGGAATTCAGCTGTAAGCTCCTTATTATATAAATCGTCATCGAAATTGAACAAGTTCACTTCTATACTCACATTATCACCATTATGCAGGGTTGGGCGTTTTCCTATATACAACATGCCGTCATACCTTTCACCCTCTACATGCACATAAACCGCGTAGATACCGAAAGCCGGAATCACCTTATATGTCTCCCATACCTGAATATTAGCAGTAGGAAAACCTATTGTTCGCCCAACCTTAAAGCCTTCAACTATTTTTCCCGATATGGTGTAATTATATGATAAAAGTCTTGCGGCCTTTCTTACATACCCTTCACCAAGCAATTTCCTAACACGCGATGAACTGACATGTTCATCACCGGGCAATTCCTTTGCTTCTATTACATTTATACCGATTTCCTCACCATAACGCTTATACTCAGGAAAACTATCCTCCCTGTTATAACCGAAACGATGGTCGTATCCAATAATTAAGGTGTTTATATTCAGTCTGTCTTTCAGTACTTCCTGCATAAACTGACGAGCCGGCATTTGAGAAATTTCGACCGTAAAGTCGAGGCAAACACAGTAGTCCACATCTGTCGAAGCCAGCCGCTCTATTTTTTCATCATACCCACAGAGCAACGCAGGCTGATAGTCTTTTTGAAGTACCTTTCGGGGATGGACAGGAAACGTAATAACAGCAGAAGGTAATCCTCTCGAGGCTGCTTCTTCTTTCACCTGTTCTATCAAATAGCGGTGTCCGGTATGCACTCCATCGAAAAAGCCTATTGTAGCTACCAATGGAGGATATTCTAATTTACTTTTCCTATCTATCAGCAACATATACTATTACTCCAATAAACCTTTATCAACAAACACTTTACGTAAATCTTCATTTTGATCAACCTGGTATGTCTGAAAACCCAATGCCGCACCTATCTCTACATTTGCCTTTCCATCGTCAAGGAAAAGTGTCTCGGCAGGATCCATGCCCGAATCTTTTACGATATAATGAAATATCTCTGGCTCAGGTTTGGCACACCCAATCTTAAAAGAAAGGTAACATTTATCAAAGAATGCATCTAAAGGTAAACCCTCAGGCGAAAAATCTTTTGAATACGCCCAACCCATAATCGAAGGATTAGTGTTACTCAACAAATATACATTATACTTCTTACGAAGCTCTTTCAACAATTCGAATTTATAATCAGGTATCCCTGCTAGAAAAGCCATCCATCCAGAGTCTATATCTTCGGCTGAGATATTCTCATTTCCTGCCAATCGACGAAACTCTTTATAGAAGTTTTCAGGATCTATTTTACCTTCTTCATATTCAAGGAATATACCTTCCTGACGAAACTCGTTCAAATAATCCTCAATATTAGGAAAACCAATCTCAGTAAAGCGATTCAACGCATTTTGCTTGTTCAGGCTGACTATTACCCCACCAAAGTCGAACAGAATGTTTTTAATCTTCTTACTCATAAACTCAAATCATATTTTATATTCAAACCTTATAGGTTTTCTTAATTTCTAAAAAGTGACAAAAGTAACAGTTTTTTAATATTTCCTATTTGTTCCTTCTACCCTGTCATTCTTCTCCTTATTACCATATAGATAAATAAGAAAACTGAATACTACCTTTTGTAATATTTAGGTACGAAGTTAGTTATTTATTCCTTAATAGCTGTTGTTTTAAATTTTGTATTTGTATTTTTGTTAACATCAAAAAAAACGGAAGTGCTATATAAGACTAGAGGTTTAGTTCTGAATACAATTAACTATAACGACAAGTATATTCTCGCCCCGATATTTACTGAATCATTTGGGCGGGTCACATATATGGTATCCAAGGCTAAAGGCAAAAGTTCTAAAGCACCTAAATCCCTATTCTCGCCTCTTGCCATACTCGACCTCGAAGTAGAGCATCAGACATCACGAGATATTCAAAGAATCCGAGAGGCGCGTCCCGAACTATATTTATACGATATATCGAGTAACTTGAATAAAACATCGATGGCTTTCTTCCTCTCCGAATTCCTGACAAGGGTACTTAGAGATACGAACGATAGTCAACTGCTATTTAACTTTCTCGACCAATCGGTTCAAATACTGGAAATGACAGATAAGAGCATTGCCAATTTCCATCTTGTTCTCATGTTTAAGCTCAGCCATTTCATGGGTTTTTATCCCAATCTCGAAAAATATAAAGAAAACGATCTGTTCGACATGATAAATGGTGAATTCGTCACCTATCAGCCTTTACACAAGCATTTTCTTAACAGGCACGACAGCAAAGTCCTTTCGATGCTTGCACGCATATCTTATGAGAACATGCATCGTTTCGTATTCTCACGACAAGACAGGATAAACATTATAAACCGTATATTAGAGTACTATCGTCTACATCTTTACGATTTCCCTGAACTGAAATCGCTGGATGTATTGCATGAATTATTTTAAAACTAACATATGACACTCGAAGAAGTAAAAGAATCATACCAAAGCCTGATTGATAAAGAAAAAAGAAAGTTATCGAAATTAAAGAAAGCCATATTCCAGATCGGGACAATACGTCTGGTTATAGTTCTGGTTTGTCTCATATTTTGTTATCTGACTTGGAATAATACACCTACTGTAGTCGCTATAATAGGAGTATCTCTCATCCTGTTTCTTTTCTTTATGAAATATCATAATAAATTATTCATCAAGAAAAAATATTGCGAGTTACTTGTTCAGAATGCAGAGAATGAGTTAAAAGGAATAGATTATGATTTCTCTGCTTTCGATGGTGCTCCCGAAAAGGCTGATGGAAATCATAGTTACAGTCTCGATCTCGATATGTTCGGTAACCATTCCCTTTTTCAATCTATAAACAGAACTGTTACTTCATTTGGTAAAGACCGTCTGGCCAATTCTCTGCTAGCTCCTTACGAGAATAAGGCAGATATACTTGTACAACAAGAGGCGATAAAAGAATTGGCATCTAATCCCAGATTATTGAATCACTTTCGGGCAACAGGGCAAATGACAGAAACCAAAGACCTTGATATCCATTATTTTTCGCAGCAATTTTTGCAAACCAAATTATTATCAAAGAGCATCTGGAGGCATTTGATTTACATAGTACCTGCAATATATGCCATACTGATAATTTTATCTATTCTGGGTATCATTTCCTCATCAGGAATCGGCATATTCTGGACAATCTGCTTTGCTATAAGTCTAGCTCCATTGAAAGATATAAACAAAAAGATGAACCTATTTGAAAAAAAAATAGAGGTTTTACAAATTTATTCTCAACTACTCCAAATCATCGAAACGGAAAGTTTCAATTCTCCATTATTAAAAAAATTACAAGCCAAAATAAAAAATACAGAATCGGCATCATTGGCAATCCATCATCTTAAATCATACAGCAACAATCTCGACCAATCATCTAATATACTAGGATTACTTATCCTTAACCCATTTCTCCTCTGGAATATAATGTATTCAATCAAAATTGAGAAATGGATACTAACCCACAAAGAAAATGTATCAGATTGGTTTAAGGTTTTGGCTAAATTCGATAGCCTTGTGTCGTTCTCCATCTACGCATACAATCATCCCGATTATATCTACCCCGAAGTGTCGGATACTTATATGCTCGAAGGAAAGGATTTAGGACATCCGATGCTAAATAGGAAAGCTTGTGTCCGCAATGATGTAACGATCAGCACTCAACCCTTTTTTCTTGTAGTAACAGGAGCAAATATGGCGGGCAAAAGCACCTATCTGCGCACCATCGGCATCAATCTTACATTAGCCAGTACAGGAGCTCCTATATGTGCAACTTCCTTCAAGTTTTATCCTTACCGCTTGGTCACCGACCTGCGTACATCTGATTCATTGACGGATAATGAGTCGTATTTCTTCGCTGAGCTGAAACGACTTAAAATGATTATAGACCGCCTACAATCGGGTGAACCTTTATTTATCATTCTCGACGAAATACTAAAAGGCACAAACTCGGAAGACAAACAGAAAGGTTCAATAGCTTTGATGAAACAACTTGTTTCACTAGATGGCAATGGTATTATTGCAACGCACGACCTCGTTTTAGGAAATCTGGAAAAAGAATTTCCAAATGCAATAAAGAATTACAGGTTCGAAGCCGATATAAAAGACGAGCATCTGTCTTTTACATACAAAATAAGAGAAGGGATGGCACAGAATATGAATGCCAGCTTCCTGATGAAAAAAATGGGAATAACAGGATTGTAATATTATGAGACGGATATTGACAATAATTGGCTTATTATTTTCAGTTTTACTATATTCGCAAAATGAATTAGATGCCGAGTTCCAGAATTCAATTTCTGATTATAAGAACTTTGACATTGAAAAATTATCGAAAAAAGAATTTGATAATTCTTTGGCTAAATTATTAGATAGTCTGCCGGATCATCGCAAAGATAGGTTTTACTTTATTGTTGAAAGAAATTTAGACTTTAATGTAAATGAACGTATTTATCAAATTATATTGAATTATGCAAAAGAAGATGGTTCTTTAATGCAACTTAATTATAAATTACATGTATTAAAAAAAGACTGTGAAATAATAGGTATTATCTGTAAAACAAATTTTCCATCTAAAGTCGACACTTATTTCAATGAAACGGAAATAGAGCGCTATATCTATCAACACGATTCTTTATATCAAACAAAAACTCACAGATCGAACCTAATAAAAGATTTGGTTGAAGATAGAGTTTATGGATATTCTTGCGGTATTGCTCCTGTTTTGCAAGAGACTCCAGAACAATACGGATATAAATTTAATGACATCAAGCAGCTTTCAATTTTCAGAGGATGGTTAAGATCTTATAGCCCTGAGTTACAAACGTACGGAGTAGATGCTATCCGAACGATATATAAGCAGCCGCTATTTCTTATAGGAGAAAAAGAACAGACAAAGAATGAACATGATATGCTAATTTCGAAATATATTATTAAACGTAACTCGACAATCAATACTTGTAGTGGATGTATTTTTGGCATATACAGCAAGGCATTTGTTAGTTCTGATCCAAATTAAAAACCTATGGAAGAAATCTTACATTATGTATGGAAATACAGGCTTTTTCAGAAGGAGCTGAAGACTACCGATGGGCAGTCTATCGAAGTAATAGATGTAGGGCTTCCTAACTCGAATGAAGGACCCGATTTTTTCAATGCTAAAATAAAAATAGAGGATAAGATTTGGGCCGGGAATATCGAGATACATAAAGCTTCCGAAGATTGGGTAAAACACAAGCACCATACCAATAAAAATTATAACTCGGTCATACTACATGTGGTGGAAAAGGCTACGTGCGAAGTAATCAATGAATTGGGACAAGCTGTTACACAATGTGAAATAACTTATCCGAAAAGTATTAAGGATAACTACGAGTTCCTTATACATTCCGACATAGACATACCGTGTTGCAACTATATAGGCTCAATGCCATCCATTCATTTAAATTCGTGGATGAACAACCTCTTGATAGAACGTTTGGAAAGAAAATCGAACCACGTGCAACAATTGCTTGACAGGTTCAACAATTCGTGGGAAGATGTATTCTATGTTCTGCTTTCACGCAATTTCGGTTTTGGGCTAAATTCCGATTCATTCGAAAGGTTGGCTTTAAGCTTACCTCTCAGAAACATTCAGAAGCAAGGAGATAATCTGATACAGATAGAAGCCCTTCTTTTCGGTCAGGCAGGCATACTCGACAGCTTGAAAACAGACGATAGCTATTTCTCATTATTACAGAAAGAATACGAGTTTCTTAAAAATAAATATGAACTGAAACCGTTAGAATCTTATATATTCAAAAGCCTGAGAACAAGACCAACGGCATTTCCTCAAATCAGAATTGCTCAATTAGCAGCTCTTTTGCATAGCTCACATGGTTTGTTTTCCAAAATTATTTCATGTGAAGATTTAGGAAAAATAAGGTTAATGTTTCATGTAAATGCTTCTGAATATTGGCAAAATCATTATAGCTTTGGTGTTACATCCGAACGGAAATCGAAATATCTGGGCGATGCCTCACTCGATATTATACTTATTAATACGGTTATTCCTATATTGTTTATTTATGGAAAGATTATAGATAGTGAAGTTCACTGCGATAGAGCATTTCAGTTTCTGGAAATACTAAAACCCGAACAGAATGTTATTACAAAAAGATTTACCAAACTGAAAATGCCTTTAAACAACGCAGGAGATTCGCAGGCTATGATACAACTGAAAAGAGAGTATTGTGAACTCCGCAAATGTTTGTTTTGCAGGATAGGACATCTCTTTCTTAAAAATTAAAGAATTGTAAACTAATTATACGTCTAAACTCTTTATAATATGAAATATATTGACCTCTTCAACCATCTCAAGAAAATAGAGAATTACACAGACAATGTAATAGATATAGACAAGAATACGGAGATACGTAATTTTACGTTCGAATCAAATTATCGTTTTATTCTCCCCGGGGGGTTGGGTAATAATGATGATTATGAATTTATCCCTAGTATTCCGAAAGATTATGAGCCTGATGTTATCCAACAAATGCTGAACAAGAAAGACGCAGAGATACAAGAAAACATCAAGTTTCGCTATCATATGATGATGCCTAAAAATGTAGCAAAAGCAAAAGGCATCATATTCATGTTTCACGGATTCAATGAAAAGACGTGGTATAAATATTTGCCTTGGGCAAAATATATAGTCGACAAGACAGGTAAGTCCATAGTAATGTTTCCAATTGCTTTTCATATGAATCGCGCACCCGCGGCATGGAGCAGTACGCGCGAGATGTATCGTGTAAGTGAACAACGCAAAGAACGACATCCCGATATTCTTTGCTCTAGTCTTTCCAATGTTGCCATCAGTACCCGCCTTCATAATAAGCCTCAGCGATTCATTTGGTCAGGGCTACAATCTTACTACGATGTTATAGACTTTGTAGAAAACTTTAAGGAGGGATTACATCCCGCTATCGAGCAAGATGCCAGCATAGATTTTTTCTCTTATTCCATCGGTACATTTTTGGGTGAGATACTAATGATGAGTAACAAAGATGGACATTTTTCTAAATCCAAATACGCTACATTCTGCGGAGGCGCAGTATTCAACCGCCTGTCTCCGGTGTCGAAGTTTATTCTGGATAGTGAAGCTAATGTAAGTCTCTACTCCTATGTCGTTGAGCATCTGGAAAGTCATATGAAACGCGACGAAGTTCTCCGTCATTATATGCACACACATCCTGAAGGAAATAATTTCAGAAGCATGTTGAATTACAAAGTACTGACAACCATACGGGAGGATATATTCAGGAAAATGAGTGACCAGTTTTATGCCATTACTCTGGCGAAAGATGAAGTCGTTCCTGCTTACGAGGTTATTAATACCTTGCAAGGTTCGTGCAGGGATGTCCCAATCAATATAGAAATACTGGACTATCCTTACAAATACATACACGAAGATCCCTTCCCTGCCCTTCCAAAAATTGCAGATGAGGTAGATAAACAATTCAGATACACATTTGACAAATTTGTTGATTTTTTAAAATAAGAAAAACACCTATGAAAAAGAATTTTATCGCAGTTACATTTGTAGTGTTAGCAGCCCTGCTTTGCGGACAGGTAAATGCACAGGAAGTAGAAAAACTATTCAATGGAAAAGACCTTTCTAATTGGAATTTCGTATTAGAAAAAGATACACCCTCAGCATCGGAAGTATTTTCGGTACGAGACGGAGCGATACATATAACAGGCCCTCTGGGATATATGTACACTCAGAAAAAATATAGCAACTTCCATTTACAAGCCGAATGGAAATGGCCTAATGGAGTAGAATCCAATAGTGGAATCTTCCTTTTGATTAAAGATCCCAAGAATCCATTCCCGAACGGGATAGAATGCCAACTCCATGCAGGTGATGCAGGTGACTTTGTATTATTGGGAGGTTCTGACCTTGCAGAATTCAAGAATCCAAAAGGTCAACCTCGTCCCGCTTTTCCTGTCGTAAAAAAAGCAAAAGAATCGAGCGAAAATAAAGCCGGAGAATGGAACAAAGCTGATATATATTGCCGCAATGGAGTAATTACAGTTTATATCAATGGTGTTTACCAAAACAAAGGGACGTGCAAAGTAAAAGAAGGGCACATCGGCTTGCAGAGCGAAGGAAAAGACATTGCATTCAAGAATGTGATATTAACACCTCTTCCTTAATTATACTATTTAGGCTAGAATATTGAAAACGAAGCCCTATCTATAACGAATAACAGATATGAAAAAAGGTAAAAAAGAAAAATATCATAATCTATCAGTCTTTTATATGGCATTATGCCTCTTTCTGCTCTCTTCAATCAGTAGTTGCTCGCAGGTAAAAAAAGAAATATCGTTCTCTGTCTTACAACTAAACCTATGGCATGGAGGAACAAAAGTTCCTGGTGGTTTTGAAGGTATAGTCGGAGTTTTAGAGGAGGTAGATGCAGATGTCGTTTTCTTATGCGAAACTCAAGATAAGTTGGTGCCTCGGGTTCTGGAAGAACTAGAAAAAAGAGGAAAGCATTATCACGAGCTGTCATTAGGTATATCGGGAACCATTCTATCTAAAATCGAACCTGATAGTTTTACCAAAGCCTGCATAATTCCGGGTGATGAACATCGTGCAATGTTGAAAGCCACAATTACAATAGGCGGTCAGCCAATTTGCTTCTATGCAAACCATCTGGATTATAGAAATTATGAATGTTACCTCCCAAGAGGTTACAGTGGTACTACATGGAAGAAAATAGATGCTCCGATAATCGATGAGCCCACTGTACTCGAAGCCAATAGAAAGTCTTATCGGGACGAAAGTATCCGCGCATTTGTAGAGGATGCCCAAAAGGAAATAGAAAAAGGGCATTGTGTTATTATGGGTGGAGATTTCAATGAGCCATCTCATTTAGATTGGCAAGCAAGCACAAAGGACTTATTCGACCATAATGGTGCTATCATCAATTGGGATTGCTCTGTAATGCTTCATGAAGCCGGGTTCAAAGATACATTCCGCGAAATCTATCCGGATGTAGTAAAAAATCCCGGATTTACTTTTCCTGCAGGCAATAAATTAGCCGATGAAGCTAAGCTCGAAAGACTAGCTTGGGCTCCTGAAGCTGACGAAAGGGATCGGATCGACTTTATTTATTACTACCCAACTAATTCAAAGCTCTCTCTGCAAAACAGTATATTGATTGGTCCATCAGAGACTGTACTTAAAAATCAGATTGTAGAGAACGATTCGGAAGATAAATTCTTTACGCCAAAAAGCGTATGGCCAACAGACCATAAAGGAAATATTGCAACTTTCAAGTTAGTCTTATCTGAGTAGGTTTCAGTATTTAAGGAACAAGAAGGGTTGTCTCTTTAGAGACAACCCTCTTTTAATTTTTCAATTACAATACTGGCAGCTCTTTGCGAAGCACCTGGTTCTCCCAGTATTTGTATAATATTATCGTATTCTGAGAGCATCTTATCACGATAACACCTATCGTTGAGTAACTTATCAGTTTCCTGACAAATGGATGCTACCGAAAAAAATTTCGCAAACAATTCCTGTACTACAGTTTTATCAGCAATCAGATTTACCAGAGAAATATATCTAGTATGCAGTATATTTTTGAAAACCCAATATACAATATATGGTATAGGTGTCTTATAACAAACCACCTGCGGCACACGAAACAATGCTGCCTCTAATGTAGCTGTACCAGACGTAACCAGTGCGGCTTCTGCATATTCGAGCAAGCGATAAGTTTGTCCGAAAACGATTTTACAAGATTTATCACCAATATATTTTTTATAATAATCTAATTCGATTGCCGGTGCACCTGCAATTACAGGTTGATAGTCTGTAAAACTCTCTATAGACTTAAGCATTGCAGGAAGATTATCTTTTATTTCCTGTCTACGGCTTCCGGCTAACAAAGCTATTATTGGCTTTTCTTCTAATTTATTATCCTCGAAAAATTTAGTCCGTGTATCGCCTTCATTTCCTTCTCTGAAGTTAGCTACAGCATCTACAACAGGATTGCCCACATAATCGATATGGTAATTATGCTTTTTGTAAAACTCCACTTCGAAGGGAAGTATGGACAACATTACATCTACATATTTTTTGAAGGATTTCACCCTGTATTCTTTCCACGCCCACACCTTAGGCGATATGTAGTAATATACAGGAATATCGGTATGTGTTTTTATATACTTAGCTACTTTCAGGTTGAAACCGGGATAATCTATAAGAATAAGTACATCGGGCTGAAACTTTATTATTTCTTCTTGACACATCTTCATATTACGTAGAATTGTTCGCAAGTTAAGTAATACCGGAATGAAGCCCATAAAGGCCATTTCCCGATAATGCTTTAGCAATTTACCTCCCTGTGCCTGCATCAAATCTCCACCGAAGAAACAAAATTCAGCTTCCGAATCCTGTTCTTTCAATGCTGCCATCAGATTAGATCCGTGTAAATCTCCAGAGGCTTCTCCTGCAACAAGAAAATATCTCATACTTATTTACTTAATATTCAGTTTATCAGACTAATTTCTCCCAACTCCTAATTTTCTCTATATACTCGTGATTCGTCATATCGACTTTAACGGGAACAACAGAGACATAACCCTGAGCTAAAGCCCATTCATCAGTCGCCTCGTCTTGAGGTTCATCATTTGCAAATTCACCTGTTAGCCAATAAACATTTTTATCTATTCCGTCTTTCGATAATAAGAATTCCTTTATCCATTGTCCCGATGTCTGGCGACAAACTTTAATACCCTGTATATTATTTCCCTTTGGGATATTTACATTCAAACATGTTCCAGATGGAAGACCTTCTTTTATTACCTGTTCCGTCAACAGACGAATATATTTTTTAGAATAAGAAAAATCTGCATCGTAACTATGATCTAATAATGAGAATCCGATAGATGGTATCTTAAAGACAGCTCCTTCTATTGCCGCACCCATCGTACCCGAATACAAAACAGCAACAGCAGCATTCGATCCATGATTGACACCTGATAAGACAATATCAGGTTTGCGTTCTGCCAGTTCATTTATACCTAACTTAACACAATCGACAGGTGTACCTGTACAAGTATAAATTTTTAAGTCCGGCTCATCCTTCAACAAATTTGCCCGAAGCGGGTGTAATGATGTGATAGCACTCGACATACCTGAACGTGGGCCATCAGGTGCAACAACTAGGATTTCACCAAGACCTTTTACACTTTCTATCAACGCAATTATTCCTTTGGCCAAATAACCATCGTCATTGGTTATCAATATCAAAGGTTTGTTATTCTCCATCATTTGTGACTTTTTTATTAAGATGCAAAGATACCCAAATATTTTCAATTCCTTTCTCATAACTTTGTCCTACAATCATATATTTCGTAACTTTGTTGGAATAATTCAATCTATAAAATCAATCGCAATCATGAAAAAAAGCAATCTGAGCTTACTGCTCTTATTATTTATTTTTACAACTACGATATATGCCCAGAGTCATTATCGCAGACCCGTAAAGCCGACAAAAAATGTCATAGTCATGATACCTGACGGTACATCTATCGGAGTAGTTTCTGCTGCCCGTTGGTATCAGATTTACAATAAGCTGGGAGGTAATAATCTGGCTATTGACCCGTATTTATGTGGTACGGTTAAGACATTCTCTTCTAATGCGCCTATCGGCGATTCAGCGCCTACCACTTCGGCATATATGACCGGGATGCCGCAAAAGACAGGTAATGTCTCTATATATCCTGAAGCCGATCCTGACAATGATTTGGTACCAGTTGATCCATCAATGACATATCAACCGTTAGCTACAATTTTGGAGGCAGCCCGATATCAGCAGAATAAAGCAACAGGATTAGTGGTTACAGTGGAATTTCCACATGCAACACCTGCTGATTGTGCAGCACATTACTACAATAGAGGAAAATACGATTATATAGCGCCTCAGATGGCCTATCAGAATCTTGATGTAATGTTCGGTGGCGGTAATGCTCAAATAACAGACGATATTAAAGATCACTTTAAGAGTACAAATACAACTCTGATTCAGAATGATGCTAAAGCTTTCCGTGCATTTAACGGAAAAGAGAAAATCTGGGCTCTATTCGAAGATGGGGCACATCCTTACGACTTGGACAGAGATCCCGAAGTTGTTCCTTCTTTAGCTGAAATGACACAAAAAGCATTAAACAGATTATCTCAAGATAAGAACGGATTCTTCCTAATGGTGGAAGGCAGTAAAATAGATTGGTCGGCACACGGAAACGATGCAGTCGGTTGTATCACTGAATATCTGGCTTTTGATAAAGCTGTGGGCATCGTAATGGATTTTGCAAAGAAAAACGGAGAAACAACCGTTATAGTATTACCTGACCATGGGAACAGCGGATTTACAATTGGTCGTCGTGATTTGCCTAGTTATGACAAAGCAACTGTACATGACTTATTCAAAAATGTTTCCCAATATAAAAAGACAGGCGAAGGTCTGGAAAAAATATTATTAAAATCAAAACCCGAGGATTTCAAGAAAATCTTCAAAGAATATACGGACATAGATTTGAATGATGAAGAGTTAGAATTGCTCCTAAGCTCCAAGAATTACACAGAAGCTGATTATATGAAGAAAAGTAACAGTGTAAATATGGGTTCCAGCATCGTAAAAATAATGAATGCTCATACATACTTCGGATTCACGACAGGAGGACATACAGGAGAGGAAGTATTCCTTGCTGCTTACCATCCCAAAGGCGATTTACCAATAGGAATGAATACAAATACCGAGATTAATCAATATCTTGCTGCTGCTCTAGGTATCAAAAAACCTTTATCAGAAATGACAAAGGAAATTTTCGCAAAGCATACTGATGTATTCAGCGGGATAGATTATACTATTGATAAGTCTGATAAAAAGTTTCCTGTGTTAGTAGTAAAGAAAGGAGCGAATACTCTTAAAGTTCCAGCTTTTAAATCTATTGCCTATCTAAATGACCAACCATTCGATTTGCGTTCGGTTACTATATATATAGACAAAAATGATACTTTCTATCTACCAAAAGACTTGATAAAGAAACTATAAAATTCCAAGAGAATTTTTAACATAGAAAAAGCAGGGTGGCGAATCCGTCTCCCTGCTTTTTCTTTATATTATTTTACTTAAGAGCTTACTCTTTATTCAGACTTTTACTATTCTGTATAACCGACTCATTTATTTGTTTCACCTTCTCAAAATCCATTTTCTCTACTTGACGATCGTATGTAACAAGGCCGTTTATTTCGTGCTCCACATCTGTGGTCTGTGTATAAATAGCAGCGCTTACTCCTCTGTATTTCATCATCTGCTCCACTTCGGTGATGAGCATTACATAAGTATCGGAAAGGATCTCCTTATTCACAAGTGTTTGATAAGCATTATTACGAACAGGCCACATATGTCCTCTCACAAATAAGCCTTTACCTCCAAACTCGCCAATAGATGACGCTCTGTTTTCTTCCGGTTCAGGAGTACTCCGCTCATTGATTTCTCCATAATTATGAAGATCAATGAAATCCCCGCTTTTAGGATCACCATATGCTCCTTTATATCCCGGCCTAGCTCCCGGAGCAAAATTATGTCCCGAGTTACCATTAACAAGTCGTGACGGATCATATTTTTTTGTCCAATCCGTAATATCAGAAACCTCAAAAGCGCCCCAGTTTTCATTAAATGGTACCCATGTTACAATAGACGGAAAGTTCATGTGTTGATCCATAATCTCTTTCAGCTCTGTTCTGAACTGGGAACGGATAGCTACCGAGTCAACATCATCAGGTTCCCAAATGTTAGGCATATCTTGCCAAACCAGCATTCCTATGCGGTCGCAATGATAATACCAGCGTTGAGGTTCAGTTTTTATATGCTTACGTATCACATTAAATCCTGTCCTCTTTGCCAAATCTATATCATAGAGGAGAGCCTCTTCGGTTGGTGCAGTAAATACACCATCAGGCCAATAACCTTGATCTAATAACCCTAACTGTAATACAAATTTCCCATTAAGTAGGGTTCTGGTCACTCCATCTACTTTTCCTAACGAGATGGAACGCATACCAAAATAACTCTTTATTTCATCTATGATCTGTCCGTTTTTATCTTTCAGCTGCAATTTAAGATCATATAAGAAAGGACTATCAGGACTCCATAGTTTAGGATCTTTGATTGTCACATAAAATTTTTCATTGGTCTGTCCATTTATTTTTACGACCTCTTTTCCATTATCTTCTGCAATCGCGGTTACTTTCAATCCACCTTTGCCCGAGAAAGCAATTACTTCTAGTCGGTTATTTTGAACATCAGGTATAAGTTTTATTTGAGAAATATATTCTTTATCCACCGGTTCTATCCATACAGTTTGCCATATACCCGAAGAAAAAGTATAATCTCCGTAAGGTCCATTCTTGCCGGAAGCTGCTTTACCGTCATTCGGGTCATAGGCTCCGACAACAAGTGTGTTGCTTCCCGATTTAAGGTAATCGGTAATATCGAAACTAAAACTCGTATATCCGCCTGTATGACTACCGACCTTCTTATTATTAAGAAAAATTGTAGCGACACGATCTACAGCACCGAAATGCAATAAGATGCGTTTTCCTTTCCAGTTTTGAGGAATTGTTATCTCACGCTTGTACCATAAATTTATTTCCTGCTTACGATTAATACCAGAAAGCTCTGCTTCGGGAACAAACGGTACAACTATCTTTTCTGTATTATTTTTAAATACAGGAGGTGTTTCTGCGGTTAAAGGGCTTACTGCATCCTTTCCACCCATATAGTCCCATACTCCATTAAGGGTCAACCAATCGGCACGTTCCATTTGTGGACGAGGATATTCAGGCAAAGGTATTTCCGTATTCAATGCCGTCTCAGACCATGGAGTAGGCAAGGTAAATTGCACTTTTTTTTGGGCATTAAGATTGACTGATCCAAATAATAAGAAGAAGAAAATCAATAAATGATAAATAACTGTTTTCATGTTTTATATAGATTATTTGATAATATATCTCCTGTGTAATGGGCTGAATAGAACAAAGATAAAAATTAATTTAAATTACTCCTTATTTAATAGACGAATGAAATCAACTATTCCTCATTATCAAGTACGTATAAATAAGAAAGAGTGCCTATATCTTTACAGCCACTCTCTTTCATATATTATAAGATTAATATTCTATCTTCCCAAATTTTCTATATTGACGGATTTCATTACAGTTGCCATTTCAGTCCCCCTATATAAATATGTCCATACAGGATTTTTAGCTACTGGCTTAGCCTTAGCATCTGCTTTATAAAAAGTCTTTTCGCCAATCTCTGCATTATGAGTAAAAAACTCATCAAACTCTGTTGGAATCTCACCTTTTGTAGAAACAATAAATAATCTTCCATTTAATGTAAAATACCCACGAGGTATTTCTTCATCATTAAACATATTACACCAAGAGTTGTCGATAGCTGTAACAACAAATATCAATTCATTCTTATCTTTCGAGAATGTCAATTTCACGGCAGGCCAAAGGAAACCCTTCTTCTTACGTAGAATCATACTATGTACATCAAATGCGACAAACCCTACGGCAGGGTCATTCAAGTCAAGATATGACAATACTATTTTATCTTTTTCTTTATTCGGCGGCAAGCTAAAAACAGGTAGTGTTAGTCCTAAAATGAATAAAACTGTTAAGATTTTTATTTTGATCATAGTGTTTCAGATATTGAAGTTGCAAATGTATAAATTTTAGTTCTATTTGCAGGCAAAAAGTAATTACTATAAATAGTTAATCTTCTTCATTTCTTCAAACTTATAATTTACTTTTGTATAATAGATTAAACTCATTATAAATATGAAATATATTATACAAAATATAAAGAAATCCGTGTTATTCCTGTTTGGTATTGTACTGATTGTTTGGGGATATAAAGTGAATGCTTCGAATAATGAGGAGAAATTACAGAATGAAAAAGATAAGGCTACACAGGAAACCGAAAAACAACCTGATATTACATCAGTGCAAGATACTGTAAAAAATACAGATACGACGAAGACTGATTCTAAACCAATAGTTTCAGACACGGACAAAAAGAAAAAACAAACTACTCCTACAAAATCAAAAACTGACTCTGCCGTGGTAGTGAAAAAACAAACAGAGAAGAAACCAAAAACAGAACCAGTAAAAAAAGTAGAGGAAAGCAAAGAGACCGTTATAGAAACAGCGACGCCGGAAGAGGCTTCGGGAACCGAATAAGAGGGTGTAATGAACTTACTTTATAAAGCGCAAACCCGTTATTTATTCCATGCTCATATAAAGATTAAATTATCTGTTTTTTATGAGGATTCTATTTTTGATGAGCTATTCGCTGTATTGGAGGATGTAGATAAGATGTACAATTCTTATCAACCAGATTCATATATAGATCAGATAAACAAATCTGCAGGAAGCTTTGTAGAAGTAAATGGCGAGACCATAAATATATTAAAGAAAGTAATAAAGATCTCCGAACTTGTTGATGGGAAATACGACATTACTATAATGCCACTGATACGTTTATGGGGATTCTACAAAGAGCAACAATATAATATACCTTCCTCCCAGGAAATAAATGAGATAAAGCATCATATCAATTATAAAAACATAGAGATAGATGGACGCAGAGTACGCATAGGAAAGGGACAGGAAATTATCACAGGTTCATTCATCAAAGCTTATGCCGTAGATAAGTTAGCAGACAAGATGAAAGAGATGAGAATAAACGATGCCATAATCAACGCAGGAGGAAGCACTATAAAAGCTATCAATAATACAGCTCATCCATCATGGGAAATAGTCGTACGAGAACCTGATAATGAAAATCTACTTTTCCACCTGAATATAAGCGATCAATGTTACTCTACATCCTCGCAGGCTAAAACTTTCGTTAAAATCGATGGAAAGCGATACGGGCATATACTCGACCCACAGACAGGGTATCCTTCCAGCAACAAACAAATAGGAATAATAAGCTATGATTGCCTTATAGGAGATATATTATCTACAGCCTTGTTTAATGAAACAGTGGATAGTTTTATCGAAAAAATGGAATTAATTTCGAAACAATACAATGTGGAAGGTTTTCTTATAGATGAAAACAATAATATTGCATCTACAAACGGATTCAGTCATACTTAATTCTTTTTAGTAACCAGACTGCCCAATACTTTTCTTTAATGATTTATTCTCCTTTTTTAACAATTAAACAAAATCTTTTCCTAATTTGAGTTTGTTATTTTTAGTAGCTTTACTTTGTGTAAGGCAATCGTAATAAAAAGGATTCAAGACTCAATGAGTATGATGCATATATTCTCCATGAAGGGGAAAACAAAAGGGACAAAAATACAACATATTTGTGATGCCCCTCTTTTATATATCCCCCTTCAAAACTATTCCAATTGTATATTTGAGCCACAGGTAAAAGTCGGTGAAGCAGTAAAGAAGTATCAGCTAATAGGCAAAACTATATATGGATTCTACACTTGTATTCACTCCCCTATTTCGGGAGTTGTACAGGATATAAGAGAATCTCTACAATCGGATGGTAGCCTTCTACCTACAATTATCATCAAAAATGATTTTCAGGAAACGGAAGCAGAGTTATTTCCATCAAAAGATTATTTGCAATATACTTCGGATGAACTTCTGAATATTATCGAAAATTCAGGAATAGTAGGTGAAGGTGGTGCTCAGTTTCCTACAGCCAGTAAATACAAACCCGATGGTAAAAAAATCAATACATTCATTGTTAATGGTACTGAATGTGAACCATACCTCACAGCAGATTATGCCCTCATGGCAGAACGTACCGAAGAGCTTTTCAAAGGGATTAGCATAGTCAACAAGATTCTCGAAGCCGAAGATATTGCCATATCTATAGAGGAACAGAACAAAGAGCTACAAGATATTTTCGCACCCCTGCTCAAAAAGAGTGAATATAGCAAATTCAGAGTAGCTGTTCTCTCTAACAACTATCCACAAGGTAGTGAACTACAACTCATCAAGTCCATTACAGGCATAGAGTTACCACGCAACAGACGCCCCCGTGAAGCCGGAGTTATAGTTAGTAATGTGGGGACTATCCATGCAATATATCAAGCAGTCGTAAATAATAAACCTGTTATCAGCCGCATAATAACCGTTTCGGGAGAAAAAGCAGTCAACTACGGCAATTTTGAGATCAAGATAGGAACACCTGTCGGGCATGTAATAAATACGCTGGGGCTTCCTATAAGCAATAATACACTTATTATCGGCGGACCCATGATGGGTAAGCAAGTAACCGATTGGAATATTTCTGTCACTAAAGGTACTGCCGGTATTCTGTTATTAGAAAAAGAAAATGTAAAGAGAAATAACTGTATCTCTTGCGGATATTGCGTCGAAGCCTGTCCGATGAAACTAATGCCGATGAAGTTTGAGGAATATTACCGCAAAGGTAAGTATCTGAGCCTCGAAAGATTTAGCATAAGCAGTTGTATAGAGTGTGCTGCATGTGAATATATCTGTCCAAGTAATGTACCACTTATCGAAAGTATAAAAGAAGGAAAGAACAAATTAAAACAGCTGACTGATGCAATCAAATAAAACCATATACCCGCCTTTTGTACGAAAAGATGATACGACAAGCAAAGTAATGACCGATGTAATCATCGCATTACTACCTTGTATGCTCATCTCTTATTTCGCCTTCGGGTATATACCTCTTGTTGTTATTTTCGTAGCAGTCGGAAGTGCTTTACTCTCCGAATTTATCTTTTCAGCTATATTCTTTAAGAATACAGAATCTATCTCCGACGGGTCAGCTATCATTACAGGCATTCTTTTATCATTCACCATTGCTCCATTTACTCCGTTATATGTTGTCGCCTTCGGCGGGGCTATGGCCGTACTTTTTGGTAAATTGCTATGGGGCGGCTTAGGACGAAATATGTTCAACCCTGCGCTCGTAGGGCGCGAATTTATGACGATATTCTTTCCTGCCGTTATGGCTTCTCGCACTATCTGGTATGATAAAACAGCCGTCAATCTGAATGAGATAAATATATTCGGAGATAAGTTCTTCGACCAGCTGTTCTTCAAAGCATCAGGAGCAATAGGCGAATACTCTATATTCTTCCTCGCTTTAGGAGGGTTATATTTGCTCCTCCGCCATAGGATTTCGTGGCATATTCCTTTTGCCTTACTCGTTTCATTCTCTATACTATTACTTACTGTTTCAGGGCTGACCGAGTATAATATTCAATTCTCGTTAGGAGGTCTACTGCTGGGAGCTATCTTTATGGCAACCGATATGCCCACAAGTGCATCCACCAATTATGGTAAATTGTATTACGGAGCCATGATAGGAATAGTCGCTATACTCTGCATCCTGAATGATATAAAATATGAGTATATGTCATATTCCATACTCCTACTGAATGCCTTTACTCAGCCCATCAATTGGGTGTTCAGACCTAAAGTATGGGGACAGAAAGCAGATTTACAGACACGCCTGTGGCAAGTATTATCCGTTACCGGAGGAATACTATTAGCAACCTTTGCCATCATATATCTGCACCATATGGGAGCAATAATGTATCTGGTCTTCGTTTTCATTGCTTATTGTATACTACGATTCATTCTCAAAGAAATGAGAAGCAGATAAACCTTAAATAGCTTATCATTGAAGGTTAATTACAAGTCATTAGCATGCTTCGCAGAAAAAGGTGACAAAAGTTACAAAGTTTATCTTTGTTAAATAACTTTTATTGGCTTTTAATTAACTAAACACCTGTTTATCTTTGCAATACAAAAGACATATAATCTGAAGTAATTTAAAATCGGAAACAAGCTTTAGAAGTAAAACAGTCAATTTTCATTCTTAATAATACAATTCCCGAATATCAGGACAAAATAAAAAAACATGGAAATAAGATGCCTCATCCTAGTTCCATGCCAGTCACTAAACTTACTGATAAATCAAATCAGTATTTATAGCTAAACACTATTTATTATACTTACTTATGAATGTGAAGTCTGCGATGTGTTATCGCAGACTTTATTTTTTACAGTTCCAATCCCATAATAATAGATGGGAATATACCTAGAAGAATATTCAAAGAGATGGCAATAACCGCTACAGCTTTATATTCGAACGGTACCTTCAGAGGCTCTTCAACCTCGCTTTCTTTAGTGATCATGATGTTACCTACTCCAAGATAATAGAATACTGCTACAATAGAGTTTATTACACCAAATATAACCAGGATCAAATGCCCTGCTTGTAACATTTGCCCAAACACAAAGAATTTAGCGAAGAATCCTGCAAATATAGGAATACCACTTAACGACAGTAATGCACAGATAAGAATTGCAGTCATCACAGGTTGTCTTTTTACCAACCCGAAGAAGTTAGACATATCTTCGTTATCCTTTCCTCTACACACACCCATAATAACTGCAAAAGCAGCTATACCCGCAAGGCTGTATGCAGCAGCATAATACAACACCGCATTAGCAGAAGTGCCTATAGCAAGGAATGTCATCATCATGAATCCGGCATGTGAGATACCAGAATATGCCATCATTCGCTTTATATTATTTTGCCTCAACGCAGTTACATTACCTATTGATAAAGTAAGGATAGATAGTATGATTAATACTATTTCGTATGCCGGAGTTATTCCCACTGCAAGAATAGAAAGTATCTTAAACAAGGCCCCAATAGCCGCAACTTTCACCAAAGTACTCATTATAGCTGTAACCAACGTGGGAGATCCTTCATAGACATCCGGAGCCCAAAAATGGAATGGTACGATAGAAGCCTTAAACATCATACCCACCGTAATCATTACAAAACCTATATTGAACCATATCGGTAAATTTGCAGATTGCCCCATCAGAGAGGCTGTTACAGTAGCAGTATCGAACGAACCTGTAGCACCATATATCAAAGCTGTACCGAACAAAATAAAACTGGAGGCAAAAGCTCCCATTATAAAGTATTTCATTCCGGCCTCATTACTTCTCAAATTCTTCGGCTCGCACGAAGCCAGTGCATAAGCTGCTATAGATAAAACCTCAAGCCCGATAAAGAACATTGCGAAATTACCAAAAGATACCATTGCCACAGCTCCAGCCAACATAAAGACCTTGAGTGAAACATAATCGGCTATTTTTACAAACTTCTCCTGATAAAACTTCGGACTCATCGCTATGATGAGAATCGCAAGTATGATAAACAGCATAGAAAACCCTTGCGAAAACCCGGTAGTTACTACCATATTGTATTTGTCTGCGGCCATAAAAGGCTCTCCCAAATAAAATTCGGTAAAGGTCATACCAAGAATGGCTATCAACCCGACTAAGGTGACAGGCACAAGGATTTTTCTTAAATTGAATATCTCTAACAAAAGGCAGATTATTCCTAATCCTGAGATGGTTATCAATGTACTCATTATATATCTGACTAATTTTTATCTATTAATATAAGTTACAATCTCCCCTATGCTTGTACCCACCAAGTCTGATACAGGTTTCACATACACCCCGAAGACTACAAGAACAATCACAAGTACCGAAAAAACAAAGACCTCTGTCTTGGACAAATCCCTGAACGGCGACTTTGTCGTCTCCCCAAGCATTACATACTGGAACATGCGCAGCATGAAAAATGCACCGAGAAACAAAGACGATCCGGCTAGTATCGAATACCAGATATTCACCTGAAACAAACCATACAGGATAGTAAATTCACCTATAAAATTGAATGTAAGGGGAATCCCGATCGATGACAATATACTCAGAAAGAAAGCAACCGTAAATTTAGGTGCGTGCTCCCTTATACCTCCAAGCTTGCTTATGGTCAATGTATTTGTTCTGTTTTGTACCACATCTGCTGCGAAAAACATAGCTACAATCCCGAATCCGTGAGCCAGAATCAGCACTACAGCACCTTCCAGTCCGTCGTAAGTCAGCGCATAAGCTCCCGCCGCTACTAACCCAACATGCGATAGGGAGGCATAAGCCAGTAATCGCTTTATATCATCCTGACGCAAGGCCAGTATAGCTCCATATATAACACCTATAACACACAGTATCAACACCCATGTACGCAACTCGTGCGAAGCATCCGGCGTAACAGGTAGTTGCCAGCGGATAACACTATATGCTCCCATTTTGGACATGATCCCTGCCAGAAGCATTGTACCGATAGCCGGAGCTTTCTGGTAAACATTGGCCTGCCATGTATGGAATGGGAAAATTGGAATCTTAATAGCGTAAGCAAGGAAGAATGCCAAAAATATCCATATCTGCTCTGTATGGGACAGGTTAGCATTATAGAATGCTTCAAGCTCAAAACTTCCGGTCTTCACATACATATAAATGATGGCTGCCAGCATGAACAGCGAACCTGCAAATGTGAACAGGAAGAACGTCATAGCTGCTTTGCGGCGTTTTGCGATTTCGCCATTACCCCACAATACTATTATGAAGTAAATAGGAATAAGCGACATTTCCCAGAATACATAATATAAAAGGGCATTGCTGCTCAAAAAGGCACCCGCCATGGCAAACGCCATGAACATGACCAGAGCATATAATAGCTTCTCATTCTTAAATTCACGTATCTGCGATCCGAGTATGATAACCGGCAGCAGAATAGTCGTAAGCAGAAGCATAGCAATAGCCAATCCGTCAGCCTTGAGCGAAAACGATATATTAGGATTGCTTATCCATTCTATACTAAAGCTGGTTCCTACCGCCCCATATTTGAGATATAGCGCTACCGAAAAAACAGCAGCAGCCGTACTGAAAAGGATGGCAACCTTAGAGGCAAATCTATTTCCTGATAAATAAGTAAGAATTGCACCTACTAATAATATAATCAATATAATAGTGATATTCATGTTTCTTCAATAATTTTTATACAAGAAATAAATAGATGATTAGCGAACAGAATCCCAATACAAAGAAGAACAAGTAGAAGCCAAGGCTTCCATTCTGCAATCTTTTAGCAGGAACTGATAATGCTTCAACCGTTCCACCAATAACACGGAGTATATTTTTCAGTAATGGTTCTAGCACTTTGTTGAAAAAGTCCGCCATAGCATATATCGGTTTCACGAACAAGGCATTATATATATCGTCGATATAATATTTATTGTAAATCACTTTTGTAAATCCTGCAACCTTATCATCTTCGGCAGGAACTTCCGATTTTTTGACGTATTTAAAGTAAGCCCAACCAAGACCTATAAACGCTATAATAGTAGATATAGCCATTGTCAGAGCCTGCTCTCCGATAGGAGGATGTTCTGCCACAGCAATACCTGGTAGTACAGGCTCAAGGAATCCGTTCAGCCAACTCAAACCGAAAGGCAAGCTGATCACTCCGCCAAACAATGCCAATATAGCTAATACTATAAGAGGCATAGTCATCGTCTTAGGCGACTCGTGTAAGTGATGCTTTTGTTCTTCCGTACCCCTGAAATCTTTGAAGAAAGTCAGGTATAATGCACGGAACATATAGAAAGCTGTAAGCAATGAGGCTAATGCCGCTATTGCCCATAATATTTTGTTATGCTCGAATGCAGTCAGCATTATTTCATCTTTCGAGAAGAAACCTGCTAACGGAGGAATACCCGAAATAGAAAGTGTAGATATAGCAAATGTAGCATAAGTTACCAGCATCACATTTTTCAATCCACCCATCCGTCGCATATCCTGCTCACCACCCATTGCGTGAATTACCGATCCGGAGCCAAGGAATAAACAAGCTTTGAAGAAAGCGTGTGTAATTACATGGAACACTGCTATATGATAAGCCCCCAGCCCAAGCGCAAGGAACATCAATCCCAATTGCGATACGGTGGAGTATGCAAGCACTTTCTTTATATCTGTCTGTGCTACTGCTATAGAAGCAGCAAACAATGCCGTTACAGCACCCACTATGGCTATCAATGACTGAATATCCGGTGTTAGGTCGAATATAAAATTCAAACGTGTCACCATAAATATACCGGCAGTCACCATCGTTGCAGCATGTATCAGAGCCGATACCGGTGTTGGTCCTGCCATCGCATCCGGCAACCATGTATATAACGGAATCTGAGCACTCTTACCCGTAGCCCCTATAAAAAGAGCCAGAGTAGCCACACCCAGCAGTGAACTTACTTCAGGATTTGAAGTAGTAGTCACAGCCTCTTTCAGCGAAATATAATCTACAGTTTTGAAAAGATAAGCTAACGTAAAAATACCGATCAGGAAACCTAAGTCACCGATACGGTTCATGATGAAAGCCTTCTTGGCTGCATCATTATTTTTATGATCCTTGTTCCAGAATCCGATAAGCAAGTATGAACACAATCCTACACCTTCCCATCCGATAAACATAACGAGCAGATTACTTCCTGCTACAAGTATCGACATAAAGAAGATAAAGAGATTGAGGTATGCGAAATAACGGTCGATATTCTCATCGTCTTTCATATACCCTATAGAATAGACGTGAATCAATGCACCAATACCTGTTATGAACAACAACCAAAGCAATGATAGCTGGTCGAGTGTAAAAGCCAAATCAGTTGCAAATTCACCAAGTGTAATCCATCTGAACAAATCGACATGAATAGCCTCGCCTGTTGTCAAAACCTGGATAAAAAAGAACACAGATATAACAAAACTTATAATCACAGCCGTTGTGGCAATAATTCCTGTCATCGCACGCCCTGTCAGCTTCTTTCCGACCAATAGATTGATCAGGAATCCGACAAACGGACTAAGCAGAAGTAATAATACCAATATCGTTTCCATCCAAAATTATCCTTTTAAGTTTTTCAAATTATCAATATCGATTGTCCCTATATTCCTATATATAGCAACAAGGATAGCCAGACCGACTGCCACCTCGGCAGCTGCAACGGCCAGCGAGAAAATAACGAATACCTGCCCGCTCGTATCCTGATGATACACCGAGAAAACAGCCAGCAACATATTTGCTGCCGCAAGCATCAACTCAACCGACATTAACATGACTATCGTACTCCGACGATACAACAATCCTATCGCTCCCACTGTAAACAGAAGTATGCAGAGGTAGATATAATTGTCAATTCCTACTTGTTCTAATATATTATTCAGCATAGCTTAAGCTTTTTTCTCCTTTTTTGATATCAATACCGCCCCTATCATCGCTGCAAGAAGCAAGATAGATGCAAACTCGAACGGCACAAGATATTCATCCAATAATACCTGACCTATAATATTCACCGACTGATAATCTAACCCTTCAGCCTTATATGTTTCTATTACTGGCGTCGATTTTAGTAATGCAGCCAGCAGAACCACTCCCATAAGGCAAGCGGAGATTGTCGCAGCCACACGGCTTATTATCTTTTTCTTCGGTTCGTGTTGTTCGCTCAGGTTCATCAACATCAGCGTAAACAGCAATAGCACCATGATTGCCCCTGCATATACAACTATATTGATCACCGCTAGGAACAAGGCATTTAAGAGCAAGAAGTGCCCCGATATGGAAAAAAAACAGATAATCATATACACCGCGCTATGAATAGGATTTTTAGACAATACTGTCAATAGACCCGTACCCAGTGTTATGGCTGCCAGAATATAAAAAATTATTGTAATCATACTATATTAGTTATCTCGTAGCTCTTATTTAATCGTATTTACGTGCTTTCGCATCTTCAACAGAAATCACCAGTTTATCCTTTCCGTAGATAAAATCTTTTCTATCCAGCTTAGGTTTCACTAATAGTTTCGATTTGGTAAGGAATATAGCTTCTTTCGGGCAAGCGTCTTCACATAGTCCGCAGAATATACAACGAAGCATATTTATTTCATAAACAGAAGCATATTTTTCTTCACGGTACAAACCTTCCTCTCCTCTCTTACGCTCGGCAGCTACCATCGTGATCGCTTCTGCCGGACAAGCCAAAGCACATAAACCGCAAGCTGTACAACGTTCGCGTCCCTGATCGTCGCGCATCAGCACATGCTGTCCACGATATACAGGACTGAATTCGCGTTTTTGCTCAGGATACTGTACTGTATTCTTTTTGGTAAAGAAATGCTTTATTGTGATTCCCAACCCTTGTATAATGGCGGGAAGATAAAGACGTTCGACAAGAGTCATCTTCTTATTGGTGACCTCAGTCTTTTTTCCTGATAAGGATATATCTTTTATTGACATACTATCGCTTATTTAAATATCAGAGTAAAAATACCTACTAGGAAAATATTTACTATTGCCAAAGGGAATAGCATTTTCCAGCCCAGTTTCATCAATTGGTCATACCTGAATCTCGGTATTGTCCAACGTACCCACATATAGAAAAATATAAAGAATGTTGTCTTACCTAGCAATGCCAATACACCTATTCCGCTGGCGATATTCATCCCCCAGTTTTCTCTTACCCAATCGATGAAAGGATAATTATATCCTCCAAAAAACAATACGGATATCAATGCCGATGAGAAAAACATACTCGCATACTCAGAAAACATAAAGAATCCCATCCCTAACGAAGAATATTCTGTATGGTGACCGTTTACTAACTCAGACTCACATTCTGCCAAGTCGAACGGTGTACGGTTACACTCTGCGAACGAACATACAAGAAAAATAATGAATGTCAACGGCTGGTAAATAATATTCCATTGCATACCGTGCCATCCTCCTTGTTGCTCTGTTATAGTAACAAGGCTAAGAGAACCTGTCATCATTACGATAGCAATCAGCGAAAGCCCCATTGCTATTTCGTAAGAAATCATTTGTGCTCCGGCACGAATACTTCCTATAAGTGAATATTTATTATTAGAAGCCCAACCTCCGATTACAACACCGTAAACACTTGTCGAGAGCACTGCTACAATATAAAGGATACCTACATTTACATCTCCTATATAAGGTTTTACAACTCCGTATCCGGCAACAACAAACTCCTCACCCCATGGGATAAGAGCAACACCGAGGAGTGAAACACTCATGGCTATAGCCGGCCCGCAGATAAACAAAATTTTATTTTTTGTATCCGGCATAAATTCTTCTTTTGCGAATAGCTTAGCACCATCGCAAATAGGCTGTAAAAGCCCGAATATACCAGCCCTGTTGGGACCGTAACGGTCTTGTAAGAATCCTGCTACTTTACGTTCTGCGTATGTGGAATATAATGCGAAAAGCATAGTAACCGCAAATACCAAAACGATAAGGATTAACTTCTCAATAATTAATGCAATTTCCATTACTGTATATTATTCTTCTTTTGTTTTCTTGATTGCTTCCAGTTCTTCGGCATTGTATGGTGTTCCCGCCATACTGATTTTCTTCTGGTCTTGTTCCCTGCCTTCAAGTACAAGCTCATCGGTATTTATCTTCACCTTATCCAACGGTTCGGTATAATTATTCACATTGTTAACCGAATATTTTTCGAACTTGCGAGGTCCTTCAATAGACCAATCTTCAACATTTTTATGTTCGAAACGACATTCGTTACAGATAAATTCTTCTACTTCTTTCCATTGATCTTTACGGGCACTTACACGAAGTATATTATTACCGAACATCCACAATGTAACATCTCCTGAGCACTTCGTACAGTTACGGTGAGCATTGAATTTCTTCGTGAACCACACACGCGACTTGAAACGGAATGTTTTATCAGTTAATGCTCCTACAGGGCAAACATCTATTACATTCCCCGAAAAGTCATTATCGATAGCACGTTCAATGTATGTAGATATCTGAGCATGGTCTCCCCTGCCCACTACACCATGAACACGCTCCGGAGTAAGCTGATCAGCCAGTTTTACGCAACGATAACACAGAATACATCTGTTCATGTGCAATTGGATATACGGCCCTATATCTTCAGGTTCGAATGTACGTTTTTCTTCTATAAAGCGCGATCTGAAGTTATCATTTCCGTATGCTAAATCCTGCAAATCGCACTCCCCGGCCTGGTCGCATACCGGACAATCGAGCGGGTGATTAATCAATAGGAATTCAGATACAGCTCTGCGTGATATTTTGGCTCTTTCAGATGTAGCACTTTTCACTTCCATACCATCTTGAGCAGCTGTTACGCACGATGGTTGAAGCTTAGGCATCGGACGAGGATCTTTCTCACTACCTTTAGTTACCTCTACCAGACAGCAACGGCATTTACCTCCACAGTCCTTTAGTTTAGAATAGTAACACATAGTAGGTGGAACGCTATCGCCTCCTACAAGGCGAGCAGCTTGCAGCACGGTAGTTCCCGGTTCGACCTCAACGGTATGTCCATCTATTGTAATTTTCATTTCTCTTAGCTTTTAACTGATAGCTTTCGGCTATTAGCTTTTTTAAATATTAATATATTTAGATAACCTCTAAAGGTTATTGGCTAATTTCTTTATTTTAAGAGGTGACGAACTTTTTCCATCGGTTCGTCGATAAAGTGATCTCTATTCTTTATCTTCTCAGGGAAACGTACATGATATTCAAACTCTTCACGGAAGTGACGAATAGCAGCAGCCACAGGCCATGCGGCAGCGTCTCCAAGCGGACAAATTGTATTTCCTTCTATCTGGCTCTGTATACTCCATAACAGGTCTATATCTTCTTCTCGTCCCTGTCCTGATTCAATCCTATGAAGAATTTTATCCATCCATCCTGTTCCTTCGCGACAAGGCGAGCATTGCCCGCAACTTTCGTGGTGATAGAAACGTGACAGATTCCATGTATTACGCACAATACAAGCAGAATCGTTATACACAATGAATCCTCCCGAACCAAGCGATGAACCGGTTGTAAATCCGCCGTCAGCCCACGATTCGTAAGACATCAATCGATCTTCTCCTTTGTCTGTTTTAAATATATATTGAGTAGGAAGAATAGGCACTGATGATCCTCCGGGTATCACAGCTTTTAATGGACGATCATCCATCATTCCACCACAATACTCATCTGAATTTAAAAACTCATCGACAGTCAATCCTAGATCAATTTCATATACTCCCGGTTTTCTGATATGCCCCGAAGCAGAAATCAATTTAGTTCCTGTAGATTTACCTATACCTATTTTTGAATATTCTTCTCCACCGTTGTTGATAATCCACGATACGGCCGAGATAGATTCTACATTATTTACTACAGTAGGCTCTCCCCACAATCCGCTAACAGCAGGAAACGGAGGTTTGATACGCGGATTACCACGTTTGCCTTCCAACGATTCGATAAGCGCAGTTTCTTCTCCGCAGATATATGCGCCGGCACCGCAATGTACATACAGATCTAAATCATATCCTGTACCTAATATATTTTTGCCTAACCATCCATTGGCATAGGCTTCTTTAATAGCTTTCTCCAGAATCTTATAAATCCACATATATTCACCACGAATATATATGTAAGATAAATTAGCTTCTAATGCGTAACTGGAAACAATAGCTCCTTCGATAAGCAGATGCGGAATATGATGCATCAGGTAACGATCCTTAAACGTCCCCGGTTCAGACTCATCGGCATTTACAACAAGGTGACGGGGTTTACCTGATTTCTTATCAATGAAACTCCATTTCAGCCCCATAGGAAAACCTGCTCCACCACGCCCGCGCATACCCGATGCTTTCACCTGCTCCACAACATCGTCAGGAGTCATCGTCTTCAAAGCTTTTTCAACAGATGCATAACCGCCATTTTTGCGATAAACTTCATATCCCTGTATTCCCGGAATATCTGTTTTTTCAAGTAATATCTTTCTAGCCATCGCAAATATTAATATAGGTTTACTTTTCCTTGTTTACAGTCTTCTATCAAGGTATCTATTTTCTCTTCTGTGAGTTGCTCATGGAAGTTATCTCCTAATTGAAGCATCGGGCCGTAGCCACATGCCCCCAAACACTCTACTCCCACCACACTGAACATACCATCCGAAGTAATTTCACCAGGCTTAACACCTAGCTTCCGGCAGGTATAGTCCATCAGATTGTCGCCACCTCGTAGTCCACAACATGCAGTACGGCAAAACTCGAACATATATTTTGCTATCGGTTTTCGGTTAAACATTGAATAGAATGTTACAACCTCATATACCTCGATAGGTTTTACTTCTAAAATCTCAGCCACTTTATCCATTAGCCCACGGCTTAACCAATTGTCATGAGCATCCTGTACAACATGTAAGACAGGCAGCATGGCTGATTTCTTTTTATCGGCAGGATAATGACTTAACAGTTCATTGATACGAACCATCAATTCCTCCGATATATTTATTACTTGTTTGTATTCTCTAATTTCCATTGACATTAAGCATCTAATTCTCCGGCAATAACATTTATACTAGAAAGCGTAGCTACGGCATCCGAAAACATTCCACCTTTTATCATTTCAGGGAACGCCTGATAATATATGAAACATGGCCTACGGAAATGCAAACGGAAAGGCGTACGCGACCCGTCTGTAATCAAATACATACCGAGTTCTCCATTTGCAGCTTCTACGGCATGATATACCTCTGCATTAGGTACAGGTATTTCACCCATCACTATTTTGAAGTGATCGATAAGTGCCTCCATTTCTGTATATACCGCTTCTTTTGGTGGAAGGTAATAGTCTGGCACATCAGCGTGATATGAACCCTGAGGCAGATTTTCTCGTGCCTGACGCATTATTTTCAAACTTTCTTTTATCTCTGCAGATCTAACACACCAGCGATCGTAAGTATCGCCCGATTGTCCGACAGGAACTATGAAATCGAAATCTTCGTACGAACTATATGGCTGTGCTACACGTACATCATAATCGATACCTGTTGCACGCAGATTAGGACCTGTAAAGCCATAACTCATAGCCTTCTCTGCGGAGATAGCCCCTACTCCGATAAGGCGATCCATAAATATACGGTTACGAAGCAATAGTCTTTCGAGCTGATCCCATGCTTTAGGAAAACCCTCAAGAAATTCATCGATCTTGCGCCAAGCCGTTTCCGTAAAGTCTCTCTCGAAACCTCCGATACGTCCCATATTTGTAGTCAAACGTGCCCCACATATTTCTTCATAAATTTCATATGCAAGCTCACGATACTTCATCACATACAAGAATGGCGTATATGCACCTAAGTCAACTCCAAGTATGGAATTGCAAATAAGGTGGTCTGTTATACGCGCCATTTCCATGATGATAACACGCATATATTGAGCCCGCTTAGGAACTTCAACACCTAGCGTCTTCTCTACCGTCATCCACCATGCCATATTATTAATAGGAGAAGAACAGTAATTTAACCTATCCGTCAAGGTAGTAATCTGGTAAAACGTCCTATTCTCTGCTATCTTTTCGAATGCACGATGTATATAGCCAATAGTAGTATCGGCATCAAGAATATGCTCACCATCCATCAACAATATATTCTGAAATACACCATGTGTAGATGGGTGAGTCGGGCCAAAGTTAAGAACGTTTAGTTCTCTACCGTCTCCAAAAGTTTGTTCCCTTACAATTTTCGCAAAGCGATGTTCCGGATTTATTAGTTGATCTGACATTTCCTTACTTTGCTTTATTTAGTTGGTTCATAATTATTCGGAGTCCTTCCGAAAAACCTGTCATCCTTATCTGTACGCCCCGAATCTTCGAGTGGAAAATCTTTACGCATCGGAAAAGAAACCATCCCTTCATCATTAAGTATCCGTTTCAGATTTGGATGTCCTTTAAATATAATACCATAAAAGTCGTATGCTTCACGCTCCATCCAGTTGGCTGCTTCAAACACAGTTGTAGTTGTATCCACCTCAGGATTGTCTGCGTGAAGAAATACCTTCACTCTTACGCGCACATTATCTACCCAGTTGTGAAGCAGGTAAACTACTGCAAACTGTGCATTCTTATCATTATCTGGATAATGTACTCCGCATAAGTCTGTCATAAAGTTGAAGCGAAGAGCATCATCTTCTTTCATGAAACGAATTACATTCTTAATCACTGCAGCATTTGCCTCGAAAGTAAGTATATCGCGCTCCATTCTGAAACCCGTTACTTCTGAACCAAATTTCTCACTAATTTTATTTTCGATAACTGTAGTTTCCAGTGCCATTATCTATTATTCAAATTTATATGATTCAAGAAGCTTTTCATATCTATCAGAACCTCTGCGATGAATAGATTCATGCTTTACAAGTTCCTGCAATTGCATCACACCATCCAGAATTTGTTCGGGACGAGGAGGACAACCCGGCACATACACATCCACAGGAATTACTTTATCTATCCCCTGCAACACTGAATATGTATCGAAAATCCCACCTGATGATGCACAAGCACCTACAGCAATCACCCACTTAGGCTCAGCCATCTGCTCATAGACATGACGAAGTATAGGTGCCATTTTCTTCGAAATAGTACCCATAACCAACAGCATATCAGCCTGACGAGGCGAAAAGCTATTACGCTCTGCACCAAATCGCCCCATATCATATGTAGATGCCATAGTGGCCATAAACTCAATACCGCAACAAGATGTTGCAAACGGAAGCGGCCACAACGAATTAGCACGAGCTAACCCTATCACATAATCAAACTTTGTGGCAAAAAAACCTTGCCCTGTATATCCGTCGGGGGCAGGAACTATATTTACATTAGAAGACTTATCCATAATTTTCGAAATTTACTTCTCCCAATCCAAGGCTCTGCGTTTGGCCTCGTAAAAGAATCCGACAACTATTACTCCTATAAATATACCCATCTTACCAAAACCTTCCCAGCTCAACTCCTTAAAGTTTACTGCCCAAGGATACATGAAAACGATTTCGATATCGAAAAGAACGAAAAGTATCGCAACCAGAAAATATTTTATAGGAAAAGGGGAGCGGGCATCACCTATGGGATCAAGACCACACTCAAAATTTGCAAGTTTTCGCGCATTTTTGCGTTTAGGACCAATAAGATTTGAAACCAACACTGTAGCAAATACAAATATTACTGAAAAAGCAATTTGCATCAATATTGGTATAAAGTCATATAGATTTGAACTCATAACCTTGTCTTTAACATACTTTGTTTTACGAGCAACAAAGATACCCTTTTTATTTATCAAAAAAGAACAATATAACTCATATATTTTATCGATATAACAATAAAAAGCCAGTGTGAATGCAAAAACACAGCGTTTTGTTCAGTAAGCTTTACAATCTGGACATTACACACTTAAATAGCAGAAGCATATAGATAATTAATATAACAGACATATAAATATAAACAAATATTATACAAACAACAGTTTGATAGAAGCAAATACAGTTTTGCACCGATCTGTTAAATTATTTACAACAAAATGTTATTTAAATGTTAATTAGCAGCTATATACAATCGGCAAAAATAAAATAAGAAACTAGACTATTATACATAAAGAATAATATTGGAAAAAGGCAGACTTTATAACACATTATTCTTATCCAAATTTTAATCAAAACACATAAATACTTTTACTAAAATTAAAGGTAGCCCACCTTATGAAAAAGATTTGCATTATCCTTACCTTTTTATTCTTTTGTCCTATACAGAACAACAATGTCTAATCTTAATAGGAGGAAATCTCAATAGACGAACTATCTATAACAACTCATTCTCAAGATTCGATAACTGCAACTGTCATGCTATCAAAATCAGGAAAAATCATTTTTTTTTGTAGAAATAACTTCTGCAACTAAACGTACATTCGTATTAAGAAAACCTTAGGGAAATAAACGAAACGACTACTATAAACTAAAAAGCTGAGAAGAATCTTCTCAGCTTTTTAATTTCTTTTCTATCTCCGCTATTTCTTCACGGAATATCTTATCCACTTCCATCTGTTCCTTGACCGTTCTGCAAGCATGCAGTACAGTGGCGTGGTTTTTCTTACCTATTAAAGAACCAATCTGCGCTAACGACATTTCGGTATAAGCCTTTGACAAATACATAGTCACCTGACGCGCCTGCACGATCTGTCGTTTACGAGACGCAGTATGTATCAGTTCGCTTTTTATATTATAGAAATCACAGACTACCGATTCTATCGCGTTTACAGTTATCTTTTTAGCTTCTATTTTCTTTATAGCTTGTCCGATAACACGTCTAGCAAGAGGCAAATCAATTTCTTTATTGTACACCAACGAGTGAGCCATGATAGAGACAATGATACCTTCAAGGTCACGAGCATTATCCGTTACATTTTCGGCGATATAATCTACAACATCATCCGGTATTGAAAGCCCATCATGCAATATCTTGTTATGAAGAATCTTCAATCTTAACGATTTGTCAGGATGTTCAATTCGTGTAGTTAATCCCCATCTGAATCTTGTCAACAGACGCTCTTCTACACCCATCAACTCGGATGGAGACTTGTCTGATGTCAGAATCAATTGTTTATTGTTTTGATGTAAATGATTAAATATATGGAATAATGTATTCTGTGTCTTCTCAATACCAGCCAACTCGTGTATATCATCTATCATCAGCACATCTATACCCTGATAGAAATTTATAAAATCGTTGGTCGTATTATATCTTCCGGCATCTGCATACTGCACCTTAAATAGATGGGCAGATACATATAATACTCGTTTTTCTGGATAGAGCTCTTTTATCCGCATGCCGACAGCATGACAAAGATGTGTCTTCCCTACTCCAGATGCTCCGTGAACAAACAATGGATTAAATGCTGTCTTCCCGGGATTCTTCGAAATAGTATCACCTACCGTACGGGCAAGCTTGTTGCTTTCTCCTTCGAAAAAGTTATCAAAGGTATATTTAGGATTAAGTTGAGAATCGAAATCATCGGCAACTACTTTCTGGAACGGATTTGGAATCTTGTTAGTAGGTTTTGTAATCGCCTTTTCAGAAACTAACGATTTTGCATCTCCTCTATAATCTACAACCGTATTAGTGGTATTCTCCATTAATATACGGTATTGTAGAATTGTATCCTTCCCAATCTCACGATGCAAGGTAGTTTTCAATAAATCTACAAACTTATCTTCCAGATACTCATAAAAGAATTGGCTAGGAACCTGTATTGTAAACACTTTGTTATCATACGAAAGTGGTACAATAGGCAGAAACCAAGTCTTAAAGGCGGCCTCAGGAATATTGTCCTGAATAACCTTAAGACAATTAGCCCATAATTGATGAGTTGAAGAAATATCCATTAATAAGTTTAGGTTTATTTTAGATGTTTTGTGCTCTCTAATTCTTATGTAAATTTCAGAATTAATTTCAACATAAAAAAGTGCTTATAAATTTGTTTTTCTTACGATGAAAATATCTGTTTTATATTCAACGACTTATATCATTTTGATCAAATCAGCTCTAAACATGAAGCTAAAAACCTGTATTGCAGCAACTTATTAGATTAACCACTACAACATATATCTTTAACAATTTCGTAGTATAGCCCGATAGACAGAGGTGTTACACTTAAATAAAAAAAATGCAACCTTTTTGATTATTTAGAATAATTCTAAATAATCATCTTTTTTTTCGTTAAAAGACTTTTATGTTAATATAACGCGATGGATTTTCCTTTACATCTTTTAACAAAAGAGAAGCATTGCCGATTGTAGCGTTTATGCTGTCATAAAGTTGTCTGTCATTAAGAAGAAGCCCCAAAGAACCTTCTTTAGAGTTCATTTTATTAGACAGCCCTTCTATATTCTTCATAGTTGCATCTATAGACTTATATGTAGATGATAGATCCATTTGCTTAAACTGGCCAGACACTCCAACTAAATCTCCCGACACTGTGTTCAGATTGCCCGTTATTGCAGGTACATCCTTATTTAAGGCTGTCATCATAGAATTTAGTTGTTTCGTCGATTTAGCCAAATCACCTGTAATCTGATTTATATCGGTAAGAGACTGAGTCAAAGCCGGACTATTTACCAGAGTTTGCAAACCTATCAGTATAGAATCAATTTTAGGTATCAATTGTTCTACTTTAGGCACCATACTATCGGCAGCATCAAGCATCCCTTTTTTGCGCAATCCGACAATAGTATCGGATGATGAGTAATTTTCCTGAGTATAAGGATTTGACTCTAATAGAATAGTAGCCGAGCCCAAAACAGAAACATCTAAAGACATTTTACTCCCTTTTGGTATTTTCACTCCTTTATCCATATTCAGATAAACTACTACCCTGTGCTGATTATCTGGATCCAACTTCATTGAAGAAACCAGACCTACCTGAAAACCATTTAATGTAACAGGTGTCGATTGAGTCAATCCTGCGACATCATCAAAGACGACCATATATAGATTAGAAGACTTAAATATATTTATCCCCTTCAAAAAACTAATTCCATAATACAGAATAAAAATTGCTATCACAAATGCTATGCCTATTTTTACTTCTTTTGATATCTTACTCATAACTTATATATCTATATTTTCAATTTTCTTTATTTACTCAATCTTCTATTATTTTATTCTGCTTCCGTTTCTGAATTTGATAACAAATGCATCTTTAAATTTTTGCCTTACTTGCCTCTGAATCCTTATAATTTCGTTTTGATCAGACGTAGAACCAAATGTATATTTATAGGTACTGCCCTCCTGATAATAATCTACAGGTGATAGCCCCTTAAATAATGGAGAATTATTAGCCAATTTGGTAGGTGACACAAGAAACTGTACTCTATATTCCAATTCATTACTTACCTTCTTCTGAACAGCCTCATTGTTCTTTACGCCTTTTTCCTTTTTAGCTTTAGTCGTTTCTGACACAGATGTTATCACCTTCTCTTTCACTATTACTTCATCTGCTATCTCCTCAGGCTCCTGTTCTTCTATATTATCATCAGCTATATTTACAGCTTCATTTCCATTATCTCTTGATGTAACAAATCTACCTTGCCGTTTATCAAAATCCCTCTTATAATTCTTAAATCCCGAATAAATAGCCGTAGCCATCGCACGTTGCCCTAATCGTGATGCCAGAAACTTCGCCTCTACTGGGTTATTTATAAATCCTAATTCGATAAGGACACTAGGCATTCCACTTTCTCTCAACACCAAGAAACCAGCTTGACGCACGCCTCTATCCGTCCGTTTTGCCACATTCTTAAAGTCTTTCTGGATAAACTCTGCCAATTTAAGGCTCTGCTCCATATGTTTATTCGTCATAAACTCGAATATAATATAAGACTCAGGCGAATTAGGATCGAATCCCTGGTATTTGGTTGTATAATCGTCTTCAAGCAAAATAACCGAGTTCTCTCGTTTTGCTACTTCGAGATTTTCGGCAGTACGAGTTAATCCAAGAATATAAGTATCGGCACCCGAAGCTGTGGTACTTTTGGCTGCTGTTGAATTTGTATGTATTGAGATAAACAGATTTGCTTTAGCTTTGTTCGCTATATCTGCTCGTTTGTTCAAATCGACAAATACATCTTTCTTTCGTGTATAAACTACCTTTACATCCTTAAAGTTATCTTCAATCAATTCGCCAAGTATTGTCGCGACACCGAGATTTATCTCTTTTTCCTTGTATATTCCTCTTACAGCTCCCCCATCTTTACCTCCATGTCCGGCATCTATGACAACAACGAACTTAGGATCTTCGGATGAAACCGCTAACCCGTAAAAAATGAATAAACATGTAATAAGACATAAAAATCTTTTCATACCTCGCATTTTTGTGTATGAAATCAAGCTTTATAAACTACCTCGTTTTTTAATTCTTTACCACTAAAAAAGTCTGTGATATTATCCATTGTCGTATGAGCTATATTCGACATTGCTTCCTGCGTAAAGAAAGCCTGATGCGATGTAACAATTACATTATTGAAAGATAGCAAACGAGCCAATACATCATCCGTCATTACACTATCGGAATGATCTTCATAAAAATATGCACCTTCCTCTTCGTAAACATCAAGACCAGCATAGCCGACTTTTCCACTTAGCAACCCTTCTATCAGGTGTTTTGTATGAATAAGTTTTCCACGCCCCGTATTGATAATCATAACCCCATCTTTCATCTTAGAGATAGATTGGTCACAGATCAAATATTCAGTCTCTTTTGTAAGCGGGCAGTGCAATGTTATAATGTTTGAGTTAGCATAAAGTTCATCTAATGACACATATTTTACCCCTTCGGCTTCAGCCCATTTGCCATCGGGATATAAGTCGTAGGCAAGAACATTCATTCCTAGCCCTTTAAATAAACCTATAGCTACTTTTCCTATTTTTCCTGTTCCTATCACTCCAATAGTCTTCCCATACATATCGAATCCCTGAAAACCCATCAAAGAGAAATTCCCATCACGAGTACGCAAGAAAGCACGGTGGACCTTTCGGTTAAGGCATAGCATCAGAGCTAAAGTATGTTCTGCTATAGCATGAGGAGAATAATCCGGTACGCGTACCACTTTAAGGCCTTTCTCCGCAGCGGCTGCAATGTCTACATTATTAAATCCCGCGCAGCGCAATGCTATCAACTTTACTCCATATGAATGCAATTTATCTACGACTTCGGCATCCACCTTGGCATTGACAAATATACAGACTGCATCGCAACCACTTGCCAAAAGAACATTATTTTTATCAAGATGTTCTTTATGGTATATAAGTTCAAAACCATAACTTTCGTTCGTCTTGTTAAATGTCGCCATATCATATGGCTTCGCATCAAAAACCGCTATTCTATATGCCATAACCCTACTATCAAAAATTCATTTTTTTACCTCAACACCTGATTGCAAAAGTAGCTAAAATAACTTTCAATCTCAAAAGTATAACCATTTGTTTAATTATAACAGATTTTAGCTCATTTTTCCTATTGGCGGTTGTGATTATTTCACAAAAATTACGACTTATATTACATAGCTTCCATAATACTCTAGAGATTAGAGCATAGTCACACTACTTTTTATAAAACGAAGGGAGTAATTAAATTACTCCCTTTATCTTATCTACCTGATACTTTTTACTCATCATTTAGCCAATTCATCATTTAGAATATTAGCCAACTTGTTTGCCCCTTCAAAACCTATATTGAAATAAACCTGTTGTCCTTTTTTATCCAATATAAGATATGAAGGAATCCCTTTTATACCATATTTCTCACTTAGATAATCGAACTGGATTCCTTTCAGGCGGATATGCTCTCCTGCCATATTAGGAATCATATTCGTCCACGCATTGATTGGAGAAGATTCATTTGTCACATAAATAAAGACAACATCTTTCCCTTCAAAGCTTTTCTTTGTCGGCTCAAACTGTTTCATCGCCGAACGACAAGGTCCGCACCATGTAGCCCAAAAATCAATAAAAATAACTTTTCCTTCGAAAGGCTTGATTATTTCTTGAAGAATAGCTTCGCCCGTTGCGTCTTCCGATATTTCATGAACCTTATATGTTCCCTTACTCTTACCTTCTTCTATTTTAGCGATCAATATTTCATTCTTCTTCACTAGATGTTTTTTGAAAAAAGGATTTTCTAGTTTCGACAACTCTACCAAATCCTCATTTGTCAACGATTCGTACTCCTCAAACTTCTTTGAGATGTTTTGAGTATTTATCAGATCAAAAAGAATACCATGATCAGAACCTACATATTTTGCCAAATAATCTCGTCTATCTTTTTTCTCTTCCTCTTTTTGTAATACCTGAATTTTATCCTTATAATTTTCCCTAAAAAGTTCAGCTTTAGCTGTGAGGACAGAATCCGGTTTTAACGAAGGATCTTGATAATACAGATCACTATATTCATCAAGAGTAAATACCTTCTCTGTAAATATAAGATCCATTGAAAGTCGGGCATTCGCCTCTAAAAGCGCCTGCATTGACGTATTCTCATCATCGATCATTGCTATAATATTTTCAGCTTCTTTTTTACGTTCAGACGTCAGCTTACCTGTTGCAATTATCTTATCTAATGCTTTTCTTAAACTATTTCTTGACAACTGCTTACGCTCTTGCGTCCAATTATCAGGTTTCTCGCTTCTTATAAATCTAATTGTATTTTTATCATCTTCAGTCAGGTTTTCTGTATTTTCTATCGACTGAAGAATATTGTCCGACACAAGACTAAATTGTATTTTATTTTTGCCTCTAATATATCTACATGAATTTACCATATTTCCAAGCCCTTCGATATACAAAGAAATAGAATTATTGATTGGACTATCCTTTAGGAATAAGTAATAATCTTCATCTGATTGCGATCTGACATAACCTGTAGATTCATTGTTATTAGCTCTTCGATAAGCACGTTCCAAGTCCGAATCGGCAAACATCAAATGATAGATATTATCATATTGCAACGACAATCTCAAATAATCAGCAGCTTTATGCGTAAGGTTCAATTCAGAGATACGAGCTATAGCCTCTGCTGTCTTTTGCATACGATAATCTTTATATTGAGCCTTTGTCATTCCCAGTACATCCTTCATCAATTGATTGGAATCTCTATAAGATCGGTAAAATTTATTAACATCAGGCTTATTAATTTGATTGTTGATCTCCGCATTTGCTCCTGTAAAGTACATATATTGGTTTTCAATATATTGCTTAGACTTCTCCATCTCCAATTGTTGCAAATCGATGTATATTGAGCTTTCCTGATTAGGCGATAAAAGAATATAATCATTATAGAAAGGTGTTCTGAAAAGAACACCCACTGTATGCACCAGAGATACCTTTCCTTCGGCAAAACCATTTTCTGATACAGGGAAAGAATATTCATCCTGTATTCCTGTTATGGGGCTACTCGCAAAAAATTGTATTTTAAGAATGTTCATTTCGGGACGATATCCCAATAAATATACCTTTACTACAGCGTCTCCCTCTTCAAAAGATGTATCCTCTAATGGTTTCCCATCATCTTTTATCAGCAAAGCCTTCTTTACTTCCTCTGGTAGCTCTGTTTTTGTATCTTGAGCCTTTGTCGCCACTGAGACGATTAATAAAAGCAAAATAATAACATTTTTCATAAGCAATATTACATGAATTGATAAATTTTAATCTAAAAGTTGAATTATACTGGAATAAGTTACAAAACTAATAATTCGCCAGAATCTCTATCTAATATTTTTAATTTTTCTATATCAGCATAAACAGAATTCTCTTCTATAAACTACATAGCATTACTAGTCTCTAACCTGAAGATAGTTGTATAAAAACAACAAAAGGCCCTGACAAGCAGAGCCTTTTGTATAAATATATTTACATGCAATTATTTAGCATAACTAACAGCACGAGTTTCACGGATAACGGTGATTTTCACTTGTCCCGGATAAGTCATTTCGTCCTGTATCTTCTTAGCTATGTCAGCCGATAGCTTTTCAGTTTCCACATCATCTATCTTATCAGCACCAACAATTACCCGCAGTTCGCGACCAGCTTGTATAGCATATGTTTTCAATACGCCTGGATAGGAAAGGGCTAACTGTTCCAAATCATTCAAACGCTTAATATATGCCTCAACAATCTCACGACGTGCTCCCGGACGTGCTCCAGATATAGCATCGCATACCTGAACTATAGGCGCAAGAAGACTTGTCATTTCTACCTCGTCATGGTGAGCACCAATAGCATTACAGATATCCGGCTTTTCTTTATACTTTTCGGCAAGCTTCATACCAAGTAATGCATGTGGCAATTCCGGTTCATCATCCGGCACTTTACCTATATCGTGAAGTAATCCTGCTCTCTTAGCTTTTTTTACGTTCAAGCCAAGTTCGGCTGCCATAATAGAACAAAGGTTAGCTGTCTCGCGAGCATGCTGTAATAGATTTTGCCCGTAAGATGAACGATATTTCATTTTACCTACCAAACGTATCAACTCAGGATGCAAGCCATGTATACCTAAATCGATCGTTGTACGTTTTCCCGTTTCTATAATTTCTTCTTCAATTTGTTTTTTCACCTTGGCTACTACCTCTTCGATACGTGCCGGATGGATACGTCCATCTGCCACAAGTTGATGTAAAGCCAAGCGAGCCACTTCGCGTCTTACCGGATCGAAGCCCGATAGAACGATTGCTTCGGGAGTATCGTCCACAACAATTTCAATACCTGTTGCAGCTTCAAGTGCACGTATATTACGTCCTTCTCGCCCGATGATACGACCCTTTATCTCATCCGATTCGATATGGAATACAGTAATTGCATTTTCGATAGCAGTTTCTGTAGCCACACGCTGTATAGATTGTACAACTATTTTTTTAGCTTCTTTGTTAGCGGTCATCTTAGCCTCTTCCATTATATCATTGATATATGACTGGGCATGAGAACGCGCTTCATCTTTCAAAGCTTCTACAAGCTTCTCTTTTACTTCTTCGGCAGACAGCCCCGACAATGCTTCAAGCCTTTCTACCTCTTGCTTATGAAGCTTATCCAAATCTTGTTTTTTCTTTTCTACCACTTCGAGTTGTGTGTCAAGATTTGATTTAATCGTATCTACTTCACTTTTTTTGCGTTGAAGCTCTTCTTGCCTTTGATTCAACCCAAGCTCGCGTTGTTTCAATTTACTCTCCGATGCCTGAAGTTTCGAATTGCGACTATTTGCCTGACGTTCTAATTCAGATTTCATCTGCAAAGCCTGCTCTTTCACTTCCAGCAATTTGTTCTTTTTGATTACTTCAGCTTCTTGTTCGGCTTCTTTTATCTGACGCCTGAACTTTGAATTTGACATAAAATTCAAAGCCACCCACGTCAGCACTGCACCGACAACAAAGGCTATTACAACAAATAATATATCCATAATTTTATTTTCTAATATTTAAAAATCGCATTTATATATAAACAAAAAGCACCAATTCAAGCATGAATATCTTGTAAATCATACTTAAAATTAGTGCTCTTAGATTTTATCAGTTATTTAAAATCTTATTTTACATGCTTTTTCAAAAAGTCTTCCAACTCCTGATTCAGTGATTCTATTTTAGCTTCGAAAGACTGCACTCTTAATTGATGCTCCACTTTCTCTGCCACAGCTTGTATTGCCGTCATTGCCATATATTCCTTATCATGTAACGATTGCAATGAATCACCTGTAAAATAATTTCTATATTGTCCTAATTTATAATCTATTTCGTTCGCAGCTTTCCGGTAAACCTCTTCGTCTTTTCGCTTTATACGCAACGGATACCTCATATCGGCCACTCGTAGATTAATTATCAAATGTTCGTCCATAACTATCTGTTTTAAGTTATCCTTTGAGCATGGCGATACATCTATCTACATCCCGCACTAATTTCGACAAACGCTTTTTTGCTTGTTGCATTCCTTCTTCATCATCAGAAGAAAGAGTATGCGCAAATCTCAGGTTGTCATATCTTTTCCTCAGCTTTTCAACTTCTGATGTCAGCCCTTGTATTACTGTATCTTTCTGCCCCAATTCTTGTTTCAGCTGAGTATTTTCATCTCTCAGCACATCACAGAGATACATAAGCTGCCGCATCCTCACTTCAAACTCTGCTAGAAGTTTTCCATCTTTTTCAGTCATAAAATAGCTAAAAAGCAAGACAAAAATAAAAAATACCAACGAATTAACAAAATTATTAATCCTTTAAATTCTCTGAAACATTGTTTGTCTGCTATAAAAACAAAAAGAGGCGTTTATAGTTTAGATAAACACCTCTTTTCTTTACCTTACATTACTTTTTACAACAAAACGACTTGTAGATCGTCTTTCAATTCGTTAAAAGCAATTTTACCTTCTCTAGCTAACCAGCCCAGCGCCGCATACATGTCTTTTTCTGTCAACTTACATGCTTTCTTAATATCTTTCAGCGCTTTACTTCCATCCGCATCTAGGTAAGTCCAAATAATACCTGCGTTTGTTCCAATTTTTTCTTTCATAATTAGGTGCTTGTTAAAAAATTAAACTCGTTATTATTCTTAGTAGCAAAAATACATAAAATCAGCTAGTCCAGCAATTATTTCAAATTCTAATTAATCGAAACGCGTATAATGGTACAGATTTGTTAACATTTCGGGATATTTGATTATTAACTAAAATCTCGTAGATTTGTCTAAAATTGATTCATTTGCGATTTTTCGGTTTAAATAAGAAAAAGGAATACGATGATGAGGAGTTATTACTCCTTTTTAAAGAAAGTGGTAAGGCTGAATATTTCCATCAGCTTTACGAATGCTATATCCCGCTTATTTATGGGTTATGCCTGAAGTATCTGCAAAAACCGGAAGAATCGCAAGATGCTGTGATAGATATATACGAAAATCTATCGCAGAAGATGCAGGATTACGAAGTAAAAGTTTTTAAGAATTGGCTATATAGTGTAGTAAAGAATCACTGCTTCCATGTATTAAAGGAGAGTAAGAGGGAGATAATTGTTAATTTCGACTCTCAACTTATGGAATCTGACGAGACTTCCACTCTATTTAATGAAAACATAGACGAAGATAAAGAGAATGCGTTGAATCAATGTCTGGAAAAGTTACCGGAGCCTCAACGTCTTTCTGTTGAAAAGTTCTTCTATGAAAATAAATCGTATGCGGAAATTGTGGATGAAACAGGATTTCATCTCAAAAGTGTAAAGAGTTATATACAGAACGGTAAACGGAATTTGAAAATTTGTATTGAAAAAAATCTGAAGGAATGAAATTCTTAGATTACATAAGAGGACAAAGAAAAGGCAAAGAAGCCCATCGGATAGAAAAAGATTCGATGCAGGATCCGTTTTTGTACGAGGCCATAGAAGGTTTCGATAGTATTGATGATAACCATATCGAAGGTATCAACAAGATACAAAGCCGTCTTAGAGCAAAATCAGAATCGGTAAAGAAAAGCTACAGCCGCGTATGGCAAACTGCTGCCGCAATAATCGTTATTACGTTCGGACTTGGAGGATATTTTTTAAATGATACCTATAAGTCGAATCTATATGCACAGGAAACTGTAGAAAGCAGGATCATAGACCTTTATGTTCCGGACATCTATTATACTGAAAATATTGTGCCGATAGCTCAACAAAATGCTAAAGTTGCACGAGAAGTATACAAACCTGAGATTAAGAAATTTAAGATAGACGAAAGTATTGATACTAAGATTAGTAAAGAAGAGCTAGATGCGCTATCAGACAAGAAGCAGGATAGTACAGAGAAAGTCGTAATAGAAATATATGCTCCTGAAACCATCAAGAAATAATCATATCTTACGGATATCTTAATCCTTACTATTCAATAAATCAGGGCGAAGCCGTTCGGTACGTTCCATCGCCTGTTGCAATTTCCATTCGTCTATTTTTGCCTCATGTCCCGAAAGCAGTACATCGGGTACCCGCCATCCTTTATATTCCGCAGGACGTGTATATACGGGCGGAGCCAGCAGATTATCCTGAAATGAATCTGAAAGAGCGGACTGTTCATCACCTATCGCCCCCGGTAAAAGCCGAACTATGGCATCGGTCATCACAGCCGCAGCAAGCTCTCCTCCTGTAAGCACATAGTCGCCTATCGATATTTCTCTTGTAATCAAGTGCTCCCTTACCCTATAATCGATTCCTTTATAATGACCACACAGGATGACAATATTCTCGTATGACGACATTTGATTAGCAATCTGCTGGTTGAATACCTCCCCATCGGGAGAAGTATATATAATCTCATCATAGTGTCGTTGTTCCTTTAAAGCAGAAATAGCATTATCTATCGGCTCTATTTGAAGTACCATGCCAGCTTCGCCACCGAACGGATAATCATCTACATTGCGATGTTTGTTCGTCGAATAGTCCCGAAGATTGTGAACTACAACTTCAACCAGATTCTTATCCTGCGCACGTTTCAGGATTGAGCAATTAATCAATCCGTTAAACATTTCAGGCAACACGCTAATGATATCTATACGCATATGAATAATTATCAAAAAGTAACAAAAGTAACAACTTTATACATTTAACAACCAATGGTTAGCAGATACACAACCATTTTGAACAATCTGTAAAAAGGTAACAAAGGTAACAAAATTTGACAGATTTATTTATTAATATATATTTGATATATCGAAGTCGTCCAGCATAAATATAAAGAAGATAGTCAATTGACTATCTTCTTAAAGTTATTTTGAGCTCTTGTTGAATAAAATCTGATCCACAGTTACAATCAGGTTATACAATCACCAACCGCTACCTGAGCCTGAGCCACTTCCACTACCTGAGCCTGAGCCGCTTCCTGAACCAGAACCACTGTAAAGCTCATAATATACCGTCGTATTTCCATCGGTAGCAATCGGAAGGAAAGTTATAGTGGAATTTTCTCTATAACTCATAGTTATACTTATCGGGCTTTTGTAAAGTTCGATAGCTATTGATCCACCTTCAGGAGGTAAGACGTATACTGTACCCCTTCCTGATCCTGAATAAAAAGTGAGTCTGACCTCATTTGTTCCAGAACGAAAACCGAAATGACGTTCGTAGGTACTTAGAGTAAAACTACCGGAGCCAATAACATTTCCATCTCCACATCCGCAACCAGAAGCAGACTTAGTGCTTACCGCAAAATCATTTAAATTATCAATTTCTCTTAAATCAAGATTTTCGTTTGTTCTCATCGTGTGTATTATTTGCATTAGTGTTGTAGATTAATTATTAGCTGCAGCTCTTCACTTTTACCCTACAACTTAATAAAAGTTATATCTTTATTTATACTTATAGATAAATTCATTAAAAAAAAATGCACTTTTCCTGAGAACTTATTTGATTTTTCAATCAATGCTGATACAAAAAGAACAGAGATACATTAATCATGTACCTCTGTTACAAAATATAATTTTATTCTTATCTTTTTATCTTCTTATAGTCGGCCTCAGCAAATAATCAGCTACACGCATTTTAGCCTCTGCTGATTTTAATGTAGGTGGTATGTACGGTGTTTTCACGCCTGTTCCTGTCTGTGCTGCTATTCCCGGATAAGTAATACGAAGGTCTATTGTCGGAGGAATCGTATAATCATTAGGAATATTCAAAACTCCATCTTTAGTTCCGTCAACATCAGGATTTCCTCCCCATGGATTACGCATAATAAACAAAGCAGATTTATTCGCAGAATGCATCAATGTATAAGCATGTGCTGTAACCGTTTTACTACCATCAACAGACAAATCACCCCTATTAAATCCGCCAACAACAAGATAACCCTGTCTCAAACAGACTTTTACCGCACGAGCTAGTTGCTCTGAGTTCAAGCTATTAGGAGAAAAAGCGAAGCTATTTCCATCCCCTGTAAAAAGAGGAGGTACATGTTCACTACCTATTCCTCCTATATCTGTATTTACTTTATATATACAATTCCATTTCATAACGGCCTTTTCCAATACAGTCGACCAAGTAGCCGTATTATTTTTACCAGAAGCAGCATCGATATTGGTACCGTTTCCTGTCAAGAATTTGGAAGTTACAGTAACGTCTACCGGTTTACCTTGAGGGTCGAACATAGACACTGTATAGGTTTTATTGCCATTATCTTTGATGAGCGATTTCACAAAGTCGGGATATATATATGCCATAGAAGCAAGGGCTGCAACCCCTCCGCAATTACCAATAGCATGTTGGTTGACATCTGCAGGCAATGGTTTTCCGTAAGGGAAAAGATTTACAGGAAACTCTACCAAATATAAATTAGATGCAGAGGCCGGAGCAGGAGGCTCGTTTTCTGCCACCATAAGCCATGTTCGATCTTCGTCTGTTGTTACATGCCTGTTTGCATAATGATTACCCATAGGAGTAAGTGAAGAAAAGGAGCTGCCGCCTGATTTCCCCATCAGGTCTTCGATGTTTGTAGGAATTACTTCCATTCTCCATTCGGCTATCTGAGTAGCAGCGTTTCCGTTATTACTTTGTATATCGAGTTTATAATATTTATACTCAGTGCTATTTTCAAACTCATACTCTTTTACTTCCTTCCTTGCTCCGAATGTTTGATTTTCTTGTTCATCAAGTGTAGTCCACGTCGCCTTATCATTCGAGCCCGATAGAGTCCATGATTTAGGATCTTTTTCAGCTGCATCGTCAGCAGAAGTCAGAGAGTAATAATTAACTGCCGCATTCTTGCTACCTTCCCATATTATATAAAATTCATTGTGGTTGGTAACAAACTTGGTATACAAATTATTATCGACAATCTTCCCTACATCTGCCCCTGATGGAAAATCTGAAAACTCGGAAGTTATAGTACCTGCCGAAGGCATATTCTTATTACCCGTTGGCGGAATTAATTATCAAATAAAAAGATGAGATATAAGTTGTGCATATTACTGAAATTTAGTATTTTAATGGTGTCAAATCAATTAAAATGCCATACAGTTATGCACAACTTACATGCAATATTCGCCAAATTTCTTGATATTTGCAAGAATTTCTCTTATGATTTAGTAAATGAACAAGGAAATATTCCTCGACGTGGGGTCATTCCTTCGTTTTCGGATATCGAGGTTGTTTCTTTA
>JBKEBA010000049.1:0-15098 GCA_047972895.1 Dysgonomonas sp.
CTGATTGTAAAGACGGATTACTTGTCGTAGTTTTAACATACTAATGGTTTTGTTTGACATGATGATAAATTTTTGTTGCTCAGCTTTTAAGTAACAAAAATTTTAACACTTTAAAACAAAACTGAAAAGCTTCTGTTTTACTCTTCTTTCACGGGGTCAATTTAAACTGTAACCAAGGGGTCAGTTTAGATTGTTACATGGGGGTCAATTTGGATTGGCGGGATGGGGGCAATTTTAGCTAATTTTTCCAAGTCATAATTAAAGAGGTTATAAAATTTTATTTTCCTTTGGAAATTTGTTTCTTTGGAAAATTTTACTTTCCTTTGTCTTATATTTCCAGTGGAAAATATAATAAGAAATAATTAAGAATATAATAAAAAATGAGAAGAGCGACAATTATTACATTAAGTATAATTTGGTTTAGCCTATCAATCCAGGCGCAAAATTCACCATACATCACCGTTGATAAAGCTGTACAAATAGCAGTGAAAAATAACAGTCATGTGAAAATGTCCGATTTAGATGGCAAAGTAGCGAATGCAAATTATCATCAAACAGATGCCGTTTTTCTTCCACAAGTGACGGTTGGATATACCGCTTTAAGTACAAATAATCCACTAAATGCATTTGGATTTCTTTTGCAGCAAGAATCTGTTACAGCTATGGATTTCGATCCTGCTAAACTGAACAATCCCGGAACCAGTCAGAATTATAGTACGCAAGTTGAAGCCAAATTGCCATTGCTTAATATGGATATGATATATGCCCGCAAAGAGGCAAAAGCTAACGAGGAAGTCTATAAATATAAAGCCGAACGGACTAAAGAATATATCGAATTTGAAGTGCGAAAGGCATACACTCAATTACAAATGTCGTATCAGGCTCGAAACATCCTTCAAAAATCGTTATCGGATGTGAAACAAATACATCAATCAGTTTTCAATTTTTATAATCAAGGATTAGTTCAGAAATCGGATGTACTGAATGCTCAAGTACAAGTCAATACAATTGAAACAGCATTGGCAAAAGCCGAAAGTAATATACAGAATGCCTCAGACGGATTGCGTCTTCTGATGGGATTGGAAACAAGTAGCGATGTATATACAACAGATTCGTTGTTGCAAGATACAAGCCTATATCAAGACAGAGAACTTTCGTCTTATCGTTCCGATATCATGGCACTTAACAAAGCTTTAGATGCAACAAACATGATGGTAAAATCCTCAAAGATGGCATTCCTACCACGTATCAATGCTTTTGGTTCATATAGCCTGAATGATTCGAAGGCTTTCAAATTTGGGAATGATTCTTATTTGGTCGGTATAAATCTAAGCTGGACAATATTTTCAGGCAATCAAAACCGGAGTAAGATGAAATCGGCACAATTCCAACGAGATAAAATGCAAGAAGAGCTCAACCTGCATATCAAAAAAGAAGAACTAGAGCTAAATAAAACCAAACGTGATCTGAACGATTCCCAAATCGAGATCAACAAGCAAAAGGCCAGCGTGGAACAAGCAGATGAAGCATTACGTATTCTCTCCAATCGTCACCGAGAAGGTTTAGCGAGTACCACAGATCTATTGATGGCACAAGCTCAATTCTTTCAACAAAAACTTATGCTATCTCAATCTATTATGTCGTATAATATAACGGATGCATACCTCAATTTTTTATCAAAAACTAAGTAACAAATAAAACCTATAAATAGATATGAAAACTTTAAGAAATGCATTTTTAGGAATAGTGGGAATATCAACTCTTTACTCCTGCTCTTCTTCTGATAAGTTAGAGGATAAAGATAAGACTATAGTAAAAGTAGAAGCTTACTCTCCGGGCCAATCTACAAACGAAGGATTTTACCTTAGCGGTGAGGTCACAGCCAAGCAAACAGCTAATATCAGCACCCGAATGATGGGCTATATAAACAAGATATATGTAAAACCAGGCGACAAGGTAGCATCAGGACAACTCCTCGTATCTATTAGCAGCGATGATATTCTGGCAAAAAAGGGTCAGGTACAAGCTATGATTACAGAGGCTGAAGCAGCAGCAAAAAATGCCCAACGTGATTATGAGCGTTTCAAAACACTGCGTAACCAAAACAGTGTATCAGATAAGGAACTCGAAAATGTGGCTTTGCAGAATACTTCGATGAATGCGAAAGTACAAATGGCTCGCCAACAGATGAACGAAGTAAATGCGATGCTTTCATACACCAATATACGTGCTCCATTTTCGGGAGTTGTAACACAAAAAATGGTGGACGAAGGGAGCATGGCAAATCCCGGAATACCTATTTTGACGATTGAGCAGAATGGTGAATTGCAGGTTATAGCATCTATCCCCGAAAACTATATACAGTATGTAAAAGTAGGCGATGTAGCCAAGATGGAATTGAAATCATTAGGGATAACGATCGATGGAAAAGTATCCGAACTCAGTCCGTCGGCATTCCGCACAGGAGGACAATACTCGATGAAGTTGGCTATTGACACAAAAGATAAAGAGAATATACGTCCGGGAATGTATGTAAATATATTGATACCGAATAAAACAGGTGAGAATATTACATCTAAAATCATGCTGGACAAAAGCTCTATTGTATACCGTGATCAGCTTACGGGAGTATATGTGATAGACGACCAAAGTCAAGCTAATCTTCGCTGGATACGTTTAGGCAAGACAATCGGCAATCAGGTAGAAGTTCTTTCGGGCTTGAGCCAAAACGACAAAATTGTATCCAAAGCCGAAGGCAAATTATATAACGGAGTAAAAGTATCTGTAAATAAATAAAATTATGGAAAACGAAATTTCAGGAAAAATAGCCGGAGCGTTTATCAAGTCTAAATTGAGTATCCTACTCATGCTAGCTTTTATGCTTTTAGGTCTGTTCAGCATATATTTCATACCCCGCGAAGAAGAACCTCAGATTGAAGTTCCTATGGCGGACATCATGATTGGTTATCCCGGAGCAACACCTCAGGAAGTAGAATCAGGTGTTGTACAACCTATCGAAAAAATCATATCGAATATCAAAGGTGTAGAGCATGTTTATTCTACGTCTATGAATGGTATGGGTATGCTCACCGTGCAATTTTATGTGAACGAAGATGTGGAACGTTCGTTAGTAAAACTTTACAACGAAATGATGAAGAATATGGATCGTATGCCACAAGGTGCTACTATGCCATTGGTAAAATCACGAGCCATAGATGATGTGCCTGCATTAGCTTTCACTTTTTGGAGTGATAAAATGGGTGATTACCAAATACGCCAGGTAGCAGAAGTAGTTAGCAACGAGATAAAGAAAATACCTGATGTAGCACAAGTGAATATTGTAGGTGGACAAAGCCGACAAATGAAGGTCATGCTCGACAAAGACAAGATGGCTCAAAGCAAGCTCGACTTTGGAGCAATAGCCCAATCACTGCAAGCAAATAATGCACAGATGCAAAGCGGAAATATCGTAACAGGCGATATGGTTTACTCTGTGCAGACAGGCAATTTTTTTGCGAATGTAGATGAAGTGAAGAATCTGATTGTAGGAACAAATGACAATCAGCCGGTTTACCTGTATCAAATAGCAGAAGTAGAAGATGGACCTGAAGTACCCAAACAATATGTTTCGTTTGGATATGGAGCTGCGTCAGGCGATAAAAAAGCCGGCATGCCCGACGACTATTCGGCTGTAACTATTTCTATTGCTAAGAAAAAAGGTGCTGATGCAATGAAGCTGGCAGAAGTAGTTATTGATAAAGTAGATCACCTGAAAAAAGATGTCATTACAAAGGATCTGAATGTAGAAGTCTCTCGTAATTATGGAGAGACAGCTTCACACAAGGTATCCGAATTACTGTTCCACTTATCTATTGCAATTATAGTTGTAACCCTGTTTGTAATGATAGCTATGGGATGGCGTGGTGGTCTGGTGGTATTTCTGTCCGTGCCTGTAACATTTGCCCTCACTCTTTTTGCTTATTACTTCTTGGGATATACACTCAATCGTATTACACTGTTTGCTTTGGTGTTTGTCACGGGTATTGTTGTGGATGACTCCATTGTGATTGCGGAGAATATGCACCGTCACTTCAAGATGAAAAAACTACCACCGTTACAAGCTGCGCTATATGCTATTAATGAGGTAGGGAATCCGACTATCTTGGCAACGCTGACTGTTATCGCTGCCGTACTGCCCATGGCATTCGTATCGGGAATGATGGGGCCATATATGAGTCCGATGCCTATAGGTGCATCCATAGCCATGATTTTCTCTTTACTGGTAGCTCTGACTTTGACTCCATATTTCGGCTATTTATTCTTAAGACATAAAGAGAAAAAAGGAGAAGGACACGAAAGCGAAGAAAAAGAAACGGATTTGCACGAAACGAAAATATACAAATTATATGCTAAAATAGTAACACCGTTTTTGGAAAACAGAAAACGTCGCTGGACATTTATGATTGGCTTAACTGTCGTTTTGCTGGGATCGTTTGTGTTGTTTTATACAAAATCTGTTCCGGTAAAAATGTTGCCTTTCGACAATAAGAATGAGTTCCAAGTGGTGATAGATATGCCGGAGGGAACGACATTGGAACGTACTGCCGCCGTAGCTAAAGAATTAGCTGTATATATCAGCCGAAATGATAAAGTAACCAATTATCAAACGTATGTGGGAACTTCTGCTCCTATCAGCTTCAATGGATTGGTTCGCCACTATGATATGCGAATGGGTGACAATGTAGCTGATATACAGGTTAATCTTGTTGACAAAGGAGAACGTAGCGAACAGAGTCATGATATAGCGACATCGGTGCGTGCAGATTTGCAAGCTATCGGCAAAAAATACAATGCCAATGTAAAAATAGTAGAGGTACCGCCCGGTCCTCCTGTAATGTCTACAATTGCAGCCGAGATATATGGTCCTGACTATGATCAACAAATAGCTGTAGCCAAACAAGTGAAAGATATACTGACTGCGACAGATAACGTTGTTGATGTGGATTGGTCGGTAGAAGATGCTCAGACTGAATATAAGTTTGAGGTGGATAAAGACAAAGCTATGAAATTGGGAATTCCAAATGCACAAGTTGTTCAGAATATGAGAGCGGCTCTATCGGGTATGCCTGTCGGTATATTGCATCAACCTTCATCAGTCAATCAAGTAGGTATTGTACTTCAACTGTCAGAAAAAGAGAAATCAAGCATAGAAGATGTATTAAGCATGAAAGTTGTGAATCAACAAGGTATGGCAATTCCCGTTAGCGATTTGGTGAAGGTCACTAAAGGAGAAAAGGAAAAGAGCATTCACCGCAAAGATCAAAAACGTGTAGTTTACATATTAACCGAAGTTGCAGGAAGTTTAGAAAGCCCTATATATCCTATTACGGAAGTGTCGGATAAGTTATCTCAGGTAAAACTCCCTGAAGGATACACTTTATCAGAAGAATATAGTAAGCAACCAAAATATGAAGACAACTTTTCCTTAAAGTGGGATGGAGAATGGCAAATAACATACGAGGTGTTCCGTGATTTAGGATTAGCATTCTTGTTTGTATTAATTATTATTTATGTACTCATTGTGGCATGGTTCCAAAACTTTATTACACCGTTGGTACAGTTGGCTGCTATACCTCTATCATTGATTGGTATTATTTTCGGCCACTGGATTATGGGAGCTTACTTTAGTGCCCCGTCTATGATTGGATTCATTGCCTTAGCCGGAATTATGGTACGCAACTCTGTATTGCTTATAGACTTTATCGACATACGGCTCAAAGATGGTATTCCATTAAAACAAGCTGTAATTGAAGCCGGAGCTGTACGCACCACACCTATCATACTGACTGCAGGTGGCGTAGTTTTGGGGGCAATCGTCATTCTATTCGACCCTATATTCCAAGGGTTAGCAATCTCACTGATGGGTGGAACTATAACCTCTACTGTGCTGACACTGATTGTTGTACCACTGTTGTATTTCAAAATGTTGAAAAAGAAAGTAAAATGATTATGAAGCTATTAGTTGTATTAAGTATAAAGGAATATCAGGAGCAGGTGGGAAGCCTGCTCCATGATGCCGGAGTAAAACGGTTTAGTGTAACAAATATCACCGGATACAAAAAGAAGGAAGAAAACTTGGGCTGGTTTGCAGCGAATGGAAATAATGCAAAAACTAATTCGATAATGCTCTTCAGCTTTGTAACAAAAGAAATAGCAGACAAGGCTATTTTAGAAATTGATAGTTGTAATATTGAGACAAAAAACCCTTTTCCTGTACATGCATTTGTCCTTGATGTAGAGAATTTTTCTAAACTGATTTGATTATGAAACGTGAATATATTATACGAATAGTAGCGGGTACAATGGTACTAATAGGCATTTCTCTGGCTTATTTTGTTTCTATCGGATGGCTGTTCTTACCGGCATTTGTTGGTGTGAATCTTATACAGTCTTCATTCACTAAATTTTGTCCGTTGGAAATCCTGCTCGATAAACTGAATATAAAACGGTAAATTGATTAATTAAACTTGAGAGAGCAAAACCGAACACTGAAATCGTCTTTTGCTCTCTTTTTTAGATATGAAAACAATATTTTATACAATAATCGTATTGTTTATCCTCATTATACACACCCCTAGGGGCTACTCACAAGAAAATACGATCTTACAGGTAGATAGTATTTCACTTCGGAATAACTATCTGAATGAGATGCAGTCGATAAATGTATTGAAACATAAACCGATTGAAGTTTCAGAAGACCTTGTAAGGTCTGTACTAGACAAGCAGGCTCCTTTTGCGGTGTATAAGGATAATTATATGGTAACCGGAATCCCTTTAAACAAATCGGTAACCCGCAAAACAGCGGATGCATTCTTTCAATTTAGCATTCGTCATAGAGTTACCAGAAGCGTACTCCCTTTTAACTCATTCTTATACATTACTTATTCTCAGAAATCATTTTGGGATATTTATGATGAATCAAGTCCTTTCAGCGATACAAATTATAATCCGGGAATAGGCATAGGTAGGTATGTGATAAAAGACAACAAACTGAAAGGGGCAATGATGATTTCTTTGGAACACGAATCGAATGGTAAAGCAGGAGAAGATTCCCGTAGTTGGAACTATATAAATCTGTCAGCTAAATACTTTTACAATATGCGATTATCGGCTAAAGCTCAAATATATCTACCCTATGTAGATGGTGGTAATAATAAAGATTTGTTGCGCTACAAGGGATATGGCATTTTTTCGGTCAATTATATTGATAAGGAAAATTTATGGTGGTTTAGCCTTAATATAATCCCTCGAGATAAGGTTATAAACCCTAATTTACATACATCTTTATCATTTAGAGTATCCAAAAATTCAAATCAATACTTAGCTTTGGATTATTATGCCGGTTATGGAGAAGGGTTGCTGAATTACAAAAAATATACAAATCAAGTAAGAATAGGATTTACGATAAAACCGGATTTCTTCAGTGCATATTAACAGAAAATGAATGACTATGAATAATAAATGGGACGAAAGTTACAATATGAAAGAATACCGCTATGGAGAAGCTCCGAATCTATTTTTCAAGCAAATCATCGATATGCTTCCAATAGGAAAAATTCTTCTTCCGGCTGATGGAGAGGGACGAAATAGTGTATATGCTGCAACAAGAGGATGGAGTGTAGACGCTTTCGACCAAAGCCAGCAAGCTAAAGAAAAAGCCTTGCGTTTGGCTCAAAAGAATAGTGTGGATATTTCATTCAAAGTGATTGATTTCGAAGACATCTCTGAAAATTATATTGTAGACTCTTATGATGTAATCGCTCTTACCTATGTTCACCTACCGGAACAGTTAAAAGCAAAATATCACAGATCATTATTACCTTTTTTGAAAATTGGAGGGCATATTATTATCGAAGGATTCAGCAAAGAGCATGTAAAATACCAGCAACAGAATCCATTGGCGGGAGGTCCTCCTCAAGTGGAAATGATGTATTCGAAGGAAGAGATTTTATCTATTTTTGAATCTTTAAAAATCGATTTATTGGAAGAGATCGAAATAGAATTGGCAGAAGGTATAGGGCATAATGGAAAAGCCTCTGTAATACGCTTTATCGGGCAAAAGATATAAAAGACAGAAGCAACAGTTATTATTTACCGTTGCCTCTGTTTACTTTATAGATCAATATATATTTTCAAATTTTTCCTGAAGTTCTTTTTCTGTGATTTCTTCTGTGTGATCAATAACAATAGCTTTATTAGCAATATCCAGATTCACACCATATACTCCGGGAATAACACCTACTTCTTTGCCTATAGACCGCGCACAGCTACTACACTGTATATTTTCTACATTTATAATTGTCTTCATAGGCTACGATTATAAATTGACTACAGGTTTTAGCGTTTCAGGAATGTCGAACTCAGCACATTTTATCGATTCAAGCTTTTTCTTGCCCAAATCAGTCAAAGCAAAATACATCTGACGCTTGTCTTCCTTACCTACAATACGGCGGATCAGACCTTTCTTTTCGACCGACTTTATCACTTTTGATGTATTCGAATTACTCAGCCCCAATACGCTCGCCAACTCATTTGATGAATATTTTTGAGTATTTAGCGAACATAGCAGCATTCCTTCATTCAGTCCAAGATCATATAATTGTTGAAAATTTAGTTCAAAGTCATAAATCGCCCGATACACATCCCTGATCTGACATAATGTTTTTACTTGCGAGTTATTTATATTGTCTGCCATTTTAGTATAAGTTTATATTTACTGTTATTCTTTTAATAAAAGATTATCAATAGCTTCCTTTAATTGCTGCTTGGGTAATGCTCCTGCAGCCATCTGAGGTTGCGCATTCATCGGAACAAAGAGTAAAGATGGTATACTTCTTATTCCGAAGACAGCTGCAAGTTCAGGCTCTGTTTCCGTATTTATTTTATAAATATATATACGATCTCCGTATTCTTCAGCCAATTCTTCCAACACCGGAGCTATAGCCTTACAAGGGCCACACCAGTCAGCATAGAAATCGATCAATGCCGGCTTATCTCCCAAATATTTCCACTCAGTAGGATTTGTTTCAAAATTAGCAACTTTTGATAAGAATTCAGCTTTTGTTAAATGTATTGTTGTCATTTTATTTTCTTTTTTAATTGTTTCTTCTATTTGATTTTTTGTTTCTGCCTTGTTATTACAAGAAATAAGCAATAATGCCACGAATGGAAATAGTATTGTATATTTCATTTTTAATCCGGTTTATATTTTTTTATCTGATCTCCATAAATATTTTCTTTATACTTAGTATCTGTATAGCATTCTCCGGAACCACAACAGGAAATATTCATAATTGCCTGAAAAAGTAGCCATCCTCCAAAAACCAGAAATATATAATTTTGCGAAATCATTGAATAGATAGCCATAAGTATTCCAAATATCAAACGAACGATCCGTGCAAAATCCCAATTCTTAAATATGCGATTCATTTTGTTATTTATTTAAAATTAAGCCAACTACCACCATTATATACTTCCTGAAAACCTTTATTTCTTAAAAGAGTGACTGCAGTGCGGCTACGCATGCCACTCGCACATACAGCAATAATCGGTTTATCTTTTTTCAGTTTCGATAAATTACTGCTTAAATTATCTAACGAAATATTGATTGAATTGATTGCCGCCCCTTGTTTATACTCTTCTTTTGTACGAACATCTAAAAGGATAGCACCATCCTCTAAGAGTGCCTTAAAGTCAGCCTTATCCTCTAGTCCGAAAAATCTGCTAAAAAATCCAGCCATATTATTTATTTTATTACTGTTTATTAACTTTATTCCTTTTAAAAATACCTCCGAATAGGCCGCCTAATAAAACTCCGTATAGAGTACTGATTGTAGGTGATGAAGTTATGGGACAAGTACCGGTACTACATCCGATGTACCGCCAATACATATACCCGCCTATTGCTCCGATGAGTGCACCTAAAAGGTATGTCCAATTGTTTTTTATAATATGCATATTCAATTACTTTTATATTTTTTACAAAGATAATATAATATTTCCATTAGAATATAATTCTAATGGAAATATTGTGGCTTGAAATCTAATTTAGGCTAAATACTGAATGATAGCTGAACTTTGCTATTATAAAGAGTACTTTGCTATTGCTGTTATGTATGTTATATTCTTATTGGAAAGATAAAAATTGCTTAATGGCGGAATATAAAAAGGATTACTCGAATGTTGTAAACTTGTCAGGCAAGAATATTATCTACCACAAATCCAGCCATATTATGAATAAGAAGGGGCATATGCATGCTAAATAATATTATCCCTTTAAATAAAATAGTTTCTGAAATCTGATTGAAATTCTGGTTAGTTTATAAACTTCGCCAGTAACTTTGTAAGTTTTATATATTCATCTTCGTTTCTCTGTAATTCTTTCTTTTTCTCCATCCCCTTTTCTGTTAACGAAAAAAGCATTAGTCTTTTATCTTCCTTTCCAACTTTTCTCTTGATATACCGTTTTCTTTCGAGATTCAATAAGATTTTTGATGTGCGGGAGTTAGACAGGCCAAGCTGATCTGACAGATAACTTGCACAAGAGTCACACTCTTTTGACAAAGAATATACAACAATAGCTTCATTCAAAGTGATGCCACTATCTTTAAAAAATTCTTTATCGAGCATATAAAGAATTTTGTAGATATTCTTTATTTTATAAATCAGACACATAAAAATTCCCATGGAAATAATAAACAAAGGAAATGATTATTTTAGTATTATCAAATAATATAATGAGAAAATAATAAATCTGATTAAATATTGGCTTATAGAGATTGAAAAAATTCCAGAAGAGAGATCTATGTATGCCCAATAAAGAGTTTTAACTGCAAATCAATGAAGGTTAATAAGTCTCATGATTTATTATTGATTGATGCCTTACGTTATGCTAACGATTTTAGCCCCATAGCTTCCGCCAATAATTCAAATGACCTAAAACGGGCAGCTTTATCATATATGTAATTGGTAATAAATAATTCATCCGCACCAGTCTTTTTCATAAAATCTCTTATCTGAATCCTTACTTTTTCTTTATCGCCACAAAATGTACAGGCCAACATATTATGTAAGGACTGTCTCACATCCGAACGGAAAAAAGGCAAAGGTAATTTTTTGACAGGTGGCAGTAACTTAGTAGGGTTACCTGTAACAAGTCCATATATAAGTTGTTGCAGGCTTGTTCCCAGAAAGGTAGCTTCTTCGTTTGTGTCGGCCACAATTACATTTGCTCCAACCATCAGGTAAGGTCTGTCATTATATACAGAGGGCTTGAAATTCTTTTTATAAATGTCTATTGCCGTCAATAAAAGCGCCGGAGCAAAGTGTGAAGCAAATACATAGGGTAGTCCTAATTCGGCAGCAAGGTAAGCGCTGTCTGTACTGGAACCGAATATCCAAATGGGAACATTCCGTCCTTCTCCCGGAAAAGCCCGGACTTTTGAGCTGCTGTTCTCTTTGCTGAAATATTGTTGTAAATCTTTAACATCTTTCGGAAAATGATATGTCGTAGATAAGTTATTACGTCTCAAAGCAGCGGCTGTTAATTGGTCTGTTCCCGGTGCTCGCCCTAATCCCAAATCAATCCTGTCCGGATATAAAATATCCAGTGTGCCAAACTGTTCCGCTACAGCTAAAGGTGTATGATTAGGAAGCATTGTGCCTCCGGACCCAACTCTCAATGTCGTTGTTCTTTCAGCAATATGGCCTATTAAAACTGCTGTGGCAGCAGTAGAAGCACTTGCCGTATTATGATGTTCAGCTATCCAAATTCTTTTATATCCGAGCGATTCAATATGTTGTGCATTGTATACAATTTCTTTAAGTGCATCCGGAATATTCTGCCCTTCTACTACTATACCCAAATCCAATAAAGAAATACTAATACTATTGTCCATTTTTTCAGCTATTAAATCTTTATAAAAACCTGTTATATTATTATATCAGGGATTTATGTCATTAAAAAAACTTTACTACATGTGGTTTGCAGCGTATGTACTGTTTTACCCCAGCAACTTTAGGTCCTAACTTGGTCGTTATGCTCCTGAAAAGTGGTTATAAGTGTTTTAGGTTCTTCTTTCTTTTCCAAGCAGAAGAACTTATCCCGCAAAATTTCTGCTGTGATGACTAATCCCTCCTCCTTTAGTTCGTAATGAATATTGTACAGCCTTATTTTAGCTTCATCAATAAACTTATTCAGGTCGTTTGATTTGCGGTCTTTCCCGCGAGAACATTCTTTCGCCTGATTCCAAAGGGAAGGGTTAATACTTTTGCGAATGTTTGTTTCAATCCGAACTCTGTTTACGCTAATTCTCATACATACCGATGCTTCACCATTCTTCAATAGTTTTGTTTTCTTTAGGAAGAACAGAACATTAAACGAATTTCTTTCCATCATTTTACTTCTTTTAAGTGAGACAAAATTATGGAAATGGAGTGAGGTTTGTGTAATTTAAACAACTGCCAATCAGTGACTAATACACCCAAAAGGTGGAGATAAATTCTCCTTAAATTTGCTCCACCTTCTGCTCCACCAAAGTAGGTCGAAATTTGCTGTTTTTTGCGTATTGTGGAAAATAAAAAACTCCTGAATTCTATTGAATTTCAGGAGTTTACTTCTTTTTGCTTTCTCTAAAAGTGGTGCCACCAGAAAGAGAACCTTAATTGTACCTCTACTGATAGTCAATCTTTTATGTTTTCTTAAATTTGGAATCCCACACGATTTAGCACACGATTATTCTTCATCGTTCTGCTCGCTATTTGCATGATTTCTTTTACAAAAGTACAAAATTATATTTAACATGTCTATTGCTCATCCCAAAATTCAAGCTCAATAATACATTCTATTTCTATTATGCAGTAAAAATAACGCATCTTGGAAATAAAATGCTAATCATCCAGATTTATCTTATTATTCTCAAGGCAATCATAAAACATCTCCTTGACATACTCCATAGTATTGTAATCGGGAACAATTTCCTTATATTCGTCATATGATTTGAAGCGTACTTTTTCTCCTTCTCCATACTTGAGAAATTTTCTCAAGAACTGGCTGAAATCATACAAAGCCATATCATACTTGTCTACATTCAACATCTTTTTTAATCTGTCTTCTGCATCAATGTTTTCTAAATTGAACGTTAAAGTCGCCTGTTGATTCGATAACCGAGACGACACCTCTTCATCAACTATTTTGTTTATATCTGCTTTTAGTTTATCATCCATAGTAAAATTTTTATTCTGCCTCTCTTTTGTTATGAAACCGTCAGTTCCGAAATGAGCATTTCCCATTGAGTTATTCTGTAAGCGAATCTACAAATTCACCAAACCTCAAAATCTTCTCACTATTGGCTTTATTGAAAAGTAAGTGTTCAAAATCCTTTTGCTTCTTCTTTAAATCGGTCTTTTTCAACAATTTGACTGTTGCCTGCTTGAACTCCTGTAAGCTATGCACTCCACAACGCTTTGAAAGAAAATCGTAATCGGGTTTTGCTTGTGCTAATAAAAACATGAGGTCATAAAAATCACGACCTTTAGCACGGGCTAACATAGCAGCTATTTTCATGCTGCACAATACGCCATCAGAAGGAACAGGAAATGGAAAGAAGAATCCACAACCTTTGAGATTTGTGATAACCGGAGGATAAACAATCCCTTGGTCTTGGCTCTCGACTTTTATTAAAAAACGTTCTTCCCTATGTCCACTCAACCCTAGATCAAACAACAGTTCGGGGAAATGTATATTTCGCCTGAATGCTGTTAGTTTCGGGTTTTCTTTATCCTTCGCTTCTACCCTTAATCCTGAACGTTCCAAAAACTGGATTACACCGTTTGTCATTTCAATAAACTCGTCTTTCGATAGATCTTTGCAGTCGAAATCCAAATCTTCGGAGAATCGGTCTATCCCTTTTGCCAAACGCAAGTTTGTCCCACCAATAAAAACCATCTTTTGAATGTTTGGAGTAGAAGAAAGGTAATCCAGAATCATCAACTGCAAATACTCTTTCAACATATGCTTATCGAAACTCGAGTTTCCACGGATTTGCACCGGAAAATAATTTCTTATTTGTTCAATCTGTATCATAAATCGTATGTCTTAAAAAGTAGTTTTACCCGATGGTCAAGCGCCTTGCTTTGAAACTTCGTGCAGTATTCCATTAGCAAATCCTTGTTTAAATCATCTTGTAGGTAATCTTCATCCAAACGTAGTTCTTCTAATTCTTGTTCACTATCGTAGAACGGATAAAGATACAGCAAATCAAGTAATGCCTTTTCGGGGGTGGCAAACTGCATGGTGCGATTGTCTGCCATTGGCTTCAACTCGTACCCGAATAGCAGGTTTTCTTTGACATTCTTATATGAATATTCACCGAAATCATTGTCAAATGATGCTGTTTTTAGTGATGTAATACTGGTAATCTGTACCACTGCTTCGGGTATCATTCCATAAAACGACAATGCCGTGTGCAGGCTAATATAGGATGGACGGTAAATTCGATTGGCAAAATAAAGAGAATAATCGGGCTTGCCCCTATATTCCGAAAAGGCAAAATAACCCTGTCGTAACCGAATAAGATACCTCTTCTTAGTCCAGCGGGTAAGATTATTCCGATCAAAATCGGGTTGCCATGCATATACCTGATAGATATTAAAACATGCCAAATCGAACATTTTATCCTTAAATTCCAGAAAGGTCATTCTCTTTTTTGTTTCTATTATGCTGCAAATATAGTGCATTTTAGAAACAAAACAAAGTGTTGGGATAAATTAGGAAGGATCTCTATTTTATTGGAAAAATTAGCTAAAATTGCCCCCATCCCGCCAATCCAAATTGACCCCCATGTAACAATCTAAACTGACCCCTTGGTTACAGTTTAAATTGACCCCGTGAAAGAAGAGTAAAACAGAAGCTTTTCAGTTTTGTTTTAAAGTGTTAAAATTTTTGTTACTTAAAAGCTGAGCAACAAAAATTTATCATCATGTCAAACAAAACCATTAGTATGTTAAAACTACGACAAGTAATCCGTCTTTACAATCAG
>JBKEBA010000043.1:0-9570 GCA_047972895.1 Dysgonomonas sp.
AAGTTTAACTAAGACATATTTTTAGAAAGAAGTATTTGCTTTTTACTAGTGCAGTCCTAAAATACCACATCAAGACATCACAGCAGTAACAAAGTAGGTGCTACATCTTTTATAGGTGTGGTTTTCCTTATTTTGTGTGATGTGGGTAGTGGTATACCTAGGACTCCAATCTAAGTGATAAGCCACATCTTCTTTTTGTAGGTATGGCTACTAAAAAGAAAAAGTATGAGAAAAATCTTAATTATCACAGTTCTAATTATTGGATTCTCCAATCACTACCTTTCTGCACAAATTGTAGTAGGTTCTAAATTCAAGACCTCTAGTTATGGAGAAATGGAAAGTGCAGTAATGGCTGTACAAAAAAAGTATGAAGCTAATGAGAAAAGGGTAGATGCTCTTATTGATTATATTTTTGAAATAAAAGAGCAAACCTCTGACAAAGAGTTTTTACTGAAAATGGATAGCTATTATAAGAAGTTGAAAAGCTTTTATGGACAAGATTTGGCTAGAATGGACAGAGAAATTAAAGAAGTTCAATTAGGCATAAAAGAAGAAGTTGATAAATACAATAGGAAAAATAAAGAAGAAACTGAGCAGCCTAAAAAAACAGATGGATATGAGAGATATAAAGGGTTATCAGGAATACAAGAAGTTAGTTCTTCTGCACCTCTATTGTCAGAACCTAATACATCAGCTAAACATATTGGTATAATAAAGACAGGTAAAGTAGAGATAATTAGACAAGTCAATAAAGGCTACTATTATGTCAAAACTATAATTGAGGAAAAAGTAGTTGAAGGTTATTTATGGGCAATCTGGATAAAATAATAATTTAAAAATCAAAAGAAAATGAGATACTTACATATTAAAAATATAATATTAATTTTGATAATATTTCTTTTCTCATGTAGCAGTGATGATGAAAAAGAGAGTAATCAAAAATCTATTATTGGCTTATGGAATGTCACAAACTATTCAGGCTATGTAAAGCATAACTTTACCACTTTTTATTACTATGATAATGGAGAGGTAAAAGAAGAAATAGACAGTTCTCCTGCACAGGATGACCCTTGGAATAGAGATTTACAGTTTGGTAGAAATCTTTGGACTTTCAATTCTGATAAAAGCATGACAACACAAAATGGTAATATAAGTAATATGAATTATGAAAAATATTTATTTGATTTAAGTAAGAATCAAATCTTATTATATAAAACAAGTACCTCTGCAACACCTACGCCCTATGATATAGAAGAATTTACAAACACTAAGTTCGTGATATCAATATATGAGGAAACATGGGGTTCTGGGATAGAAGAAGATATATATGATGAGAAAACTCATAAAATTATAGGGAAAAAGAGAACAGAAATTGAAGGCAAAAGATATGATAAAATTACCTTTGAAAAGGTTGAGTAGCTTATCAAGTCTATTATAATAGGAAATAATAAAATAGTAAGTAGTCTTTAGAAAAGTATTAATGGTTACTTACTATTTTAGTGTAGAAAAATAAACAGATTTATTAACCCAAAATCTGGATTACATTCATTCTGTAAACCATACAGTAAACTAATGGATTTTTCAGACCTCTAAAAGGACTGCAAATAATACATAATCAATCACATAGATTGTAAGTCTAAATCCTACTCATAATCAGGGGGTCCCTGGTTCAAGCCCAGGTGGGACCACAGAAACCGAAGCCAACATTCGGTCAAAATTAAGAAAAGCCTTCTAAATGTTTAATTTAGAGGGCTTTTTTAGTTTTTATACGCTTCTGATTAGTCACCATTCAGACCCGAAAAAGCCAATCTAAAGTCAAAAACCGTTACTAAAACATTACTATTTTTGAAAGCTATTTTTAGTAATGGATTGCGTTGTAAGTATCTCATTTACTACCTGTTGTCGTAAGGTTGGTTGTCATTCTTCAAAAAGAAAAAACAAAAATTTGTAATTAAAATTTGAAGAATTATGAAGTCAACATTCCGGACAATATTCTATGTGAGAAAGAATCAGCCTAAAAAGAATGGTAAATATGCTATTATGGCAAGAATTACTATAAACACGAAAGTAGCTCAACTCGGAACAAAGTTGGAGATTGCTTTGGGGAATTGGGATGCAAAAGCGGGTAAAGCGATTGGTCGTACAAATGAAGTAGCAGAAATCAACAGGGCTCTGCATGATTTATCTTCAAAGATAACTAAAGCCTACAATCGAAGAATGGATGAAAATGGTTATGCTTTCCCCGATGAAATAAAAAATGATGTTTTGGGATTTGAGGCGTCTACTAAGACACTAATCAGTTATTTCACGGAGCATAATAATCAATACAAGATGAAAGTTGGTAAACATACTACTCATAAAACATACACCAGATATGAACTTGCTAAAACCCGACTCATTGAATACATGAAAGAAAAACATGGGATTGAAGATATATCTATCAGAGAACTAAACGTTGCATTCATCGAAAACTTTTACCTGTACCTTATGGATAAATGCCATCTCCATAGTAATACAGCTATGAAGTGTGTACAACGATTCAGGCGGGTTATTAATTTTATCAAAGCTACAGGAGAAACGATTAACGATCCCTTTATCAATTTTAGAATTCGATTTCAAGAGACTGACAGAGAAGTTTTGACACAAGATGAAGTAGATAGAATCTGGAAAAAGAATTTCAGAACCCCTAAACTAAATACAATCCGTGATATTTTTATATTCAGTGTATATACAGGACTTGCCTACGTCGATGTATCCAATCTGATGGAAACCAGCGTACAAAAAGCTTTTGACGGTAATTTATGGATAATGATTAAAAGAACAAAGACTAACGTCAATTCAAACATCCGCTTGTTGGATATCCCTAAACAGATTTTAGAAAAGTATAAAGGGAAACAAAAGGATGGAAAGTTACTACCTGTTATATCTAATCAAAAGATAAATGAATACTTGAAAGATATAGGAGAATTATGTGATATAGACAAGCCTCTCTCATTCCATATTGCAAGTCACAATAAATATTCTTTCCAGCTATAAATGAATAAGTTACATCATTAAAAACAGTAGACAGGTAACGATTTGGAAACGAGCGAACTACTTAGTTCTACTTTATTTTACACAAAATAAAAAGAGCGACTTATTTGTTGTAAAAATACAAAATAATTCTTGTATGACAAACTTTCATCAAATCTATTGTTCTTCAGATTAAAAAATAACGGAAAACTATTTGTTTCCATCCAATCTTTTTATACTTTTGCATAAACATCTAACAATCAAATGTATAAGAATAAAGTAAAGATTTAACAATTAAAGTATAAACATATTCGTAGATATTGTTTGAGTTGCTCATCACAACAAATTCTGGTAAAATTTAAGCTAAGAGCCAATTCATGCAATGTCCACGTCCGTAAAAGGGCGTGGGCTTTTCACTTCTGTAGCTGAGGCTTACCAGAGCCCGTTGTGACAGATGTTGATTAGCACCACGCCTCTTTTTATTTTAAATCCGTGAAAAGGGGCTGGTTTAAGAAGATTAATCAACATTTAAACGCTCGACATCATGGAAAAAGCCTTCCGCTCAGTTCGATTATTCGGCAAAGAGGTAGAATTACCCGTCTTTGCCAATGCCAAACAATTCATTAATCTATCCGATGATGAGATTATAAAGTTGTATCCCCATGCAGAACATATCGTTTACAGGGGTGGATTGCACATTGAAATCAGATTCAGCAATTACACCTTAGTCTGTTTAACAGATGAGTATGGTAAATGCCGCCTCTGTATGATCTTTTTCGATACGGACGATTGTATTAATGTGTACCTGAACCTCTGTAAACAGAAATATTTCATCAGCGGATGCCAGTGGCTTTACAAATCAATGGTGATTGACTATTATCAGGGTGCGGATGAAATGAATCCGTCATTCTTTACGGTTACAGAATTCCGGTTTCGTCATATGAACCTGTCTATGCTCAACTGACTATTTAGACGATGGGAAAGAAAATGATATTCTTAGTCATAGCATATGTATCGGTTAGTTGTGCCGACAGACCAGATCAATCCAATTATCTGGTCAGGTATAGGGTAAACTCCCATTCACATATGGTTCGGGTGGAATACCGTAACTCCCCCTATAGCTATGCCTGTCATGAAATATCGGGGGAATGGACGGATTATGCGCTATTGCCAACAGGTAGTATGGCTTTCCTATCCCTGGTGATGCGTTTAGATGCTAAAGATGCTTTTAAAATAATAGAAAACAAAGACTCCCTTATACATGCCTCCATTGGATATGCAAATGAACAGATACAAGTCGAACAAAAAAACCGTGTTCTCTTAATAGCTTTAATTATCGACTGAACATCAACTGAACATAAATAGTGTAAATAATATTTTTTGAAAAATAGTACTGCTATATCCGATCAAATAGAAGCCGCTTATAGCACAGAGTTCAGCGGCCAGGACAAGCACCTGTTAGATTGCTCGTTTGAAAGGGTTTCCTTCCCAAGGAAATCCTTTCTTATCAAAGAAGGGGAAAGGGAAGAATACCTGTATTTTGTAGAGAAAGGATTATTAAGGTATTGGGTAGCTGATTCAGAGCAGAATGAAATCACCTTCTGGTTTACCCTTGAAAAAGAATTCGGCAACAGTTATTTATCCCTGATTCATAACACACCCAGTGAATTTAATATTCAGGCATTGGAACATTGTGATTGCTGGCGGATTCATAAATCCGACCTGTTCTATTTATTTGAAACATCGCTAACGATTAACAGGATTACCCGCTCAATATTGGAGGAAATATTTACCCGTAAAATAAAACGGGAAGTGTTTCTTTTAAAATTAAAGCCCAAAGAAAGATATCATCAATTGTTAAGGGACAAACACTTAATTGAAAATGTTCCTTTACGGTATTTAGCATCCTATTTAGGGGTTACTCCGGAGACATTAAGTCGAATTAGGGCAAAAATCTTGATTTAAATCAATTGTTTGGTGTTTTTTAGCTCTGTAACTTTGCCCCCGATAACTTTTAACACATATGATAAACATGGAAAACTTAAACGACACAAACAATTTTCAGAATTTACAGGTCTTTGAAACAGGTTCTTTGACAAACAGGACGGAAGGATTTTATAACTACATTCAGAACAGGAAATTGAATCATATATTCCAGTATAATGTAGTTTCAGAACATAAGACCGGGGCAAGCATGCAAATTGTAAATCCTTTCAATGGAAAAAAACAAACCGTTGACAGTTATATCAGTAATGATTATCTGGGATTCTCGTATCATCCGGAAGTGATAGCACAAGTTCTTCAAATTTTTTACGAACCCTTGTTTTCACCGGCCAGTTATGGGTTCCGTCCCCGTCGCAGTGCACATAAGGCACTATTAAAGTGCGGTGAATATATATCCTTGGGCTACGTATTCACTGTAGATATGGATTTAGAGAAATTCTTCGATACCGTCTCTCACAGTAAGTTGATAGAAATTCTGTCACGTACCATAAAAGATGGTAGAGTCATTTCCCTGATCCATAAATACCTGAATGCTGGCGTAATGATAGGGGATAAGAAAAATTCTACTGAGATGGGAGTACCTCAAGGCGGGCCGTTGAGTCCCTTGCTGGGTAACATCATGCTTAACGAGTTAGATAAGGAACTTGAGAAACGTGGACACCGTTTCGTCCGCTATGCAGATGATCTGGTTATCTTTTGCAAAAGTCGGCGGGCGGCAAGCCGTACACTGGAAAATCTTCTTCCGTTCATCGAAAAGAAATTGTTTCTCAAAGTGAATAAAGAGAAGACCCAAGTGGCTTATATGCGTGATGTTAAATTCCTGTCCTACGCTTTTGGCCGTAGAAATGGTAAATGCCAGTTTTATGCTCATAAGGATAGTATCAGGAAGATGAAGGCAAAGATACGTGAATTGACCGGTTGTAGTAATGGCTGGAGTTACCAATATCGTAAGCAACGCCTTACTTCTTATATTCGTGGCTGGCTAAATTATTTTAAGTTAGCTAGTTTAAGTAGACGGATAATTACATGGGATAGTTGGCTCAGGAGGCGAATACGCATGTGTATCTGGAAGTCTTGGAAACGGGCTCAAACGCGGTATCGGAACTTAAAGAAGTTTGTACCCTACGAAGGACAGGTGAGAAAGGCTGTCTTCTGCCGGAAGAAATATTGGCGGATGGCGGCTCATCCGCTCGTGCAGGAAGCTTTATCGAATGAACGTCTATTACAGGCGGGTTATCCAACCTTTAAGATGTACTATTGTCCTGTGTTTGAAGGTTAATTAAGGAACCGCCGTATGCCGAACGGCACGTACGGTGGTGTGAGAGGTCGAAACGGGAAATAATCCCGTTTCTCCTACTCGATATTTGTTAAATCTGTCTTGAATCAGATTCGTCTTTCCACAGGTACCCTCCGGCAGACCGTAACTTTCCATTTAAGACTTTAGATATACAGCTCGGTTGCTTTATACCCGCACCTTTGGCGGCATCCAGCAAGCTCGTATAAGTATTTAGGTAATTCCCATTTGAATCATATTGCTTGATGATCCTTTCCCGGCTGCTTTTACCACTGAATGTTTTGTTTGATTTTGTTATTTTAGCGTAGAATTTTTTCTGTACATCGGATAATGTTTCGACATATAGATTATCCAACCGGGTATTCAGGGAATCACCTATTCTTTTTTTGAGACCGCCAGATATATTCGGATCGCACCGGCTTGCTTTGAATCGACTGGGTAATATACCATTGGGATATACCCGAAAGGCGGCAAGCCTCGGCTATACTCCTATAGGTAGCAAGTAATTTGCCTTCTACCGTATATTGACAAACGGCATGGCAATTATTTGAACGCGAAAGAAATCGTTTTTGCAAGAGTTCCGATAAATCTATCCACGGTTTCTTTCCTGTCCGCCAGACGAAACCTCCGGCTATATAATTCTTACCGGAAAGAACACAGGATATGGTAGAGTGTGATATATTTGTGTGTTTACTGGCTTCCTTTAGACTTTTGTAGGTTGCAACCCTGTTACCCTGTATATCATACTGGCTGACCTCCATGCTTCGAGCGGAGCTATGGCGGGCTATTCTTTCGGCGGAATGTTTTACCCCTAAAACCGAATAAAACAGGTTTGACCTGCCTTCTTCATGCAGTTTATGAGTAAGCATACTTCGTGTTGAAAGGTACAGGTTTTCCACGCGATTGTTTTGCGGGTCATTGTCTTTATGCTGTATAATCCCTTTTTCCGGTATTTTCCCAGTGAATGCTTCGTACACTAAGCGCGAGACGTGGGTATGAACGGTTATCTTTTTAACCCGCAAGATTAATTTGATTCCGGCACAAAGGGTTTTGTTGATATGTTTATTTAATCGGAAACTTGCCGTTTGTGGAACTATTTTTTCATGCAAGAGCGTTTCTATTGTTTTACCGTAGCGCATATAAACTTTCAAGGTTTCCAGTCTTTTGACCCGTCCCAGATTGGACACTACATAGTATTCTTCATAACCTTTTACAGGTTTCCAGATCTCACCCTTCATATCAATAAGGGATAAATTCTGATATGGGTATTGATACAGGGATGATTCTACAGCATTCTTTAATATTTTTGATTTGTTAATCGACATAAATACACAAACAAATATTTTAATATGGGTACTGCAAAATATTAGATGAATGAATTTACTCCCAGAAAAGTAGTATTATTTTCATCTGACAAAATAAACGCCGAATCTTCGGGCAGTATTTTAAAATCTTTAGTTACAAAAGCATTGGCAGGCAAGAATAACTCACATAATTGTTCCAGCAAAATATACCCTTTCGCTGTCTCAATAAAATCAATCATCCTGTTGGCTGAAATCGGGCCTACCGTTATTTTTAGGTCGTTTTCACCATCATCAAAAGAATTTCCCAACACCATATCGACTCCGATTTCGTTACGTCCAATATGAGACTCAAAAAAGCGGCTGGCTTTTTTTGCCGGAAGGCTGATATTTGATACTTGAACCGGAACATTCAACAGGTAGGAAAGAGCTTCTTCTACTTCTTCATTAAGACTGCGGATTTTATGCAGGATCGGGATAATGTGCATAAAGAAAATAGCCTGCCTGTGTTCTAATAATTTCAATACGGGCCAGAATTGTACAAACAGATTGACAAATTCAGGATTGCTGATTTTCTTGTCATAACGTATTTCAAAAAGTTGTGCTTCAATAGATGTTTCGTCAGTCATTACCTCGAAGAGTTGAAAGAATTTTCGTGCGAAAAATTCTTCTTGCCGGTGTATCCTGATTTCTTCAAGGGCTTCTTCTTTGTCTTTCAGAAACTTTTTCTTGTACAGGGGCTTATGGAAAAGTCCTTGCGGCAGCATATCATATCCGCCTTCCTTATTTGTCTTGATATGCAGGTGGTCTTGCAGGGTGTGTTCTGAAAATACGAGCAATATCTCTTCTACCTCTTTACTGATGCCGCGACGGGCGGCTCCGTCACGGATAATTAGTATTAATTCGGAATCGAAGCCTTGTTCGATCAGGGAGGCAGCTACTACTTCCGGTCTGAAATCTGTATCCGGTCTATTGGCTAGTTTCTTGGATAGATCTATGGTGGATAGTTTTTTCTTCATTAAAAAAACACATTTTGGATGCAATAGATCATGTTATATCGTATTTTCATTGATAAAGCAAAAACAAAACATCTTAATCATTGATGCAGTGTTTCAAATAATCCCGGTTTGTGTTGAAATATAAAAGAAATTTATACAGAGAATCAGCGACCTTTTTACCCCTGAAAAAAATCGGATTAACATCAGAAGAATTATCCGTACCTATTGAAAAATAGCCATATTGCTGGCTCTCAAAGAAGACCAGTTGGCCTTCTTTGAGAGATGCAGATAGAAGTTTATCATATTGAAATTCATCCTTCCTTTGATTGATGATAATTAATGATGCCGGATCAAATATGCGATGAACTTTGCCTTTATTAATATGGAATAAGCCAAAACCAATTTCTTCGTAAAATTGTTTTAGTTCATTCGGAAAAGGAGAGAAGGTCTCATAAGCGTCCTTTGTATCAAAGGCAGAAAGGGAGAAAAAGTTGTGTTTGAATTTGGAAACTTGTTTCATCCCTTTTTCTTCAATAATATTTTTATCAAGTTTGAATTCTTTTAAGAATGAAAAAAATTGTCGCATATTTAGATATTCATAATTTAATGGGATATAAAAGTTGAAAAATCATTTTTTATACTCAAATACTCCTAAGAAATCTAAATTATCTATTTTTTTTACTTCTCCATCATAATTAAAATCATACAATAAAATAACCCGTTGGCGGAATTAAATTAGTGCATATTTAATCTGGCCAATGGGTTTATTGTTCATTTTGTTGATATATTGTAATATGGTAAGTGCACTAATCTTACCGATTATTCTAGCAAATATGCCATCCGTCTGTTTAGCATAGTTTCTAACAATCATAAACTGGTCACACAATTGCGAGAAGATGGTTTCAATTCTTTTCCTGGCCTTAGCAAATGGAGCAAAGATGGGCTTCCAATCTTTCTGATT
>JBKEBA010000028.1:0-67715 GCA_047972895.1 Dysgonomonas sp.
ATGCGAGTCAGATTCAATTCCCGATAGACATTTGAATAATCTATTTCGGATTGATTGAGGATATTTATTTCCTTTAAAAATCCTACATACGCATTTCCCATTTCTTCATTTGCAACCTCCTGCGAGTTTCCTGTTAGCAAAATGAAAAATTTAGTTCTTGTAAAATCATTCATAAGCATAATTATTTATAGTTAACAATTCTACATTGTTGAATAAAACAAACTATGCCCAATGGGATAAATAAACTAAAATTCAATCTTATAACTAATGTTTGGGATAATAACAGCCTCTCTTTCGGGATCTACCAAATACGTTTTAAAATTGTAGCGATGACCTTGATAGTCCTTGTAGTTGGTTGCGTTTAGCACTTTAATTGCAAACTCATGAGATAAATTCTTCTTGTTAATTTTGTAGCCTACATTAAAGTGTAAGAGAAAGGCTGGAGATAATTGTTTCGAGAAGGCTTTGTTTTCATCATAAATAGCATCTTCGTCTTTCTGAGATGCATCAAGATTAATAGGCGAGTATCTGTCTCCTCCTTGATAAGATAATCGAATATTAGCATTGAACATATTTTGTTTACTGCGTCCTACCATCCACTCTTTTCCTGCTAATACATTAAATACAAAGTTTCTGTTATACCTTGTGTTTCTCCATTTATTATCCCCTGCTTTGTAACGAGAATCAAAAAGAGATGCGGTGAACATATAGTAATAACCGTCTGACATATACCGTTCAAAGGTTATATCAATACCATAGTTGACTCCTTTTCCCTTATTCGAAAGCTTATTGCTTATAAACCAATCATTTTGAAGGTTTATAAACGAAAAAGTACTATCATTTATAATAGGAACATTGTATAATTGTTGAAAATAAGGTTCAATCTTAACATGATAGTTGTTTCCAATATTTAGGTCATAGGATAATACGATATGGTGGGCTTTTGTAAAATCCATGTTCTTGTTAATGAGTTCTCCCTCTTTCGATTGAGTAAAGTAGTAATTCAACATTTCTAATCTGCTATGTAGTCCATAAGAAAGAGCTAAAGATTGATTTGGTTTAAATTTTCATGATAATGCTGCTCTAGGTTCTATTGTATAATTATTATTGAGTGTGAATAATTGCGTATTGATACCAAGATTAAGTGTCCATTTATCCGAAAATTGTAAAGATGAATTAGTATATGCTGATAGTAAAGAACTGAAACCTGATTCATCGGTTATGGTATTCATTGGCTGTTGATGTGTGGCTTCTTCTAATAACAGATTATATTTAAGCCCTGTAACCCTTAAGCCTGTTTTATTGGTATGTATCCTACTATATTTCTTATTTAGCGATGAAGCGAATACAAAATTCCAATTAGTAGATTTGATTAAGTTTTGTGGAATAGGTTTTACATTAGCATTCATCCTTTCAGTATGCATATCAAGACCGCTAACAGTAGTAGCCAAAGATGTTTTAAGAGTTGCATTGTTCCACACTCTTAGTTTGTGATTCAGACCAAAAACTCCCATATATTATTTCACACCCTGATCTTCTTTATCCTGCATATATTCCCATTTACTAGGATCGGTTTCTGCCTTTTGCCCTGAGCGATCAATCAAGCCCACTCCCCAGATAGAAAATATACCAGCTTTTTTTGTTGGAAAATTAAGTTTGAAAGACAAGTCCTGATACTTTGTGTTCTCTGCATCTTCGGGTAATATAGAAGAAAGCAGTCCTAGTGTCGAATATCGATAATTGAAAATATAAGAAGAATTACTCCCCTTCTTGAATGGACCTTCGGAAGCAACATCTATTCCGATCAACCCGAGTTGAACCATATTCTCTCGTTCTTGGTTATTTCCTGTGCGGAGGTTCATATCAAACACTCCAGATAAAGCATTTGAGTATTCAGCGGGAAATGCACCTGTCATAAAATCAGAATTACCTAGCACAAAACTGCTTAATGCAGATAAACCTCCGCCACCGCAAGTGGTTACTACTGCAAAATGGTTCGGGTTGGGGATTTCAACATCTTCCATCCTCCATTGCAGAAATTTAGGTACATTCCCCCTTACAACAAGCCCATTGTTCCCGACATGGCTTGTTACTCCTGCAAAAGATGTAGCTAATCTTGCAGGATCATCGAAACCTCCTGCATATCGACTTGCTTCTTCTACGCTCAACATACGAGCACTACCTAATGCCATGTTATTTAAAGGTTGTGATTTATTTATCTGAGGAGTGACAACAATCTCATCGAGTTGTTTCGAGTTTTCAACCATTGCAATTTCCAAATACAATTCTTTAGACGAAGACAATAGCTGCTCTTTTATTATAATAGGATTATAGCCGATTAATGTCACCTGAATATCATAACGTCCTATCGGAACATTTTGTATTTTAAATTGACCTAGACTATCAGTACTCACTCCTAAGGGGATTTTACTATTTAGTACAGCTACAGTTGCATATTCAATCGGAATATTTGATTGTTTATCATATACTATCCCACGTATATTTTGAGATGATTGACCACATAATATACCTAACGAAAGGACGTTTAATAAGAGAAATAATAACGTTTTATTCATGATTTTGCCTAATTTTGCTTTGTACAAAGTAAGATACTGTCCACTAGGAGATCAATACTGATTTATCATTATATTGCCATATGGAAGATTTACAAAAGGAACATATTCGGCTTTTGTCATTGCAGCGTTTTGATGAAGCCGACCTTGATTACTCTCTACTGGAATATCATAAGCAAATGCTCTCTCATTTAGCTAAAGTGTCCAATAGTGGGATAACGGTTTTTGATATGTCTAAGAGAAAGCATGTATATACATCTTTCAATTTTGGAGGAATATTTGGCGATTGTAAAGAAGGTATAGATGAACGTGTACATCCTGACGATTTGTGTCCTTTGGTGAAAAATGGTATTGCAGCACTTAAGTTTCTACATGCGAATAAGGAAAACTTGCAAGATTATAAAATGATCTCGGAATTTCGTATTCGTAATGCTATAGGTCAGTATGTGAGAGTAGTAGAACAATATACCTTATTAGAAAAAGATAAATCGGGGAACGCATGGTTGTCATTAAGTGTTTTAGATTTATCTCCTGACCAAAGCTCATTTAAAACAGTAAGAGGACACATCTTAAATGTAAAAGAGAATAAGTTTTTCTCTATAGAAAACCTATCATCCCAAAAAACATCAGATCTTACTACAAGAGAGATTGCTGTTTTACAGCTAATAAAGGAAGGACTGTTGAGCAAGGAAATTTCAGAGCAGTTGTTTATTAGCGTCCACACTGTTAATACGCATCGACAAAGAATATTAGAAAAGTTAGATGTAAATAATTCTATGGAAGCTGTTAAATATGCTTCTACACTGGGATTGATTAGCTAAGATAATTGTAGTGTTGATTTTTGATATTGAACCTACATTTATCATGAAAATAAAGTATAAAGAGATAATGAAGAAAGATAAAGTAAAAGAAATTTTCGATACTACAGCTAAGTCTTATGATAAAACATGGGAAAACCTAAGCTCTATTAGTAACTCTCTGCATCTGTTGATGGGAGCGATTCTTTCTGAGTTGCCTGAAAAAGCGAAAATACTTTGTGTCGGAGCAGGAACGGGAGCTGAAATAATCTATATGGCTAAAAGGTTTCCAACTTGGAATTTTATTGCTGTTGATCCCTCTTCCGCTATGCTTGATGTTTGCCGTACACGTTTGTCTGAATTAGGAATGGAAGACCGATGTGAATTTTATGCCGATTATTTAGAGAATCTATCATTACCTGATACTTATGATGCTGCTACCTCTATTCTTGTTTCACAATTTATAGATAAAAAAGATTCCCGTATCGACTTTTTTAGAAATATTCAAAGACATCTTAAAAGTAAAGGAATTCTCATAAATGCAGACCTGTCGAATGAAATAGGGTCTTATGAATATGAATATATCTTGGATGTTTGGTCAAAAATGATGTCAGAAGGAGGCGTTCCGCAAAGCATTGAAAAAATTCGCCAAAGCCATAAGGATGGAGTTTCATTATTGGCTCAGGAAGAAGTTGCAAAAATTATACAATCAGCAGGCTTTGAAAGACCTGTACAGTTCTATCAGATGGCATTTATACATGGTTGGTTTTGTCAGAAAAGGAGTTGATATTAAAAATTATACTGTTTCTCTTTTCAAGAATATTATTTTTTCTTCTTTCCAACTGATAAACACCCGAATTTTAAAAGAGAATAATAAAAGCAAGGTTTTACCAAAGAATACGCTTTCATAGAAAGGAAGATTCTTTGAGTAAACTCGGAGAGCTTGATCTTGATTGAATTATTCTCTTATAATACATTTGTGTTCAGATGAAAGAAAGACTTTTTTTGGTTCACTATTGAAATTTAATCTCACAATTTGAAAAATATCCCACAAATTTATATCTTTACATCTGTAGTCCATGTAGTTATGTAGACTAAAGAAGTATTGAGAAATTGCTTCTTGGGGTGCTATATGGGACTGAATATTCGATTATTATAAATCAGTATAAATGTGATGCTTAGGAAATTGTTTCTCTGCCGTCGATGCTGCCAGATAAAGACTAATAATCAATCGATAGACTGTTAGTTTTTTATTTTTAAATACTGCACAACCTTTTGCGTAATATCTATCTATTCCCGACCTCATTGGATATCTCATCTATAGGATAAACAACAAAAGGGTAATCCGAGAATTTATTTTGACTGAAAATATTATTTTTCGTATCTTTGCACAGATATTAAAGGCTTATTATTATATGGAATACGATGATGAAATACTAAAAGAGCCTTGTTCTAAAGGCGATACTCATGATTTACTCTATGATTTTGTTGACCATGTTATTACGTGTACAAAATGCAATAAAACATGGTTGAGTAAAGAATATTATTCTGAAGATCAAATCCCTGACAATAATTCATCTGATAAATCTTCTTCCGAAGGGTGAAAAATTCTTTGGACAAATCTTTCAATATCTTTGTCTGGTTTTTGTCGCTCGTCACCATTATAAAGACTATTTCTAAACTCTTCTTCAGTTCTTTCCTGCTCCTTGAACATTTCTCTTATTTCCACAAAAGTCGAAGGTCTGTAATTCTTTAGGACTTCTCTGGCTCTATAATCAGCATTCGCCTTTATCTTACTTCGGAGTTTTAATATCATTTAGTAGTTTATTAATGTTTGGGATAGCCATATTTTCTCCTTTAGCTACTCCGTTTCCATTAAGAAATTTATCAATCAGAAAATGTAATCGAAGAGAATGCTTTTCTTCATCCTTATACTCGAATTGCTCTTTAAATAAAATCTGATTATTACACTCTCCCTTGACTATAATAGTGGATCCCTTAGCACCATTATCTTGCACGTCAATTGAAATTATCGTTCTGTTCATATCTACAAAGTTTATTATTCTATGCAGTATTAAACATTGTTAATGAAGAGCGGTTTAGGACTTGATTTTGTTAGCAAAATTTCTTAGGTAAATTCGTATGTAATTACCTAATTTATATGTCATAAGTTACAGAAGGAAGAGTACCATATTTTCCTAAATTCTTTTTATAGAAACTTCATGTTTAATACATTTTATCGAATTTAAGATAAAAGCAGAAAATTTTTATGACTTTCTGCTTTTATGAATTTCAGTATTAGTTAACTGATGTTTAGCCAGCTAATCTCTATAAGCCAATTATTATTTTACTCATTGAAAATCTGCAGGAAAAAATATGCCAGCAGGGAAATGAGTATAATTCTGATAATTATTACTTAATATTGGATTTGTATCTTCTAGATCAAATACACTTATATTATTGATAAGGAAATCCCAACCATAAGCTTTTATTGTATTTAAATATACTTTTCCCGTTCTTGGATGTACAGCTATATTATTATATACAATGTTCGCGTTAGTAACAAATGTTTTTGCATTTACCATCTCTTTTGATTCACCAGTACTGAAGATATGACGATATATCGTAGTCGAAGCATTGCTATAATAAAGAGTATCGCCTTTTGCTGTAATACCTGGTGTTGCTCCGGCTCCGGCTCCAACCTTACCAATTGTTATCTCATTAGCTTTTATAATAGAATAGTCACTGCTGCTTACTTTTGATATTTTATTTGGTGAACCTGTCGTAGATACCCATAAATTACCATCTTTCGATTTTATTACACCGCTAATAGTAGCACCCATATCAATTGTTTGAGTTACATTCGTCTTTCCTTTTTCCAATACGACTAACTTACTGCCAATAGAAGCAAAAACTTTATTGTTTGCTACAGCCATTCTGTTTTTCTTAGCACCTGTAGTTCCGGTGATCAATGTAAGTTCCTTTGTCGTACTATTAAACAAGTGAACTCCATAGTTGTCTCTTATAAAGATATTTTCATCATCAAGTACAGCAATATGAGTCGGCCAATTTAAACTAGAAAGTTCATCATTATAAGAAGCTTCCCTTTTTAAAGTTTCACTATTAGCTACGACTAACATACCGTCATTTTCGAATCCAGTCCCTATCGGATTCTTTCTTCCATTTTGAGAAATGATATACATTTTTCCATTTTGAATAAACAGGTCTTGTGTAACATTTCCAAGTTCAGTCCCATTTGAACTATTATAAACACGGTCATATAATTGGCCTTCAGGTGAAATATAAATTAACGAGCCGTTTTCTGTGGTCATATTCCCTTCATTCAGAATAAAAACACCATCAATAGCAGAATAACCTTTACCTGCAATACTAACCTTTACTATAGCTAAATAAGTTAGTCCGTTTTTGTCTATACCTTGCAATTTAATTTCGCCAATACCATATCCGTTTTGTGCAGCAACAATATTCACATATTTATCCGGTATGTGGATGTTAGTAGTCCATCCCTCAGGTTTAGAGATGACTTCCATCGATTGAATATTGGCAAATTTAATTCTCAACCTTTGAGCTTGTCCAACGTTAAAGACAGCTGAGGTAACTTCAAACGATAGGAATGTGCCTTGCGATTTCGGTAACACAATAGATGTATTATCGGCAAAAGTGAATGTAACTGTATCCTCACTTTCTTCTATTTTTTTGAAGAAAGAATCCCCTTGTGCTTTTACAGCATCTCCATTTGCATCTTTAATTCGGATACCATCCACAGTCCAGTACCCTTCAGAATCGATTTCTACTTTCGGCGAATTTCCACTTTCTCCATCTTTACCCGAAACTGGCAATTTATTACCATCTTTATCTGCGAGAAAATCTATTTGCCCATCAGTTGTTATTGTCCAATAATATATACCGTCTTGTTCTTTTATTCCTATAATCGGAGCCTTTTCTCCGTTCAATACTTCAATAGAAGTGGCATCGTTAAAGGTGATTTTATATCCTTTATTATCACTTAAAGCTTCAACACCGGTAATAACTTTCCCTTTGTTCAAGGCATCTACAATACTTTCAATAGATGACACTTGATTTTTAAGAGACTCAATCTCTGTTTTGATTTTGTCAATCTCTCCTCTAAGATAAGAGTCGTCATAGTCTTCACTACAGCTAAATAAAACTATACAACTCATTAGAATAAATAAGTAACTTACTGCTTTTTTCATTTTTATATTTAAAAATAGTTAGAAATTAATTTGGCGATGCAGCAGAGAATATACTTCCCAGTTGATTCCCTTCCCATTGGCTCATATCATTCAAAAAGGACCAACCATCCCAACTACCATTGATGAGTTTACGACTAGATGCTCCCCAACTTGAGTATTCCCATGCAGATGATAATGAGTCTTTAGTCCAGTAACTCCAGTAACCATTATACCAACCAGCACACCAATGATCGGCTGGATCAGAATAAGTCCAATCATCATAGTTGTATGCATTTGTAGTTACTATCCCGTTGACTGGATATTTAGGATTATCGGTTTCATTGTTATAAATGAGATAGTGGTTGCCTGTTTTATTGATATTATAACCAAATCCGGCAATAGTATACCCCATAGGGCCAGTCATATGGGTTAGAAATATCAGTCTTGGATCTGCTTTTACTATTTCTCGTATCATATCAATGCCATAGGCATCTCCATTCCATTTGTACCCCCAGACTAAAGCATCAGGATTTTTGCCATCGTGCCATTCTATAACCATTGCAGCTTTATTTGTACCTGTTCCCGCCCAGAATTTTATATCATCCATTGTGAAATCTGGATCTCCACCATTTGACGTATCTGCTGATTTAGAAAAACACACAGAATTGATACCTTTGATTGTCGATTTTGATAAATCATAAGGTTGTCCTTGTACAGTAAATGCATTTTCGGCTGAGCCAGAAATGTTAGAGTTATCCACAATTGCATTTTCATCCGAACAAGAAAAAAATGCTATCAAAGGAATCAGAATTAGATAAGAGAATAATTTTTTCATAAGCTTTACTTTTTGTTAACAAGATTAATTATTTACGATTACTCATTTATAGTGTTTATACTTTTCCCTAACATATGTAAGTCTTCTCCACGCTCAACTTCAGTTGAGCATTCGCCAAGCCAGCCGTTTTCCTGATTTACTCCATTGTAAATTTTCACAAAATCAATGCCCGGAAGATCAACCTTATTCCCATTTTTATCTATTGCCCAATCGATATCGATACCTGAATTATCATCCAGATTGGGGTAGTTATCTACATAACCGTATCTGAATCCATACAAAACGAAATAGGTACTCCCTTCATTGATGTCAGGAATGTATTTCCCCTCATTAATTCCATTTTCAGGTAATCGTATACCTTTAAAAGATAGTTGATCTTCTTTAATCCACGCTGGATAATAGGTTTGCTGATGGTAAATATTCTTCACCTTATAGCCACTATTATTCTTGTTATCTTTCCATCGAATATATTGTTCGATTGTCATATATGCGTTCGGATTATCAGGCTCACCAATTATTTCTGGGTTTTCCTTAGTGGGCTTATAATATGTCATTTCGTAATCGCGGTAAACTTTAGTATCATTCTTATTTTCTTTTGCATAAGAAAACCAAGGCTCACCGTCGGCAGAAAAGTTGCTGCTGCCCTTAATTTCGTACCATTCATCTTCATCAGGTTTTCCATTTTTGTTTTTATCATATGCAACCATGATAATACCGGGTTCGCAGCTTCCACCAAAAGGAGCGCCGGGACGTCCATAGTTAGCACCAAAGGCATTTCCATTAATTCTGAAATCACGTTTTCCCGAAACATTTATAATTGTATGATCAAATCCAACTGTAACATATCCACCCCATCCTCCGAGTGTAATCATCCATGCATCTTCACCTACCAACCATTCATTTGCTTTTCTTATCATATCTGCATGGGTATCACCTTCAGTATATTCAGGTAGTTTATTGACAAATTGGCCTGGAGCAGGTAGGTAGTCAAAAACCTTGGAAATATAAGAACTTAATTGTTTCTCTGCCTTTTTTACTGTAATCTTTACTAAGCTTTTTATCTCTCCATCTGTCACCTGTAGATTATATTCTCCCGTTTTAGCGGCAATGAACATTGCCATTTTAGAATCTGCAGAAGACAGTCTGTACAAATTAGACGGAGTATCCAGAACTTCCCATTTTATATCTTCTATATTATTAAGGTATGTCGGTGCTTCAAGTGAAAGAATAGTATATGTTGAAGTTTCAATTTTAAGACTTTCTCCATTTACTATAATTATAATTTCTTTCTCTGTTATTCCTTCTTCGTTCGTCACTTTCAAAAGCAATTTATGTATTCCTGCTTGTGTGGCGTTGAATGTATAATCTCTGGTATCTGCTATAGCTTCATTTTCCAATAACCATAAATAAGTTACTTCACTATCGCTCACAATCAAAGGTGATAATTTCTGTTTTGTACCGAAATCAATTATATATTTTTCTTCCAAATTTGTAATGATAGGTGGTGAGTCTCTTTTTACAACTATAATCTCAATTTCTTTTTGTGTGCTTCCTCCTGTATTTGTTGCATTCAGTACAAGTTTATAGCTGCCGACTACACTTCCTTTAAAGGTGTAATTTGATGTATTTGCTACTTCCAGACCATTCAGATGCCACTTATAATTTGCTGAATTACCATTTATAATGACAGGTTCCAGCTCAAGGGCATCTTCTTCCAGTATAATATACTTATCGTCCAGACCAGAAATTATCGGCGCTAAAATTTCCTCGTTATTACTGTCAGAACATGCAGACAAAAAGATGAATAGGAATGAGATGAAAATCAATAAACACTTATTATTCATATTTTTATAATTTAGTTTTGTCTATTATTTATGCATTATACAATCATTTTTTATATATAGGTTGCAGAGCGAAATGCCCCGGTATATTTCCTGAACGTACCACCCATTTTTTCTTCCCTTCCGGACTAAAACAATAGAGAAGACCGGGAGTTACATAGTTTCCGGCATCAGTTATGTATATCTCTTTTGTTTCTGGGTCGACCATTATCCCATAAGGTTTTTGAATCTCCTTATCGGTACCATCAGTTATGATATTTTTAGTTATTATTTCGTGTGTGCGTGTATCTACTAAACTATATGATATCGTCCAATCTTGTGTTATATGACTCCATTCCGTTCCATAAACATACAGCATATCGTCGTCGATCCAATAGTTTGTGGCAGCTATCGGAATCGTGTCTGTTACTCGTTGTAATTGTTTATCGATAAAATAAAGACGAGCTGGCAAGCCTTTATAATCACCGCGAGAACTCACCCAAAGATCACCTCGGCTATCGGCTTTAATGCGTTCGAGATTATATGCAACATCTATTCGCTTTTCTTCTTTAAATGATTTGATATCAATGACAGACACTGTACGCTCATAGCCGGTTGTGTTGCTTGCTCCCATATAGCCTCCCGAATTAGCTACATAAATTTTACCTTCCACAATCTCTAACTCATCGGGCTGAAATCCCACAAGGCAACGATCTACTTCTTTGAGTGTTGTCGTATCTATTTTTGAGACATAACCTATTTGTTCATAGTTGGGATCAATAACTACAGGTCCGGCATAAGATGTTACATATGCATATCGCCCGAGAAACTTAATAAAGCGACAATTGGGAATATTTATATGGGTAATCCGCTTTGTCGTTTGTGCATCCATTACTTCTACTTTATTCGAACAATTGATTACTGCATATAATTTGCCTCCGTAGATACCAACGTCATTGCCGACATCTCCCATTTCTTTAGGAACCGTCGGATTTCTTTCAGCATAGATGTTTCGGGTAAAGACACCGGTTTCGAAATTGTAATAATCCAAAGTAGCTTTGTTGCTGCCCATGTTACCCTCATTGAGTAGATAAAAGCCTTTGTATCCGGCAACTTCTCTTGGTTCTCCCATAAGTTCATCTTCGGAAAGAATCATTTCTACATCTTCGCGGCAAGCACTGAAGCTGAAGGTTATTATAATAGTAAATAAGATTAAGTATGTTGTCCTTTTCATAACTCTATAGTCAAAGAGATTTTATAATTTCGTTTTGGCATCGGATAGTTCAATACCACTTCATAGTCTTGACTCAATAGGTTATTGATTTCACCTGCAATACGCATTTTGATGCCATTCAATTTGAAATTTTTAAGAATCGCCATATCATGGGTATACCATGGTTGCTGGTAAAACTCTTGTAAGTTGACTGAGCTTTCGTAACGCTCCCCAACATATATAAAACTATAATTCAATTGCCATGACTTATATGTCATACTGGCTATTGCAGAACCGCTATGCCAGGGAATATAATTTATTTGTCCGCCATAACTCATTTCTTGAAATTTTGGATTGTCGTTCTTTGTAAAATCCTGAGCCTTTTGATACGTATATGCAAGTTTTAGATTCATAGCAATATCATATGGTAATTGAAATATAGTGGATAGGGAGGCATCAATTCCCCGTATCTCGACTGACCCTATATTGGTCATAGTCCAACGATATAGGCCTCCTCTTGGCGGAGTAGCTACAATTTTATCCGTTACTTCATTATAATATGCATCTGCCTGTATTTGGAAATATTGAATAAATCGATGTTTGAACGAACGACTGTACTGAAACCCAATATCTAACTGGTGAGTAAATTCGGGTTTTAGTGCTGAAAAACCAATGTTTGTATAATATAAGTCATTGAATGTGGGCATTCTGAATATTTTCTTGTAAAAAGCCCTGAAATTTAAATCCCGGTTTTGAAAAGGTTTATAAGAAATAAAAAAAGCAGGAGTGAATTCTTGTTTATTTGGAGCGACAACAACAGTATCCTGATAAGGAGAATCTGGATTATAGTTTCCAATCTTAAGATCTTCATTGACAAATGTAGCAAGGACACTTCCTTGCATTTTAAATTTCCCTATTTCGAGTGCACTGGCCAGTGCTATCAGCGAAGTTGTTCGTCTAGGAAAGAAAAAGCCGGGCATATCCGAGTTCAATGTGTTATATTGCACATCGGTGGATAATGAAACGTCCCAATTAGGAGTTAAGGCATATTTATTCGCTAATGACCCGTACCATTCCCGCTGATGAAAGGAATTATTGATATACATGCTAGTAGTATCCGGATTCAAAAAACGCATAAAATCATAGGCAAACTTTGCATTGGCTTGTATTTCATATTTACTTGTTATACTCTTTTGGAAAGAACCTTGCACAAAAAAATTTCTATCCCACTGACGCTGTGAATTTTTCCATACATTGTTCACAATAGCTCCAGGAAGACCTCTGTTTGAATCATAATAATATAATTTCACTTTCCACAAACCATTAGGAACTGTACCGTATAAGCCAGCTTCGGAACGAAAAGAGAAAACATCTCCGTTTTTGCGTACAGCTGTAGTGTCATACATCACTTCTTTCGAGCCAGGATAAACTCTCTTGTAGCGATATTTATATTTCCCTGAACTATTCACCACTTCTGTATTAAAAGAAGCTTTTAGATTATTGTTTATTTTGTGTTCGTATAGAATTGAAGGATTAATTAAATCAAAAGATCCTGTTTTTACAGTTGTTTTAAGATTGTAATTTTTACCTTCTGAAAATTGAGGAGTTCGAGTGCGAAGATAGACTGATCCTGAGGAACCAAAATCTTTTGCTGGCTGAAAAATATCGCTTTTCTGACCGTTATATAAAGAAATTTCTTCCATATTATCAAGTGAGAATTTCCCTAAGTCAATTTGTCCGTTTTGAGCATTTCCCAATTGTATGCCATCGTAAAACACGCCGACATGATGCGTTCCCATACTACGGATATTGACTGTTTTCAGTCCACCTATACCTCCATAGTCTTTAACTTGTATTCCTGAAAAATAGCGGATAGCATCTGCTACAGAAAAACTATTCAGAGCTTTAAGTTCTTCTCCTGTGAGTTTCTGTGCAGGTATGACTTCTTTATATGATTTGGCTGTAACAACAACCTCTTTGAGATGTTGAATACTATCCAGTTTACTCTGACCATAAACAAACTGAAAAGTATTTAATAGTATAACTATCGAAATTAGTTTTTTAGTATTATACAAATACATTTTTAGCTAGATGAATGTTATCAAATAGCTTACAGAAAATTAATTATAATGAAGATTGAGTGAATAAGAAAACCTAAAATAGCAAAGCTCAGAGTGATTCCTTATCAGTGTTCTTCAGCTTTATTTCCCGAAAGCTTTAAACTAATCAATCTTGGCAGGTCTTCTGACTTACTCCATCTTTGAACACCCTTCCCATTCATTGCTGAACAGTGGTTTTGAGTATTGTTCAAAGACTTTGGCGGAGCTTACAGCAGCGGGTCTGTTCAGGATTTTCACCTGATTCCCTTTTCATCACTTTTCTGTCAAATTAGAATTGTGACACCAAAATCTGAGTACAAAGGTATTAATATTTTTTAATATAAAGCCTGATATTTAATTTTTACATCGAATGATTTAAAAGTAATATATATTTTCTGTAGAAGAAGCCGATAGATTTTCTTTTCCAAGAACACTACATGAAAAATTAAATAATTCCAAGTAAGAATTGATAGATAAATCAACTACTTATTGTGAAATTCTAAATATATTCTAATTCATATGTTTCATTTGTAAGTATATAAATATTATCAACAAATGGCACTTCAAGAAGAATTAGAAAAACAGGGTAACTGGTTATTCCGATACAGAGGTATATTACCTTTACTTATATTATTTACAGGTATGTCCGTATATTTAAAAGCTAAGTACTATCATACATTTTTGTTTAATGATGGGGGAACTTATGAAATTAATTATCAATGGATATGTTTATTTGTAAGCCTTTTCGGCTTTTTAATCAGAGTGTATACAGTCGGATATTCACGAGCTAACACTTCGGGAAGGAACACAAAAAGCCAGATCGCGGATAGCCTTAGTACAACAGGTGTATATTCTCTTGTACGTCATCCATTATATCTTGGTAACTTTTTTATGTGGTTAGGACCAGCTCTATTGATAGAAAACCTTTGGTTTATATTTGTTTTTGGTTTTCTTTATTGGATTTATTACGAAAGAATTATGTTTGCTGAAGAACAATTCTTACGTAAAAAATTTGCAGAAGAATATATACAATGGGCTGAAAATGTCCCAGCTTTTCTTCCTAGTCTAAATTTCAAAAAATACATTTCTCCCAGTGTAGATTTTAGTTGGAAAAAAGTTCTGAAAAAAGAAAAAAATGGTTTTTTTGCTATTTTTCTTACCTTCTCCATTTTCAATGTAATTGGAAATCTTATCGTAAATGAGAAAAATTTCAATTATCCTCTTTTGATATTATGTCTTTTAACTGGGGTTTCTTATTTAATACTGAAATATCTGAAACGCAACACTAATTTATTAGAGGAAAAAGGTAGATGAAGAACCTTTTGAAACTAAGAAAAATATTGTTTCTTTAAATAATAGTATTTAAGTGTGCTGGAAAACGACATGAAAACAATGTAAATTATCTGCGTAGTTATACCCGACTTCCCAGCCATGCAGCTTACATATTTGATTTACAATCGATAGTCCCAAACCGTTCCCTTTTCTCTCTTCGGATGTACGGCTAAATCTACGGAATACTTTATCTTTATTTAATGAAGACTTATCACCACTGTTACTAATTTGGAAGGTATTGTCTTTAACTCTGATGTTTATAACACCTCCATTGTAGTTATGCCGAATAGCGTTTGAAATCAGGTTATTTATTAAACTTTCCAATAATATCTTGTTTGCTGTAATTATTAACGGATTCTGAATATTTAGTGCTAATATAATTCCATTATTAGATGCTGGTTCTTTAAAATATGTCAGCTGATATTCTAACAACTGGCTGAAATCAATTGTGACAGTATCTTTGAACTGAGAATTATCTATTCTCGACAGTAATAATAAATTTTTATTTAGACGGGTAAGTCTAGAAGATACATCATAAAGAGATTCTATGACAATCATTTGTGATTCGTTCAAACTCGAATCTTGCAGGAGGAGATCCAGTTGAGACTGAAACACAGCCAGAGGTGTTTGCAATTCATGTGAAGCATTCTCTGTAAATTCTTTTTGCTGATTATAACTTGTTATATTATCTTGCATCAACTTGCTCAGATTATTATTCAATCGCACAAACTCAGTAGTTGTAGTCTGTTCAAAATCGGGAACTTTTCCTTTTGCCAGTTTAAAATTCTCCATTTCATTCAGGCTATTATAAAAAGGCTTCCACAGGTGTCGGGACAATATATGCTGAATAACTAATAAACCTGTAATAATGATTACAAAGAATAGCAAATACTGAAAGCCAAGAGTACGCAACAGATCTTTTGTTTCGATCATTGCAATCCGCGACATAAATACATAAGGTTTCCCTTCAATATTTATTTTGTTATAGTATATACGATAGTCTATTTCGTGTTTCTCAGCCTGACTGTAAAATGGTTTTTGTACAACCTTATTTAATAGATATGTACTTTCGAAAGGATAGATCTTCATATCTTCATTAAATCTGTTCCAATATTCGATATCAGATATTTTAAGGGAATACAAATCTTCTTCCACAAACTGTTCGCTGCGAAATTTTATTAGTTGATCTAGATCTTCAGCATACAAAGCTTCCATCACAAAGAAAAACAGAGGAAAGCAGCACAACATAATAATAGTTGTGAATATTAAAAATAACTTCGAACTTTTAGTTAATAGACTAGTCATTTCTTTCCTCCCATTTATATCCGGTTCCATATACAGTTTTGATACATCCCTCACACCCTGCATCATGTAGCTTCGATTTCAGGTTCTTAATATGTGCATATACAAAACTATGGCTATCTAACATATCAGCCATATCTCCTGATAAGTGTTCTGCAATCGCATTTTTTGAAACTACCCTATTTTTATTTTTCAAGTTATCGGATGAATTTTCCCGTTAGGGAAAAGAAAACCCCTGTTTTCAAACAGGTATTAACGCAAAAGGATTTATCCTTTTACCTTTCAACCTGCGGAACTTGTTCCGTAGTATTTGAGTTCCAATCAAGAATAATAACAATTCATATTCCGATTTAGTTAATATGACTTCCGTTTTGCCAACAAATACTGTTTTTGCCAGGAGATGAATTATAACTTCATTTGAGACCAACGTATTATTATGAGAGAATTGCTGTCTGCGCAACAGGGCATAAATTCGAATGCTAAGTTCAGGGAGAGGAAACGGTTTTGCCAAATAATCATCTGCTCCAATCTGTAATCCTTTTATCTTATCATCCAAAGCCCCCCGAGCTGATATGATAATAATTCCACTATCTATATTTCGTTCTTTTATTTCTTCAAGGATCTTCAACCCATCACCTCCGGGTAGGTTTAAGTCCAGCAGAATGCAATCGTATCTATAAATATCTATTTTGTCTATAGCTTCCCTATAAGTAAAGGCCTGTTCGCATAAGTAATGATCTGATGCCAGATAGGTTACGATATTATTGGATAGCTCCCGCTCATCCTCTATTAGTAAAATCTTCATATAGTATTTATTTGTCGGTTAAGATAACAAGTGAACCTCCTGCAATTAAAAGTCCACCTAATAAGACTTTCCAACTGATCGGCTCTTTCAGTATTATGAACGAGAGAAATATAGTTATTACCACACTCATCTTATCTATAGGTGCTACTTTAGAAGCATCCCCCAATTGCAGGGCTTTAAAGTAGAATAGCCAAGATAACCCGGTGGCAATACCTGAGAGAATAAGAAACAACCAGTTCGTTTTGTTCAGGTCCTTTATATCTCCTAAACCATTACCTGTAATAACAATTCCCCATGTAATAAGCAGAATTATACAGGTTCGTATAGCAGTAGCTAGGTTAGAATCGATATTTCTGATTCCAACTTTTGCAAAAATTGCCGTTAAAGCTGCAAAGATAGCTGAAAGGATAGCGTACCATTTCCACATAATTTCAGTTTTTACTCAAAATTATACGTCAAATTTTGTAGAAATTTAAAATAACGAATTTACTTTTGTAATTCAATATTTCTACAAAGTTACTAGTTCATCTTTGATCTAATTTAAAAATTATCATTCTATATGCACTTTAAAGGTAAAGTCAATCATGCAAGAAGATTTTTTATGCATTTTCTTACAAAAGGTATCGGTCAAGAAGATGACATTATTGATATAAATAATTTCAATATCAATAATGTTTTAATTTGCAGGCCCAATAGTAGGCTTGGTAATCAATTGCTTACAACACCAATCATTCAAGAGATATCTAGCGATTTTCCGAATTGCAAAATAGACTTGTTTGTACGAGGAGGTGCAGCTTTTCCAATATTCAAAAATAATCAAAATATAGATCAGATTATAAAACTACCTCAAAAGCCGTTTAGTGATATTATCCAGTATTTATCTGTTTGGTATAGTCTGAGACGAAAGAATTATGATCTTGTTATAAATATTGATAATGGATCTTCATCTGGTAAATTGGCCACGAAATTGGCAAGATCGAAAAGAAAAATATTTGGAGTGATGGATGATAATTTTCTAGCCGCTCACAGCGATTATATGCATATGGCAAAGGCACCGATCTATAATTTAAGAAAATCTTTTGGTGTAGATTTCAAAATGAATATTGCAATCCCGACACTGGACATTAAGTTAGATCCTGACGAAAAGAAGCGAGGTGGAGAGTTATTATTTAATATCGTAAAAAATGATAAAGCTACAATTTGTATATATACATATGCTACGGGGGTAAAATGTTATTCGGTAGAATGGTGGACGCGTTTGTATGGACTGTTAAAAGAAAAGTATGAAGATCGTTATAATATTATTGAAATTTTACCTAAAGAAAATATCTCTCAGATAAATTTTAAGGCACCGTCTTTTTATAGTATGGATCTCAGAGAAATTGCAGCTCTGATAGCCAATGCGACTCTTTTTATTGGTGCAGACAGCGGTATTATGCATCTGGCTAGTTCATCCGGAGCACTGACAATAGGACTGTTTTCTGTCAATAATATGGATAGATATCAACCATATGGAAAAAGGAATTTAGGAATAAATACCAACGACAAGAACTTTGAAGATATATTACATATTATTGATATTTCTCTGACTTCGTAATTCTAAATTTCTGCAAAATTGCAATTCTATATTTGAGATAATCATTATTAGAATAGATTATGCTCGATAGAATTATGCCATATGAAAAAATTCTTTTCTTTTATATAAACGGCTGTTACTCATACTATACAGATTGCATCATGTGGTTATTCTCAGGTGGTATTATATGGATTCCCATTGCAATTTTTTTACTTACTGTAATTATCTATAAAAAGAAATGGCAGGTATGGCTACCCTTATTAATAGCTATCACTGTTCTATTTCTCTGTTGTGATCAATTTTCTTCGGCTATTTGTAAACCTTTTTTTGCCCGTTTACGTCCAACTCATTATCCCGGTATTGAAGAATATGTAAGAACATTGTATGGTTACACCGGAGGTAAGTACGGTTTTATTTCGGGGCATGCCACTAATTCTTTTGGTTTTGCTACACTCACCGCTCTATTCTTCAGGAACAGATACTACTCTGTTGTAATTTATATATGGGCTTCTATTTTATCCTACTCTCGAATTTACTAGGGGTGCATTTTGTTTCCGATGTCCTTGCTGGGGTAATTGTAGGAGCTATAATTGGAGCTTTTGTATATTATCTATATCGCTTTTCTCAGAAAAGGATACTACGAGATAATTTTTCAGGCCAACCATATTCTACTCAACAGATTAAATTAATAACTCTAGTATTAGCTTCTTACATACTATCCATCATATTGTTCAGCGAATTACTAATATACATCTTTGAAACAAACCTCTTTTCATAAGCATAATGAAACAAATCATTCTAATAACAGCATTTGTATTTAGTCTTGCAATACAATTGAATGCCCAAACGGGAGATAGCATTCGTGTAAAACTCCCTCTATTACCAAAGACTTTGTCTGACTCTTTAAATTTAAAATCCGGTAATAATCTTATTCCTTCTATTTCTCATCCAATGAGAGAAAAGGGTTCATTACGATTAGGGAATACTAACGAAATATCAATGGAGTATAATATCCCAAGCAAAAAGAAAACTTTTTTCAATTCATCGTACTCCAGATTTGTTATTCCAACAGCTCTAATTTCGTATGGAATAATTGCCAGAGGGAACAAATCTCTGTTAAATCTCGACCATAGTACAAATAATGAAATTGGAGAACATCTATCGAAGCATGTTCCATATGATGATTATACTCAATATGCACCTGCTATAGCAATCTACGGTTTAGATTGGGCAGGGATAAAAGCAAAGCATAATTTTAGAGACCGGACATTGGTTCTGGCTACCTCTTACCTTATTATGGGTGCAACAGTGCAGACTATGAAAACCTCTTTCGGAGTAGAGCGTCCCGATGGCTCTAACTTCCATTCATTCCCCTCGGGACATACAGCTACAGCTTTTGTGGGAGCACATATATTATTCAAAGAGTATAAAGATGTTTCTCCCTGGATTGGAATAGGTGGATATGGTGTGGCCACAGCTACGGGAGCCATGCGCGTTTTTAATAAAAAGCATTGGGTAAGTGATGTTGTGGCTGGTGCAGGGATTGGTATCCTAAGCGCAGAAGTTGGCTATATGTTGTTGCCTGTTTGGCATAATATATTAGGGACTAAGAATAACGATAAGAGTTTGGTTGTTGCTCCTATTGTCAGCACTGAAAGTGCCGGCGTAGGATTGGCATATACGTTCTAAATGATAGGCTTATTACCTTTAAAGTAATTTTTTGTTCCATATCCTCTAAAAACACGTACAATAAGGATCGTGTTCGTCTGCTTTAACAATTGAATGAATCAAACAAAAACAATAGATAATAACATATGTTCCCAATATTGCAATCATACAGGTTAAATTTAAATCGCATTCTTTTTCGAATATTTTTGAATAAAAAGCCCCTGCCAATAACAGGATCGACAGAGGGCTTGAATCAATTATAAAAGACTGAACATTATTTGGAAAAGTAAATATTTCCTGTCTTAGAATTGCTTTCAAAAGCAATATAATACATGTTATTTTCTGATTTTACTACTTCAAAACTGCTTAATGAAATAGTTTCACTGTCGACAATCTGCAATTTACCTCCTGATTTTTCTCCGTGATTGCAGTCAAATTGGTATCCAAAATTTTTACAGTAGTTCCAGGTAATGGGTCTGATGTTTCAGCTTCAACAATGCGACCTTTGACTGTTCTGGGAGGCCCCTTACGATCGGTGGATTTTGTCGGTCTAGATACGGTAACATAGGAACTTCCTCCTGTTTTTTGAAAGTCAGTGTTGTTGTTGATAAGCTTTCGGTCAAGACCTCCTCGGTATTTCTATTTATAATTTTCAAAGCCGGGACATCAATGTTTTTTTTAAGGTTGGAGTCAAATAGTATGTTTTCTTTACTGATTTTGACTATTTTATTGAGCCTTGATTCCATGCTTTCTTTCGGGAAATTCTGGTTTATAGACTGAGTATAAATACAATTGTTTGTTGTGCTGCATAATGTTAGCAGTAAGAGTAATAAAGTACATCTTCTTATTAAAAAAAACTTCTTCATTTTTAATTCATCTATTTGTTTTACAGTTGTTTAATTTTTATTAATCTCTTGTTTTTAGCCTAATATCCAGATCTGATTGGAAAATAACTCCGCCTGTTCTCTCTGTTTAGGAGAAAATATTTTCCTTAATTATCAAAAATTTAAATTATCCTTTGGCTGATTATTCTTTATGTATTATTTATTTCGCTTAGCTTATCTATATTTCATATTAAATAGATTAGTTATAAAGGATGACAGTTTGACCATCGATACTATAATAAATGCCATATAAAGCTTTAATACCTTCGAGAACTTCTTGCAAACTTGTATTTTTAGAAAATGATGCGTTGAAGAGAGACTCGTTTAGGACATTTCCTTTAATCTCTACATTAACATTAAAGTGCTGTTTCAACCTTAATTTTAATTCTTCTATAAAAGATATTCATCATTGCTGTATGAGTGGACTTTTAATCGAATAGGTAACGCCGAAATTACGAACGATATTTTACAAGATTTTTGGTCAAACTTGTGGATTAGACCAGAGGTCATTAAAACTAATTCTGATGGATCGGCGAAGAATTTTCTATTGCATTTTTATACTTTTCGTATATTAGACTATTTAAAGACAGTAGATACAAAGTCTTTTTCAGTTAAATCAGATGATGAATTCGATAGATTTATTGAGGCTGTTTCCTATTCTCATATAGTAGAAGAAATTGAAAGAGAATAATACATTGCGACATTCGGAAACCATATTATCTTTCATTAATAATGATGCACTTCCTTAGGTGATTTTTTTAGCTGATAAACATATAAATATCTGATTAACAGAGTTATATTTTCGAATAATTAATAAAGAATGTCTGTTCATTGGACATTTAATCGTGGTACAAATCATATTGAAAGGCACAATATGGCCCTATTAGGAACTTATCTCAAGCAATTAATATTTTAATCGAAGGTGAATGATTTGTTTGTCATTTCTGGAATTTGTCTTCATATTTTATTGTCCCGTCTTAAAATGAATATCTATTTTAAGACGGGACGGAAATTACATTCTATTCATCATTTACTTTCTTCATTGTTGCAATCGAATCAAGTACTTTGCAGGAGAATCCCCATTCATTATCGTACCAAGCAACAACCTTTACAAACGTAGGACTCAGTTGTATTCCTGCCTTTTCGTCAAAGATAGCCGTATGTGGATTACCAATCATATCAGATGAAACCACCTCGTCAGCAGTATAAGCCAAATAACCTTTTAATGAGCCTTCTGATGCATCTTTCATCGCTTTACATATTTCTGCATAAGTTGTTTCTTTAGATAGGCGTGTAGTCAGATCGACAACCGAAACATCAAGTGTTGGAACGCGAAAAGACATACCAGTGAGTTTGCCGTTCAATTCGGGTATAACTTTACCAACGGCTTTAGCTGCACCAGTGCTCGATGGTATAATATTTCCTGAAGCGGCACGACCTCCACGCCAATCTTTCATTGATGGACCGTCTACGGTCTTCTGAGTAGCTGTTGTTGAATGTATAGTGCTCATCAAGGCTTCTTCTATTCCGAATTTATCATTTAATACTTTAGCTACTAATGCCAGACAGTTGGTTGTACACGAAGCATTCGATATAATTGGAGTTCCTTTGGCGTACTTGTCGTCATTTACTCCTGGAACAAACATAGGCGTATCATCTTTTGAAGGACCTGACATAACTACATATTTTGCTCCAGCTATGATATGTCCTTGAGCTTTTTCTTTTGTGAGAAACAACCCTGTAGACTCTACTATATATTCAGCTTCAATTTCATTCCACTTCAAATTAGTTGGATCTTTTTCTGCTGTAACGCGAATTGTATTTCCATTTACAATCAGATTGCCTCCTTTCGTTTCAACCGTTCCGTCAAACTGTCCGTGAATAGAGTCGTATTTAAGCATGTAAGCCATATAATCAACATCAACCAAATCGTTGATTCCAACTATCTGTATATCGCTTCTGATTTGTGCTGCACGAAACACTAGACGTCCAATACGACCAAAACCATTAATGCCTACTTTAATCGTTTTCATAATAAATTGGTTTTTTAAGTAATAAAACTATTTTTCTATCTTTTGTAGTACAAAGATATAGCATAATACGGTTGTCTGAAATGACAAAAAATATGTAAATTCTGCCAAACAATATGATATATCTTAAATAATATTTATTTTTAAATGTTGAAATAAAGCATAGTTATGGGTAAACAGTTTACAATAAGACATATCGTATTTCTGGTTCCTCCAAATTCGACATTACTGACTATGGTTGGTCCATTGGAGGTATTTGCTAAAGCAATTGATTTGTTTGATATAGTCGAGAATAATACCGACTACAGATATCAGACACATGTGGTCTCTATGGGGACGGAAAAACAAATGGCAACTATGTCTGGTTTATCGATATTGAGTGAAAGTAGTTATTCCGAAATTAATTATCCTATAGATACATTAATTGTAACAGGTTTGGCCCGCTATCTTGATATTGAACAGAAGAACGAAATGATAATATGGTTGAAGGAGCAATCAAGAATCATCCGTCGAATAGCTTCAGTCTGTTCCGGAGCTTTTATCCTTGCTGAAGCAGGACTTCTGGATGGAAGAAAAGCCACAGCACATTGGTCAAAGAACGAAGAATTGGCTCAAATGTATCCATTGATAGATGTTCAGATTGCACGTATTTTTATCAAAGATGCCAATCTTTATACTGCTGCAGGAATTACCTCAGGTATGGATTTAGCGCTTGCTTTGATAGAAGAAGATCTTGGGCAATCTTTTGCTTTACATATTGCCCGGTGGCTAGTTTTGTATTTAAAACGCCCTGGAAATCAATCACAATTCAATACGTATTTAGACTGTAAGAATATTGCAAATCCGGCTATGCGAAAAGTGTGTGAATGGATATTGGAACATCTCAAAGAAGAACTTACAGTTGAGTCATTAGCAGAATATATTGCAATGAGTCCTCGTAATTTTGCCCGTGTTTTTGTAAGAGAATTGCGAGTTACTCCTGCTAAGTTTATAAATAGATTGCGGGTGGAGAATGCCAGCCAACATTTAATAGAAACACAATTGTCGATAGATGAAATAGCATTTCATTGCGGCTTGAAAACGGGAGAGAATTTGCGTCGACAATTCTTGAGTCTTATGGAAGTGACACCTGCTCAGTATAGGAAAAGTTTTCAGTCTTCACTATGTGAAGCTTGATTATAATAGTTATAAAGAATATACTTTATCATCTTTTAGTATCAAATTAATTTCGCTTACTACAGAGTATCAAGATTGCTGCTATAAGTTAATTGAAGAAGATACTATCACGAAATTAATTATCTCATTGTATAAATAATTATCTTTGCTTGTAATAGAGTAAAACTACTTAGTTCATTTAATATCCATTCATTTTCATCTAATGAAAATCAAAATAAGAGACAATCAATGAGCTCAAATCAGGAGAATGCTTCCCGATGGCTGAGTAAAAAGATCGTTGAGGCAAAAGGTGTATATATCTCAGCTTCAATATTCACCATTTTAAGTGCGGGATGCTTTGTAATTTTCAGTTGGTATTTGTCAGAATTTGCTGCTTCATGGCTCGATAGAGGATTACTTTTGCCTAATGCGCTATTATTTGCTTCAATATTTCTTACAGGTAGGTATCTTTTTGCCCATATTGCATCTTTATTTAATTATAAGGCAGGTAATATAATTGTTTCCAAAATTAAAAAGAATCTTTATCCAATATTGCTAAATAATAGTAAATTAGATTCCGTTTCTAGCACGCTGTATATTACTAAAATAACCGAAGATCTGAAGCCTTTTTATGCTTTTTTCATTCCTTATGCTATGGCATCCCTCCTTGTTAGTGGACTGTTGCTAGTCGTTAGTTTTTGGATAGAAAAATGGGTTGGAATTGCATTATTAGTATCGCTGTTCGTTATTCCTATGCAAATGATTATTATTGGTGTGGGAGCGGAAGCACTCCACAAAAAACATATCAATCTTTTTTTAAGATACTCTGCGGTTTTCTACAATCGCCTTCAGACTATTGCCGAGATTGTTAATCTAGACAACTTTAAGTCTCAGTATCGCTTTTTGTCTGAAAAGAGTAAAGAGTTGAATAAAGCAACTACCAATGTGATGCGGGTTGCTATTCTGTCGTCAGCAGTACTCGAACTTTTTGTTACTATTTGTATTGCTATTATAGCTATTTATCTTGGAATGAATCTTCTTGGAATTATGGTGGGACCAAATTATGGTAAGGGTTATGATTTCCGAATTGCACTGTTTTTGCTTACGTTATCGCCTTATTTCTTCTTTTATTTACGGAAATTTGTAAGCGCTTATCACGACAGAAACAGGGCTTTGGCTTCGGCAAAATTGATAATACCTATACTTAATGCAGACGCATCCGAGTCTTTAGATGATGAAAGTGAAACGTTAAATACTTTTAGTCTTAATGCGTTGGATTTTGCTTATCCTGATTCACCAGTGAAGGTTCTTCATAAGATTAACCTGACATTTCCGACAAAAGGATTAGTGTTAGTAAAAGGTATTTCAGGTTCGGGGAAATCAACCTTGCTGAAAATCTGTACAGGGAGCCTATCTGTACAAGACGATATGGTTTCAGTAAATGGAAGAAATAATAAGGGGTCGCAGCAATGGTTGAAGAATAATTCATCGTATATGAATCAATTCCCTTTTATCTTTGATGGAACATTGCAATACAATATCTTTCTTGAACAAGAGGTAAATGAAAGCAAACAATATCTTGACTTTTTGGATAAAATTCTTGCTAAAAAGGAAGAGGGGTGGCAAACAGTGTTAAGCCATAATGGTAAGCAACTCTCTGGAGGAGAGAAACAATTAGTTACGCTTGCACGCATGATACTTCACCCAAGGCCTATAGCAATATTGGATGAGCCTACCGCCAATCTGGATGCAGATACTATAGATATAATTATTCCGCAGATTATGAGATTGGCTGAAAGCCAATTGATTATTGTTGCCTCGCATGAGAAAATGTTTGACAATGTTGCGGATAAAATCGTAAACTTAAATTGGGGAGAACAGATGCATTATGAATAAGTTCATTATAAAATATATATTACAACCTTTGGCCGGTAAATGGTTACGAGGTATTTTTCTATTGCTGTTATGGACGGTCTCATTTATTGCCCTTCCTGCTATATCAGGATGGTTCTTGGCTATTTGTAGTGTAGTATTTGTTACAGCAAGCACAACATTCTCTTATTTAGTTCCATCTGCCATTATTCGTTTAATGGCTTTTTTTCGAACAATAACAAGGTATTTCGAACGATTAGATAATCATAATACGACACTCGATGCACAGCAAAGTTTACAGTTGAGGATATTTCAATCTGTCGCAAGATTTCCTTATTTTAAAAAGCAATTTAATAACAATTCGGCTTTGCTCGAAAACAGCACGCATGGTATCGATCAGATATTGAATCATATTCTTTTGTGGATATTGCCTTTTACGGCACTTATTATTTCACTTAGTATCTATTTTTTCTTCCTTATTGTATTCTCAGAAGTTATAGCTATAGAATTTCTGATTTCATCTGCTATTCTTTTGTTTATTATTCCCCAGTTAATTTTTCAAAAGAACAGAAAGCTATATGGAGAATTAAAAGTGCTTCGCGAAGAAAATAATCAGACTCTCATTCAAAGTTTCAGAGGTAGAATAGAAATCTCGAAATATAATTTGGAAGGGAAGGCAATCGGACAATATGAACAAAGATTATTACATCTCGAACAATTAGAAAATAAGCTACAAAAAAATTCGTTTTGGCTACAAATGATTGCTGGACTTGGATTTAGCTATATTGGTGTTTTTTTACTATGGAGTTCTCATAATTATGATATAGATGTACCAATGGCTATTGGTATATTCTTTGGTATCATGGCACAGGCTGAATTAGCTGAAATATTATTCTCGGGAAAATCTGAAAAAAGTGCAGTCGCACACCAGATTAAAGATGTTGACTCTATTATAAAACAAGGTGAACAGCTTTATGACACGGTGGAGGTTTATTCCTGTATGGAGAGTTTGAGTTTAATTAACTTGAGTGCGAAGATTCCTGAAACATCTGTGTGCACAGACGAAATATCATTGGAGATAAAAAAGGGCGAATGGATTGCTTTATATGGAGAGACCGGAAAGGGAAAAACCACTCTTTTGAACAGCCTTTTCTATGCAGAATATCGACGAAGTGGCTCATTAGTATGGAATAGTGATACTGAGGTATTGCATTTACCTGTACCAGAATGTATTTACGTCACTCAAAAAGCTTATCTACTTACTGGTACCCTACGAGAAAATTTTGAAGGTTATCCAGACAAAACAATTGAACAAGTATTAGAAACTGTTGATCTGGCTAGTTGGCTCTTATTACTACCTGAGGGATTAGATAGCTGGATAGGGGAAAATGGTGAGACTTTAAGTGGGGGACAACGAAAAAAACTATTATTAGCACAAGCCTTGCTTAAACAGCCACAATTGTTGGTTGTGGATGAGCCTACGGCCGGAATCAGTTCAGAAAATGCAATTGTTATATTTCAAAACATTAAACGTCAATTTCCTAATATTACTATTCTGATGGCTACTCATTTGAAAGACTTCGAATACGTGGTGGACAAAGTAATAAGATTGTAATACTAATAGCTACAAACGAATATTCATAATTTCAAGTTGTAATATAGTTGTTGATTAACCAATAGATAGTGATTCTAAGTTTTGTAATTTTCCATCTGTAAATACCATCTTCTGTAATTATCTGCCATTTCTTTTTCTTTTAGGATCGAAACAGTATAATGTTACTGGACTGACATAATCTTTGGCATCAGTCACAAATATTTCTTTTGTTTAGGGATGAACAGTCAATCCGTATCGAACTTTTATAAATTTTCAGTTCCATCTGTTATAAAGTTGCGCGTTAATATTTTCTTTGTTCGTGTATCTACAATAGCATAAGAGACTGTATCCTTTTCCGTAATATATCTCCACTCGACACTATATACATAGAGTTAATTGCTCGACACTGTCATATTGCTATTAGGTAAAGCTGTAGAACATCGGTTACCTAATTTGTATTCGTGTCTATTATATACATTTTTTATAACATTTAAATGCAATGTTACTATACTAAATATATAATTTATTTGACTAGTTAAATTGAAAAGGTACTGTGACCTTAAATTTCATTACAGACTGTATGAGAATTTATATATAAGTTTTATTTGTATTTATTTCAAACTCTTTTTGAACCTAACAACTGTCAATAAATCATCCAATTGTTCGTTTTGGCTTACATTAAAAATCATTGGAATTAGTCTTCCAATAGTTTTAGATTTGGCAAAGTCATCCTTAATTATTTCTGAAATTTCTAGCTCAGAAATTGCCTCGAGGTGTTTTTCTGTAAAATATAAGCTTGTTTTGAAAAAGCCTTCCCATACTGAAAGCCATAAAACAGTTTTCTTTTTATATATAATTTTACCTAACCAAGCTTTACCGTCATTATAGTATTTCCATTCAACAGTTAAGCTATATTCGTCACTCGTAATGGAAGTGATGAAAGACTCTAATACCTCATAAGACCTTTCGCCAAGTGCTCTCTTAAGAATGTTTTCTGACGGAAATATTTTCGCATCTCTTAATAACATTTTCGCTTCCATAGCTTATCTTTTTTAATAAAACTTTTCACCTTTTTGTATCATGATTATGGTTTTAGCAATGCGGTCAATTTTGGTATGTTCTGACTTAGCAGAATTAATCCAATCTATAAATGCCCTTTTCTGACCGTCTGTGTAAATTTCAAATTTTTCTAAAACGCCATCTTCATACTTCATACACAAGAGTAATTCTTCAGGAATTATCAAAGGTGTTTTATCCTCATATAAAATAATATGTACTGTGTCAGGAGCTTCTTTTTTAATAATCTTCTTTATTGCAGACTTTACTGCCAAAACGAGATTTCCGTTTCCAAGAGGCATCAGATGTACATTCGAAAACTCATAATCATCTATTCTTCCTTTCACTTTCAGCATTCCAAAAGGGGCTTTGGACATTGGTATCTCAGGGATTTCAACATAAGTAATAGCTCCTTTATGATCGGGTTTTTGTAAATGATAATCTTTATCTATTAATAGTTTTTCTATTTCCATATTCTAAAAATAGGATAAATAACTGTGCCATTTACACCTAGCACAGTCATTTTGTATATCATTATAATAAGGATATTTATTTTATCGGAATACACAGATCTACGATCCATGGTGCATCAGGATTTTGAGTATCGCCCACACAACTCACATACAATTCATAGTGATCACATGTATTACATTCATAGCCTTTTTCGTTAACGACAGTATATACTTGTTTCCAAGCCTCATTATATTCTGCCATGGTTACCTCTACTTGCATCACAAAATATTTACCACCACTTATGGTATAATGTTTCATTCCCTCTCCAGGCTCGATGCTAGACAAGTCTTCAAGACAAGCTTCTGACCGTAATTCATTGATAGGAGTATGTCTCGGATCATTGTGGTAAATCCCAGCCATTTTAGGTGAGGCTGTCCAAAGGTTGTTTTCACTTGCCCATGTAGCCAATTTTTCGAATGCTTTGCAAATTTCGGAGTAATCGCCTATGTGTGAAATTGCAATTGTTTTTATTGGATTAAGGTTTTTTATTTCTGTGCTATTTATTTTTCAAGTTATCGGATGAATTTTCCCGTTAGGGAAAAGAAAACCCCTGTTTTCAAACAGGTATTAACGCAAAAGGATTTATCCTTTTACCTTTCAACCTGCGGAACTTGTTCCGTAGTATTTGAGTTTCATAAGTCTAGTTTTTTAATAATTTGTTTTATAATAGCTTTTATTTCAACAGGTTTTACTACTGTTGTTGTATCAGCATTTGCCAATACCCATCTAGCCAAACCTTCGAGGGAGTATGCCATATAAGTCTGCTCTATCTGTCCGTTTGCGAGCTCCTTCTCCTTAGTCAGCCCCAGAAAATAGCATTGGTCTGCAAAGTGTTTGGCTATTTCTTTGCTTGTATGTAGAATAACCTCTGTTAAACATTGAGGATCGTCACACCCTAGAAGAGACTCCAGAGGAGGATGTCCTTTTGTATGCTTATTACTTGTTGTCTTTATATTGCTGATACGATCCAGTCTGAACATTCTATACTCATCTCGTAAGTGACACCAAGCAGACAAATACCAACGGGGATGTGAATATGTTATGCCGACAGCTTCTAGTGCTCGTTTGCTCGTGTTGTCATCCGCATTGGTATAGTCTATTTCTACAATTAGTTTGTCGTTTATACTACTTAATATCACGTGCATGAGGTTAGGTAAACTTTCGCCTGCATTTCGGCTTTTATATACAGCAATAGTATTATCCATATCATGGAGGTATTTTTTATCCACAGATCGCAATGCGGCTCGGATTTTATCCATCCCTTGGCTAAAGTAATTACTATTCTGGGTATCGGTAAGCTGCTCGATAATTTTTTCGGCAGTGAGGAAAGCTATAGCCTCTTCCTTTGTGAACATGAGCGAAGGTAACCTATAGCCTTCGACTAAAGAATAACCGATGCCAGAATTACCACATATAGGAATTCCCGCTTCTGATAGGGTGTGCATATCACGATAGATAGTACGCTGACTTACTCCGAAACGTTCTGCCATCTCAGATGATTTTACAATCGGACGGGATTGTAATTGTACAAGTAGTGCTGATATACGGTCAAGTCGATTTAGGTCTTTGCTCACGCTATTATTGTTATTCTATAATTAATGCCCAAAGTACGCCAAATTTATCCAGAACTTCGGCATATAGTTTGGCATAAGGTGGCTGACAAAGTTCGCATTTTATTTGTCCTCCTATATATAATTTTTCATATATTTCTTTGAGCTGCGATTCTATATCACAAAAAACAGTAATAGTATGACCGAAAGAACCAAAATCGGTTTTTGTGCCGGGCATTGTATCTGCCATACTGATGGTACAACTATTGAAATCTAAATCGGAATGGATTATTTTATCCTTATAATCAGAAGGACTTTCTATTGTTGGATATTCTCCATATCGAAAAATTTCGGTTACGGTTCCGTTAAATACTTCGGCATAAAAGTTTAGTGCTTCTTCTGCATTACCGTTGAATGATAGGTAGGGTTTGATCTTCATAATTTTGATATTTATATATTAATAATTAAACTTCACTGCAAATGTATTAAGCAGCTTTGACAACAGTGTGTCAGCAAGTTTTTATAGTTATCAAAAAAATGAAATTAATGATGTCTTATTCTTATTATAGGTTATATAGCATTTTAGGATGAATCTTGTCAACTAATTTTAGAATGAGATAATTAACAAAGAGCTATACATTTAAGAATGTATAGCTCTTTGTTAATTATATAACTTATTTACATTAAGTATGTTTGTAGATTAAACAACTATTTTCCAAATGTATAGCTAACTGTTTTTAGAAATATATCATTTCTCTATTTGCATCTCTACCATTTTTGCGAAAATTCCATTTTGTTTTTTTAATTCTTCAGGTGTACCCATTTCCGCAATACCACCTTTGTCCAACACTACAATTTTGTCTGCATTCGCAATGGTTCGCATACGGTGAGCAATGATCAATACCGTTTTATTTCTTACTAAAGATGAAATCGCAGTTTGTATTTTGGTTTCATTCTCTACATCGAGCGAAGCTGTAGCCTCATCCAACAAAACAATAGGTGCATCCTTCAACAAAGCACGTGCAATGGATACCCGCTGACGCTCTCCTCCGGATAAGGTTTCTCCATTTTCTCCTATAGTGGTTTGATAGCCTTGCGGCATTTTACGAATGAATTCGTCACATTGAGCAAGTTGTGCTGCTTGTATTACCTCTTCATCGCTCGCACTTCGCCGGCCTATCCGAATATTATCCATTATAGAAGCATTGAAAAGAACTACATCCTGAAAAACTACTGAATAGTTTTTCAATAGAGTTTCGGGTTCGACAAGACTAATATCCTGTCTGCCTAGTAATATCTTACCCGATTGAATATCCCAGAAACGAGCAGCAAGTTTGGCGGCCGTACTTTTACCGCTACCTGATGGACCAACCAGTGCAGTGATTTCACCCTGTCGCGCAGTGAAAGAAATATCTTTCAATATCTGCTTACCCGATTCATAAGAAAAAGTTACGTTATTAAACTCAATGTTATAATCGGAAGGATTGAAATCTGCCATTCCTTGCTGGATCGGCAATGCTTCCATTTCATTCATTCTGTTGATACGGATGTCAAGATAAAACAAAGCTGCCAGATTGTTAAAGACTTCCGAAACGGGAGCATATACCCGTGAACCTATTACCATAAAGATAAGATATGTAAACAAATCTACATCTCCTGTTACCAATAATTTAGCTCCAACAATAATTACACTAGCCAACCCTAGTTTCAGCAGGCTTTGTGCTCCGTTTACAAGAACTCCTGTCATCAATTCGCCTTTTGTTTGTGTCTTCTCGTATCTATTGATCTTCTCATTTAAATTATTTAGATAATCTTCTTCCTTATTGTAAGATTTTATTTCCTGAACCGCGTCCAAACCTTCTTGTATATGTTCGCTTACATTCCGCTTATGCAAATAACTATCTCGGAAATCTTTACGCATCTTCTTTTTTGATATCAAAAGAATTGCCATGGCTAAAGGTACAACCCAAAAGAGAGTTAATGCCAGTTGCCAATTGTAAAAGAACATTCCGGCGGCAATGAGTATAATACTAATCAATGATGCAAACAATTGTGGCACAGCATGAGAGAATGTATGTTCCAAATCGGTACAATCATCCATAATGGTAGATGTCAAATCCGACAAGTTTTTTTCACCGAAGAATGCTAATGGTAGTCTACGTAATTTTTCGGCTAATGATATGCGGCGATTAGCACTTTCTTCATACACATTGGTGAAAGTGCTTTGATATTGCCAAAGAGCAATAACATACATGACCAGCATAAAGATAAGGGCAAGCATGATATAATAAGCTATTCCGTTTACGACATTGTCTGATGGGTTGAGTATAGGGCGCAGATAATCATCGAGAAAAATAAAGGTAAATACAGCGGGTAGCATCAATGCTATATCCAACAATGTTGTAAAAAATACGCCTTTACAAAAATCTTTAGCTCCTTTGGTTGATAAAGCAAAGTGTCGTTTTATTATTTCAAGCATTATGTGCCTCCTTTCCTATTGTCCAGCAAACTGATTGTTGGTATTCGTTCCACATTTTTAAATATATTCCTTGTTTATCTAGTAAATCTTTATGTGTGCCTTGCTCTGCTATTTGTCCATTATCAATAACAAGAATGTTATCTGCATCTACAACGCTAGTCAAACGATGGGCTATTATTAATACTGTTTTCCCTTTTGTTAGCTCTTTTAATGCCTTATGTATCAAATGTTCATTCTCTGGATCTGCGAAAGCTGTCGCTTCATCCAAAACAACAATCGGTGCATCCTTTAAAATGGCACGTGCTAAGACAATACGCTGCTGCTCTCCTCCTGATAGGTAAGTCCCCTCTATTCCTATCTTAGTTCGTAACCCTAAAGATTGTTTGTCTATTATCTCGCGACATTGAGCCATATCTACAGCTTGATTTATTTCTTCCATCGTTGCATCCGGATTCCCGTATCGGATATTATCGAGTAGAGTGGTTTTAAACAGTTTTGTATTCTGGAAAACAAAAGATATTTTATCCATCAAATCTTCTGGAGTAATATCTTTTACATCGATTCCTCCGATGGACACTTGGCCTTCGTCTGCATCCCAAAAACGAGGGATAAGGCGGGCAATAGTTGTTTTTCCGCTCCCCGAAGCACCAACCAAAGCTACTGTTTTGCCTTCGGGGATAACAAAACTTATCTCATCGACAGCTTTTTGCTTAGCATCGGGATAAGTGAATGAAACTTTATTAAATGCGATATCGTATTTCTCTATTTTTCTCGGATTGTCTGAAATAGGTAGAGACGCAAAAGATGTCAGGTTATCAAGCCGTTCCATTGCTTCGCTCGCTTGTCCAAAAGCCTGATTGAGATACATACTTTTTATAATATTCTGAGAAAAAACAGGGGTTACCAACACAAATAGAAAGAAATTGAGTAAAACAGAAGTATAGTCACCCGAATAACCGATCAATAAAATGGATATCGGTGCCAGAAAGAAAACAAATCCGTTGATAATAACTGTATATATTGACATTGGCTGCTTCCACATAATAGTATAACTATATACCATCTGATTGTAATTCATTATTGCTTTATGAAAATTCTTAAACGAATAGATTGTCTGCTGAAAGACTTTGACCACTGGAATTCCTCTTACATACTCCACTGCTTCGGTGTTCATTTCTTCGAGCGAAGTCATATAGCTTTTCATGAATTGCTGGGATTTGCCACCCATCATAGATGTCATAAGTATAAAAGAAATTATAATGGGTATCACACATGCGATTCCAAGCTGCCAGTCGAAAACGAAAATAAAGATAATAGCCACAACCGGAATTATTATTGTAGCAGCGAGATCCGGTAGCTGGTGAGCCAGAAAGCCATGAGTGATACTTGCATTGTCATCTATTATCTTTCGGATACGGCCACTGGTATTGCTATCAAAGAATCCAAGAGGCATTTTTATCACTTTTCGCATAGCTTCACTCCGTATGTTAGACTCTACTCTAAATGCTGCAAGATGCGATGACATCAGAGCAGCAAAGTATAAGATCACACTTCCGGCGGCTGATCCGGCAGCCCACCATGCATAAATTGTCACATCTTCCTCTGGAATACCTCTCGTTTCCAAAAGATTTTTGACTATAAGCCAAATAAAAATAAAAGGCAGCATACCCGCCAATGCACTGAATGCTGAAAGCACCATGGAGACAGGAAGAAGTATCTTCCGGCTACCCATGTGGCGTTGCAATTTTTTTAATGTATTCATACGATCATATTATATATTTACTAAGTTAAGTTTAATCAATAGCGAACAATGTTCTATTTTGTTCAAAAAAGAAGGGAGGCTATCATTAGCCTCCCTTTATATTCCTGTTAATTCGCGCCATCCGGCAATCTGAAACCGAAAGTATTCTCTAAAAAATTCCCTGATCTTATGTTTCTCCATATCGTGCGTTACAATCTCACCGACAATACTCACCATAAATGCACATAGGGTATGAGTAAAAAAAGACGAGACCGCATGCACTTGCGGATAATGGCTCTTCACTATTGCTTTATGATTATTCGAAACATCGGTAAGATATTCAGTAAGAGTTTCCCTGAAATTTTCCATTGTTGAACCTTGCGAGTAAAAAAGTAAAAGCCGGATTTCTTCCTTATACTTCATCAGCAGTTGTATATACACATCAACGGTTTCTTCCTGATATGCAAGAGTAGACATAAAATTGAAGTCTATATACTTTTCTGTATGTTTTTCTTTTACAAAAGCGAATAACTCGTCTCTGGCCGGTGATACAATTTCAAGAAATATTTCATCTTTATTGGTAAAGTAGTTATAAATGTTGCTCAATCCTACATTTGCATCCTTTGCAATAATACGCATGGATGCATCTTTAAAGCCTTTTAGTATAAACTCCTTTCGAGCAGCTTTCAATATAGATTTATATTTGTCGTCTTTTAATACTCTCATCTCAATAGAGAACTACGTTCTTTTATGGAACAAAGTAATATAAATGGCAATTTACTTGCAATACCTATTTCTTGCTATTTTAGCATTATTAAAACATGATTTCTAATTATTGTATGGAGAAATTACAGGCACTATTTATTCATCTGATGTTTATCTTATCATTGTTTGAAAAAACATAGGCTCTCTCTTTTATTACATGAGATAAATCTTTATCATTTTTATATAGAAATGATTATAGAGCCATAGAACAAAGCAATTTGAGCTTCTCAGAAAACTAATATCATGTATTAATACGTATATTTGTCTCTTACATAGGTAAATGGATTAATGCTAAAAAAACTTTGTATGGAATCAGAACACAGTAACTATCTCACATTTAATTACTCAGATGTATTCTTCAGTTATTACTTTAACAAAGAAAGATACTGTACCCCGATGGTTCACGACCATACTCTGGTATATGTTTATTCAGGGGATTTTCTTCTGCAAGAAAAAAATAAGATTACTGTAATACATGAGGGTGAGTGCGTCTTCTTAAAAAAGGATAACCGGGTTAATATGATTAAGCAACCCTTGTTTGAAGAAGAAAAACCTTTTCAGGCAATCTTTATGAAGTTTAAACGTAGCTTCCTAAGGGATTTTTATCAAAGTCTGGACAAAAACAAAATACCGACAGACGTAGTAAAAAAAGTAGCAAAGATTACGAAACTTAATCAAAGTCCCGATATAACAGGCCTATTTCAATCGATGGTTCCATATTTCGATTCGTCAGTTAAGCCTGCTGAAGAAATAATGAATCTGAAAATACAAGAAGGAATCATAGCTCTTTTGTATATAGACAAATCATTTTATCAATGCCTATTTGATTTCACCGAACCTTGGAAAATAGATATTCTCGATTTTCTGAATAATAACTATATGTACGAATTGTCGATAGAAGAAATAGCCAACTTTACGGGAAGAAGCCTTGCAACATTTAAGCGCGACTTTAAAAAAATAAGCTCTACCTCTCCGCAAAAATGGTTAATAGAAAAAAGGCTGAATGTGGCACATGATAAAATCATAAATGAAAACAGAAAAGTTTCGGAGGTATATCTGGAAGTTGGATTTAAAAATCTTTCCCACTTTTCTAAAGCCTATAAAGAAACATTTGGTCATGCTCCATCAAAATAAAAAATGAGCCAACCAACAAATATATTTGAGCCCCATAGCAAAGTTGCTATGGGGCTTTCTGTTTAGCTTTGTATTGTAAATTATAAAAACAGAAAAGAATGAATACATCGAATATCAAAGCATTTGGCACAATAGCTGCTGATGCGGATCTGAAAGAAATGAATATCGAACGTCGTGAAGTAACATCCAATGATGTTGAAATAGAAATCCTGTATTGTGGCGTTTGTCATTCCGACCTGCATACAGCACGCAATGATTGGGGCGGAACAATTTATCCTGTTGTTCCCGGACATGAAATCGTAGGACGAGTAACCAGGGTAGGAGGTGAAGTGAGTAAATTGAAGGTAGGCGACTTAGCCGGCGTTGGATGCATTGTCGATTCGTGCCGCGAATGCAATAGCTGCGATCACGATCTGGAACAATATTGCCTAAATGGATTTACTGGAACATACAATGCTCATGATAAGCATTTAGGGGGATATACTTACGGCGGATATTCTCAGAAAGTAGTGGTAGATGAGCATTTTGTATTAAAAGTGCCTGTAAATCTGAATTTGGCTGCTGTTGCACCATTATTATGTGCAGGTATTACTACATGGTCGCCCCTCAGACACTGGAAGGTAAGTGAAGGAAGTAATGTTGCTGTCGTTGGTCTGGGAGGATTAGGACATATGGCTATCAAACTTGCTAAAGGTTTAGGTGCAAATGTTACCTTGTTTTCAAGAACAGAAGCAAAAATACGAGATGCCAAAGAATTAGGTGCAGACCATGTTGTAATCTCTACCGATACAGAGCAAATGAAATCTGTAGCCGGTAAGTTCGACCTGATTATCGATACTGTTCCTTATATTCATGATGTAAACCCCTATGTGGCAACGCTGGCAATAAGCGGAACACTTGTTTTAGTCGGATATTTGGGTGATCTGAATCCGATGCTAAATACCGTTCCGATGATTATGGGGCGAAGAGCTGTAGCGGCATCTGTAATTGGAGGAATTGCCGAAACGCAGGAATTACTCGATTTTTGCGGGAAACATAACATCGTTTCCGAAATAGAAGTTATCAATATGCAGGATATCAACTCTGCTTACGAAAGAATGATCAAGAGCGATGTCAGGTATCGTTTTGTTATTGATATGGCTTCTTTGAAAAAGTAATAATGACCAAAATTAAACCAGATGAAACAAAAACTCATATTCACTATAATAGTTACAGCAATGTGCATATTTAATTTATCAGCACAACACAATCACGACCATTCACATGGCAATCGTGTGCCGAGTAAAGGGATGGCGGCAATGAATAATAAAGGAGTATTCGCTCTTTTTGAATTTGATAGGCATGCGGTAGGAGATAACGATGTACTTATCGAAATCATGTATTCGGGTATCTGTCACAGCGACTTGCATCATGTTTTGGAAGACTGGCGAAAAGAAACATATCCTTTGGTTCCGGGGCACGAGATGGCAGGACGTGTGACTCAGGTAGGAAAGAATGTAACAAAGTTTAAAGTAGGTGATTATGCGGGTGTTGGCTGTATGGTAAACTCTTGTGGTCAATGCGAGCATTGTAAGGCTGGAGAAGAGCAATATTGCGAAAACGGCAGGGTACTGACTTATGGTTCGAAAGACATTTACCATAACAACGAAATGACACAAGGCGGTTATTCCAGTAATATAGTGGTGTCGGAACTCTTTGCTATTAAAATTCCCGAAAATGCAGATATGAAACGAATAGCACCATTGCTATGTGCCGGTATAACAACTTATTCTCCTATCAAATATACGAATGTAAAGAAAAGCGATAAGGTAGGCGTTGCAGGCTTTGGAGGACTTGGACATATGGCTGTGCAATATGCAGTGACTTTGGGTGCAGAAGTTACGGTTTTCGATATTACGGAAGATAAGCGACAGGCTGCACAAGATATGGGAGCAGTAAAATATGTGAATGTAAATAATTCGGAAGAGCTTGAAGGTCTGAAAAATACATTTGATGTAATCATCAGCACCATCCCTACAAAGTATGATCCTCGGATGTACGTGAATATGTTGAAAATAGATGGAAGTCTTGCTGTTGTAGGTCTGCCCGCAAACAAAGATGTGCCAAGTATAGATCTGGCTACGTTGGTATTCCAAGGACGTCGTAAGATATTCGGTTCTCAAATTGGAGGGATTAAAGAAACTCAGGAAATGATAGACTATTCTGTAAAGAATAATATCTATCCTCAGGTTGAGATTATCGCACCATCACAGATAACCGAAGCCTATAAGAAGGTAGCAGCCGGAGAGGTTCATTTTCGGTATGTGATAGATATGTCAAAATTGTAATCGGATGAAGAAAGGATATTTTGTATAGATAACGATGCTACTTATTGTATTAACTTCTTGTAATTATTTTAGAGAAAATCAGAAAAAAACCTACTATTATTAGAATCTAAATATATAAATACCGCCTTACTTATTACAAGCAAGGCGGTAGTTATATGTTAAAATTATATTTCACTTTAATCTAGGATAGTGAAATTTCCAGGTTTTTATGACTCACGATTATTTCAAATACTGATCGAACCAACGGAAAAATTCTCTTTGGAATAATATGCCATTCTGGGGTTGGGATATCCAGTGATTTTCATTCGGATAAACCAACATCCTTGCCGGAATGCCTCTTAATTTGGCTGCGTTGAAAGCCATCATTCCTTGCGATGCCAGAATACGGTAATCGAGTTCGCCATGAGTTATCATAATAGGAGTATCCCATTTATCGACAAATTTATGTGGAGAGTTCGCATAAGAACGTTGCGCTATAGAATTGCTTCTATCCCAGAACGAGCCACCCAAGTCCCAATTAGCAAACCACATTTCTTCTGTTTCCAGATATTGTGCTTCCAGATTGAAAATACCTGCATGAGCCAGAAATGCTTTGAAGCGTTTATTATGGTTCCCAGCTAGCCAATATACTGAAAAACCTCCGTAACTAGCACCCGTACATCCCAATTTGTCTGCATTTACATATGGTTCTTTTGCTAAAGCGTCGATAGCGGACAAATAGTCTTTCATATTCTGGCCACCATAATCTTTACTTATTTGTTCTAACCATTCCTGACCGAAGCCTGGCAGTCCGCGTCTGTTAGGAGCTACAATAATATATCCATTAGCTGCCATCATTTGTAGATTCCATCGGTATGACCAGAATTGGCTGACTGTGCTTTGCGGGCCTCCTTGGCAATAGAGAAGGGTAGGGTACTTCTTGTTAGGATCAAAATTAGGTGGATATACAACCCAAGTCAGCATTTTCTTGCCATCCGTAGTTGGTATCCAGCGTTCTTCTACTTTACCCATTGTGAGCTGTGCCAAAATCTCTTTATTCTCGAAACTGATTTCTGTAGCCTCTCCATTTGATTTATTAACCGAATATATTTCATTTGGTTGAGAAAGCGAATGGCGTAAGGCAATGAGTTTGTCGCCTGCTATTCCAAACGACTCATAATCATAATCACCTTTTGTAATTTGGTTAATTTCTTTGGTTTGCAAATTAACTTTGAATAAATGAGTTTTGGCTTCTACACATGAGATAAAGTATATACCCTCACTATCGTCGTTCCAAGATAGGTAGTCTGTATTATAATCGAATTTTTCGGTCACATAGTTTTTTTCTCCTGTCTCAAGATCGATTACAAATATTCTATTCTTATCTGACTCATAGCCATCACGTTCCATACTTTGCCAAGCTATGCGTTTTCCATCAGGCGAGAAAACTGGGTTAATGTCATAACCCATCATACCTTCCGTAAGATTTTTAGTCTCTTTCGTTTCTATATTATACAAGTATATATCAGAATTGGTAGATAAAGCATATTCCAATCCTGTCTTTTTACGACAGGTGTAAGCAACTGTTTTACTATCGGGACTCCATGCTAGTTGTTCAGTTCCCCCGAAAGGAAGCATTGGGCATTCGTATGGTTCACCATTTAATATATCAGTACCTTCACCGATTTTTGTACCATCATAATCGGCTATAAATGTATGTGGAATTTCTTCTATCCACTCCGACCAGTGTTTATACATCAAATCGTCAATAATGCGTCCCGAAGCGTTTGGCAAATCAGGGTAACGATCCACAGTACGTTCACCAAATTTTATATTCTTGATATACATTATTTTTTTCTCGTTCGGAGAGTATAAAAATCCATTAATGCCTCCTTCTATATCGCTTATTTGTGTGCGTTCTGTCCCGTCGGCATTCATTTCCCAAATCTGCGATGAACCACTTTCACTACTTAAGAATGCTATTTTATTGCCTTCTTTTATCCAAATAGCATTATTCTCACTTTTTGGAGTTTGGGTTATCTGCTTTTTATCCGAACCGTCTATGTTCATCGTGAACAGCTCACGATTTGTTTTGTTCTGTTCTATACTGACATAGGTTACTCCATATAGTAATTTAGACTTGTTTGGAGAAACCTGAACTTCAGATACTCTTCCGAAGCTATATAAAACTTCGGGAGTCATTATTCCGTTTTCAACTTTGACTGTAGCTTTACCTATGATAGGAGCATCTTTTTCTGTCTTTTCGTATTTCACCGATACTTGATTGCATGATACAATTGATGCACCAATAAATAATGCCATAATTGATTTGTATTTCATATATAATTGTTTTATAATGGGTTCAAAGGTATTAGTTTTTTGCAAGACGCACAACAGTAATAATGAAAAGCAATATCTATTATTTTTAGTATTTTGGATGGATATACTTTGACTAAAAAAGTAACAAATGTAACATGTTTTCCGAATTTCTGTCTTGTAACCTTTATATAGATTTTGGTTTATTCACCGCCAATGAATGTATCTTCATTAGTATAGATAAAACAGAAAGAAAAATATAGAATATATAAAAATAGCGCCCTGAACTATTTCAGTTCAGGGCATAAAATTAAATATTATAATACGGTATTTATTTTTTTGTAACAGTTACTTTCACTTCCGATATGTTTGCAAATTCCTTCTCTTCCGAAGGATTTAAAGCAAAGCTAACCAATGAATATTTCCGTTTAGATTCCGGATTTTCTATTTCCGTATCCTTGCTTAAAAATTCCTTGCCTTCGGAGTTTTTAAAAACAATCTTACAATTATACTTTCCTTTGTCAAGAACAATAAAATAAGCATCGATAACCGCTTTCGATTTAATCTTACCGAAATAGTCTAGGCTTACTCCCGAGCATATATCATGTTTAAATTCAATAGGGTCGTAATACTGAGCTGTGGCACCTTTATCCAACCCCTCTACTGTTTGCACTAGTGTACGTCCCAATACAGAAGCAACATATTCGGCATGCTCTTCCATCTGACGATCCAGACTTCTTCCTATACCTTCGGCTAATTTGCCTGCAGCATCAGTTGCTTTTTCTCCTACACGTGAACCATGCTCGTCTACAGCTTCGGCTACACCTTCTACAACGCTCATTCCGGTTTCAGCGACTTTCTTAGATGCTTTTTTTACACAGCCCGAACAAGAGCTGAACAACGTGATAAATGCAAATGATGCGGCAACTGAAAATAAGAATACTTTTCTCATAGTTTATTAAAAGTTTATATTAGTATGCCAAAGATAAGAAAGATAATGTGAAAGGAATATTTATCAGAAAGAATCCTCTGTATAAATTCTATACTTCACCTTAAAAGTAGAATATTTGAGATGTTTATGTAATTAGTAATTTTTTTGTCATATCGCTTTTTATTTACTCTGTTATGCACAACTCCTTATCCTTATTGTGCGAAAAGTGCCACTAAATATAATATTTGTTAATAATTATACTATATTTGCTTACCTAACTGTAGAAAGCAAAGTATTAATATCAAAAAATAAAGTAAAATTGTCATCTGGGTATAGCAATTCTTATGTTTTTTATTCTAATTTTACCCCGTTCGATGAAACGAAGCATTCCTAATGAATATTAATCATTAAAGTTAATACGCATGAAAAAATTATTGATCTATTCCCTTCTCATGATTCCTACAGGTCTTATGGCTAGTGAAGCAGACTTAAAAGTTCCTAACCTGGGTGATGGTTATAACATCCTTTTGTGGGGCCTTTTAATTCTGTTGCTTGGCATTGCATTTGGCCTTGTACAGTATTTTAACATTAAGAAAATGGCTGTACATAAATCGATGCTTAATGTATCTAAAACAATCTTTGAAACCTGTAAGACCTATTTATTACAACAAGGCAGGTTTCTTTTTTATTTATTGCTGATTATATCGGCAGTGATGATTATCTATTTCGGATTTCTATCTAATCCCGAAATAGTGGAAAATGGCGAAGTAAGTAGAGTCACTTTCCTCGCTTTCGTACTTTTTTGGACTGTATTGGGTATTCTTGGTTCATATGGTGTTGCATGGTATGGTATTCGTATCAATACACTAGCCAATTCCAGAACGGCATTTGCTTCATTACGCAAACGTCCATGGGATGTGGTAAATATACCTCTTAAGGCTGGTATGAGTGTTGGAGTGATGCTAATTACAGTAGAGCTGATTATGATGCTCGTGATACTATTGTTCGTCCCGGGGGATATGGCCGGAGCTTGTCTTCTTGGTTTTGCCATTGGTGAATCGTTAGGTGCATCAGCGTTACGTATTGCAGGTGGTATCTTTACTAAGATTGCTGATATTGGTGCCGACCTGATGAAGATTGTGTTTAATATTAAAGAAGACGATCCGCGCAATCCAGGTGTGATTGCCGATTGCACTGGAGATAATGCCGGTGATAGTGTAGGTCCTACTGCCGATGGATTTGAAACATATGGTGTGACTGGGGTCGCTCTGATTTCATTTATTATCCTTGCTGTGTTGAATGTAGAATATCAGGCTATATTTATAGTGTGGATATTTGTTATGCGCCTGATGATGCTTTTTACGTCTATATTATCTTACTATATAAATCAAGGTATAGCAACTGCTAAATATAAGAATTCGTTAAAGTTCAACTTTGAGGTACCTTTGACTGCTCTTATCTGGATTACTTCGGTAGTGTCTATCATTGCTACGTATATTGCCAGTTACTTTATGCTGAAGGATATGGATAACGGTATGTGGTGGAAATTAGCTTCTATTATTAGTTGCGGTACATTGGCTGCTGCTGTTATACCTGAACTGACAAAGGCATTTACAAGCTCTGCATCTCGCCATGTAAAAGAGGTGGTTACAGCTTCTCGCGAAGGTGGAGCTTCTTTGAATATTCTTTCGGGTATGGTTGCTGGTAATTTCAGTGCATTCTGGAAAGGGTTGACGATTGCGCTGTTGATGGCTTTGGCCTATTTTATATCTATGCATCAGTTAGGAGATTTAATGTCCCACCCTTCTATTTTTGCTTTTGGGCTGGTTGCTTTTGGTTTATTGGGTATGGGGCCTGTGACAATTGCTGTTGATAGCTATGGTCCTGTAACAGATAATGCACAGTCTGTATTTGAGCTTTCACGGATAGAATCTATTCCGAACATAGAGGAAGAAGTAGAACGCGATTTCGGATTCACTCCTGATTTTGAAAAGGGAAAAGAGTACTTAGAAGAGAATGATTCTGCTGGAAATACATTTAAGGCTACAGCGAAACCAGTGCTGATTGGTACAGCTGTCATTGGAGCAACTACAATGATTTTTTCTATCATACTTGTCTTAGAAAAATTAGGACTATTGAATATCGATCTCATTGCAGCGCCTGTCCTTTTAGGTTTCATATGTGGAGGTGCTGTTGTTTATTGGTTTTCGGGTGCTTCCATGCAGGCAGTTACTACAGGTGCGTATCGTGCTGTAGAATATATAAAGAAAAATATTAATCTGGATAAGGAGGAAGCAGATATTGAAGATTCTAAAGCTGTTGTTAAAATCTGTACTCAATATGCTCAGGTAGGTATGTGGAATATTTTCTTGGCATTGTTGTTTATTACACTAGCTTTTGCATTCATCGACCCCAATTTCTTCGTAGCTTATTTGATTTCTATTGCTGTATTTGGATTGTTTCAAGCTATCTATATGGCAAATGCGGGAGGTGCATGGGATAATGCAAAGAAGATTGTGGAGTGTGAATTGAAAGAACGTAATACTCCTCTACATGAGGCGACTGTAGTAGGTGATACTGTTGGCGATCCATATAAAGATACTTCGTCGGTAGCATTAAATCCTATTATTAAGTTTTCTACACTATTCGGTCTTCTTGCAGTTGAAATAGCAATATCTGATAAACTTAGTGGATATAGCTCTTGGATGGGTGTAGGTTTCCTTATTATAGCATTAGTATTCGTTTATCGTTCGTTCTATGCTATGAGAATTGTAAAGAAGTGATAATAATTAATTTGTTTATATAATAATAAAGGCATCCTCTCAATATGGATGCCTTTATTATTTGAAGCTGACGGAATAATAAGATTCTTATTTTATTTCGTTAAGGTATTTTTTTGTTTGATCTGCGTGATAATACATTCTTATTCGCCAGATTAGTTCCTGTACACTGACTACTTGAAAATTGTCATTTAAGTGATTTACACATAATTTAGCGGCTCCTGCTCCTTTAATATTTCCTCCTGTATTTTCGGCTAATTCGTCATTACTTGTGCCGATGTCTTTAAAGTTGCTCCAAGCATGAATAGCCATAAGAGAGAATGAAGTTTCCTTTGCTTCAGCTTTTAATTTATTAGCAACGAAAGTAGGAGTGCCTTCTCTTGAATGATTGCTTGAACCATGATTCCATAAAGAATATTTTACTGTGACAACAGGTATATCATACCCGTTCTTATTCTTTATCCAATATATATTACCTTCACCCCCTGCATATGGAGAATATTGTATGGCTACTATTCCTTCCAACTGGTCATTAGCATCAATATAGGCTTTGAATCCTTCTTTTGCAGCAGTAGATTTTATATCATGAGCAATCAGTCCCAATACTTTAACTCTGTGTTGGCGCATACTTGCAGCTACATTTTCAGCCAAAGAGGCCATTTGCTCAGTACGATTCTTATCTATTGCATAATTATCAGCATACAGATACCCTCCTCCAAGGGCCTCTATCAAAGTGTAGTTTGATTTCTGCTTGTTCACTATATTTTTAAATTGCTCAGGAAAAAGCATAGCCATATTGCCGACAGGCATCCCAAAACCTATCTTCATTTCTTTGGCGTTGGGATCAAGGTAAAATTCATCGACGAAACTATTCATCATCCATTGCACATTATCACCGTCTGTCAGCCAGAAAGACACGAAGTTTTTCTTCAAATCATAATCTATAGCTGAAGGATTTTCCACTTTAGCTAAGACTGATGTCTGACGGCTCTTATATGCTAAAGATGACATTGGGATATTGTATGACCAATCGCTGGGTACCCAGATATGACCTGTTTTAGAAGCTCTGTTTACAAATACATCTTCATTAACCCCTTGTTCCCATCCAAAGATTGGTGCTCCGGGCTCCAACCAGTTCAATATTTCTTCAAATATATCAAGATTCTGTCCAGCTGCCGGAAGTTCTTTTATCTTGTTGATATTTAACACAAATAGATTGTTCTTTATAGCAAATTCACGCAATTCGCCAGTTTGTACAGGCATAACAACTAAAGCTTTGTTATTACATTTATCTTTAAATTCACGCCACGCATCGTAAGTTGTTTTATATCGGGCATTATATTTCATTGTATATCCAGCAGCAGCATAATTTGCTTGATCCCTTACATCTACAATGATAGAATTGTACACATGTGAGGCAACTGAAGCTACTATATTACTCTCGGGGTTATTCGTTACGTCTGTCAAAACATAACCGTCAAATAAATCTTTTATTTGGATATTTACTCCATCAGAAACTCCATAATTATTGCGCGCCAACTCTATCCCGGTTTGTAATCCTTGCTCCGAGATACCCATACCCTTAAGGGCTTCGTATGATAATCTGTAGGACTCACGACCTTCATGGTCGTATAGCCATACCCCGATTTCACTTTCTCCATTATCAACGGCTCTGTTAGTAAGCCCTGCTATAGATTGGCACAATAAGTGATACTGCAAGCCTCCTTTTTCATCAGTTTTACCTAGATCGTTGCGCCCACTAGCTACTAATGCGTCTACACAGCTCCAAAATTTCTTTGGTTTTTTTGTCATTTCGGGGAATATATATTGTCCTGCATCAGAAATAGGATCATATATATCCATATAAGAAACTTTTTCTCCATTATTACCATTATCATCAGGGTCTTCGGTAGAAGTAGGATTATCACTACAGCCAACAATGGACGTGAAATACAGTAAATTGATAAATATAAATATGTGTTTTCTTCTCATAGATATTAAAAAATTAGTATTCATTATTTATTAGTCGACAAAAAGCGCCTAATCCCTTATATAAATCTTATTGGATCATGTATTTGTATTAAATCTTGTTATATATAAAATATAGATTTACTGTATTGATGCTATTGGTAAATGTATAATATATTAATAATCAATACTAAATTCTGTTTTTTCTGTTTCGTCAATAATATAATATTTGATTAAAAAATACAAAAAATAAATGTTCCGAAAACATTATTGCTATCTGTAAGTTATAAGACAGATGAGGCAAAAGACATAAGTAGAGATTCGTTATCTACCATATTTTTCATAATATGTAAAATATTTGGACTATTTGGTGTTACTGTTCTGCTTTATAGAAACAAATATTTAATCACGGAAATAAGATAAAAATTACGCACTAGAGTAAGGGATTTAGTCTTTTATAGAGACTATATATACTAGTGTGTGTCATTTTCTACACTTTTTTACCGAAAGATATCTCTATTTTTATGGATAATCTATCAATAAATAATACTTCGCTGCTAATCTCTAGATTGGCATTGGATGATTCGGAGGAGGCGCTAAGAGATTTGTATAAATTATATTTTGATAAACTGGTTAGGTTTGTTTATTTATATATTCAATCTCAGAATTCTGTTGAAGAAATAGTCTCCGATGTGTTTCTTTCCATCTGGATGAATAGAAAAGACCTTACTAATATACAAAATTTTAATGCGTATATATTAACGATAGCTCGTAATAAGGCAATAAGTCATTTTAGGAGAGAAGAAAAATATTATTCTGTTTCGGGTGAATACCCATCAGATCTATACTTTAATACCGAAACTACACCAGAAGACGATTATATATCTCAGGAACTCATCCGTAAATTTAATAAAGCAATCAACACTTTGCCTCCTCAATGCAAAGTAGCTTTTAAATTGATTAGAGAAGATAAAATGAAATACAAAGATGCAGCTCTTGTTTTGAATATATCTATTAAAACCCTCGAAGCCCATATTACAAAAGCGACCAAAATTTTGAGGAGAGTTTTAGATGACAATATATAATTTTCATATCAGAGTAAGGGTTTTTTTGTTAATCTGCGATTATAAATAAATGATACACGAAATAGACGACATAATAGCAAAGGTTTTATCTGGTGAGGTTACAGATTCGGAAATGATAATATTTAGCGAATGGATAGAATCTGCTCAGGATAATCATAGGAAGTTTTTAGAGATGAAAGCTTATTGGAATTCCAATGTAGAGTTTAATCATCCTATTTCTATGGAAGCTTCTTATGGATCACTCTCTGATAAAATCAATCAAAATAATGGAGGCAAGAATAAGAAAAACAAAAGCATTCTTTATATATCTGCTATTGTAGCTTCCATTGCTGCTTGTATGTTCTTAACTGTTCATTTTCCTGTTAAGTTCTGGGAGAAAGATAAGACCTCGTTGTATGAATTCAAAACGACTACCAAAATAGATACCATTATATTGCCGGACCAATCTAAGGTCATATTGAATAAATATAGCAGCCTGATATACTCCAATCGTTTTAATGAGAAAAATAGAGAAGTACAAATAAAAGGTGAAGCCTTGTTTGCTGTTGCTAGAAACGAGTCATTACCATTTGTCGTAGAGCTTGAATCTAAAAGTCGAATTAGTGTACTTGGAACTATCTTCAATGTTAAATCATATGCAGAAAAAGACAATATCAATGTGACATTGTTGGAAGGTAGTATAAAGTTCCAGACAGAAAAAAATCAAATTATACTAAGTCCCAATCAAGAGTTGATATATAACAAGCAAAGCAATCAGGTAGAAGTTATTGATTCCGATCCTGATTATGCTCTTTTTTGGTTGAATGGTACTTATAAATATCGTTCTATTCCCTTAGGTAAGTTAATGGATACCTTATCTCGGGTATATGGAGTGGGTATTCAAGTTCGGCCTCAACAATTGGCATCGACTACCGTTTCGGGTACATTTCAGAAAACGCAAACCTTAGACGAAGTACTTACCATTATATCCAGAAGCCTGCCTATCCAGTGGACAAATCAAAACAATAATATAATTATTTCACTAACCCATTAAATAAAAACTATTGCCTATGTGAGAAGTATGTATTTAACCTATTTACCTACCGTACTAAAAAATGAATTACCAATTTTAAAAACTTAAATTAATAACTCTATGACAAATACGATAAAGATTCTTCTACGGAAGAGAGTCTCTATGTTATTGCTGTTATTTTGCTTTGCAACTGTTCTAACAGCCGCACAGTCAGGAAAACTCTCTATTAGTCTTAAACAGGCCACGTTAAGGAGTTTGTTCTCTAATATTGAGTCACAGACAGATCTTTTGTTTTTTTATGTCGATTCTGATGTTGCAAACATTAAGGTTGATGTGAATGCGAAAGATAAAGAAGTCGCTGTCATTTTAGATCAAGCATTATCAAATACAAATTTAAAGTATAACATAGAAGGTCGTAATGTAAATATATTTAAACAAGCGCCACAACAATCCAGTACAAAAAAAAGGATTACAGGGCGTGTTTCTGACGTAAACGGAGAACCACTACCGGGTGTTAGCGTTGTAGAAGCAGGAACTACAAATGGAACTATGACCGACCCTGATGGTTTATATGAACTTCAGGTGGGTGAAAAGAATGCGCAAGTGACATTCACCTATGTAGGTTTTAAGACTATTACACTTAATGTTAGTAGTGCATCTGTGTATGATGTTTCAATGGAAGAGGTTGTTAACGAATTGAACGAAATGGTTGTTATCGGTTATGGAGAACAACGTAAAATAAGTTCAATCGGTTCACAATCTACTTTGAAAACTGCTGATATCAAGGCTCCTACAGGTAGTTTGTCTACAGTGCTAGCTGGTAGATTATCGGGGGTAGTTGCCGTACAACGTACAGGTGAACCGGGTAAAGATGGAGCAGATATTTGGATTAGAGGTATATCTACGCCAAATGGAGCTAACCCGCTTATTCTAGTTGACGGAGTAGAAAGACCGTTTAATGATCTTGATCCTGAGGATATAGAGTCTGTGACTATACTGAAAGATGCATCAGCTACTGCAGTATATGGAGTACGTGGTGCAAATGGTGTTATCATTGTGAAAACAAAACCTGGTATAATTGGAAAACCAACTGTCAGTATAGATTATTACGAAGGTTTCAATCGTTTTACAAAAGCACCTAAGTTAGCTGGTGGTGTTGCTTTTATGGAGGCAGCAAACGAAGCTTCTTATAATATGGGTGATGGCCAATACAATATATATTCGCAAGATTATATAGAGAATACAAGATTAGGTTCAGACCGGTTATTATATCCTGATGTGAATTGGCGTAAAGAAATATTCAACGATTGGGGACATTCTCGCCGGGTAAATGCAAATATCAGAGGAGGTAGCCCTATGGCTCAATTCTATGCGTCGGTAAGTTACTATAACGAATTAGGAACAATAAAGACAAATGACTATGAATCGTACGATTCTGCTACGAAATTTTCGCGTTACAATTTTACGACTAACGTAAATCTGAAGGTAACGGAAAGTACTACTGTCGATATTGGCGCACAAGGATATCTTGGAGATGGAAACTATCCTGGACAAAGTAGCGGTACAATTTTCTCTTCTACAATGGAAGTGAATCCTGTAAAATATCCAGTAATGTTTGTTGTAGACGGAGTTCAGTATGTTCCCGGAACCCATACACAGGGCGCGGAGCGTAACCCGTATGCTGATGCAACAAAACGTGGGTATGCAAAGGAAATGAATAACAAAATACAATCAAATATCAGACTGACTCAGGATTTGGCAATGCTGACTCAGGGACTGAAAGCTACAGCTATGTTTGCGTATGATGTTACGACAAATAGGAGAACAGAATATAATAAAAGAGAAAGTACTTATTATTTTGCAGATAGAGGCAATCCTTATGATGAAAATGGCAACCCTATTTTGACTTCAACATGGCCAGATGGAAGCACAACTTTGAGCTTTGGAGGGAATAGCTTTAATGGTGATCGTAAAGACTATATCGAGGCAGCTCTTACATATGATAGAGCATTTGGAGACCATCGTGCCGGAGGTATGGTTATTTATACACAACAAAGTAGAACCGTTAACAATGCGGGATCTATAATTGATGCTATACCATACAGAATGCAAGGAGTTGCAGGAAGAGCTACTTACTCATGGAAGGATCGTTATTTTGCTGAATTCAATATTGGATACAATGGTGGTGAAAACTTCCCGAAAGACAGACGATTCGGAACGTTCCCTGCTTTCGGTATTGGTTGGGTTGCTTCTAACGAGGCTTTCTGGGAACCTATAAGTAAAGCTGTATCGTTTTTCAAGATTCGTTATACGAATGGTAAAGTTGGAAATAGCAATATTGGTAACAGACGATTTATGTATATCGAGCAGTATGAAGGCAGTGGAGACTATGGATATACCTTCGGAGAGAATAATGGTCGCAATGGTATCAAAGTAAAAAATCCGGCTACATCTCTTGGTTGGGAAGAAGCTCATAAACAAGACATTGGGCTAGATATAAAATTATTCAATAATGATTTATCTTTAGTTATTGACGGATTCTACGAAAAAAGGTCTAAAGTTCTACTTAATAGAAATGAATCTTTACCGGGCTTTGCTGGATTCCAAGAAACACCTGTAGGTAACGTGGGAGAAACAAAAACTGTAGGAATTGATGGATCGTTGGAGTATCTTAAAAAAGTAAACGATGATCTTACTGTGACATTAAGAGGAAACTTCACATGGGCTAAACCTGAATGGGTTGATAATGACATACCTGATAAAAAATATGCTTGGCGTAATAGACAAGGATTTAGCCTTACATCTGTAGAAGGCTTTACAGCGACAGGGCTATATACTCAGAGTGATATTGACGTGATAAATGCATGGTTGGCATTACCTGCTGCTACACGTGAAAACACACCGCAGCCATATCCTACACCATATAAAGTAGGATTGAAAGATGTTCGCGCCGGAGATATTATATATGAGGATAAAAACGGTGATGGAGTTATTAACGACGATGATATCTCATGGCTAGGAAATGGAGATGTACCTGAAATAAACTATGGTTTTGGATTTAATATCGATTATAAAGCTTTGTCATTTGGTCTCTTATTTCAAGGAACAGCACAAGCAAATCGCTTTGTCGGAGGTATAACTAAACCATTTAATGACTCAGGAAACGGAGCTGTATATAGTAATATCGAAGACCGTTGGTCTGAAGATAATCCAAGCCAAAATGTATTCTATCCACGTTTAGCTTATGGAAATGATGCTTTAGGAAACCAAAATAACTTCGTTAACAGTACATGGTGGCTGAAAGATATGAGTTTCTTACGCCTTAAGACACTCCAAGTATCTTATAGATTACCTCAAGCTTGGTGTCGCAAAGTGTATCTGAAAAATGCTAGTGTATATATGATGGGAATGAACTTATTTACTCTATCTAAATGGAAACTGTGGGATCCTGAATTGAACACAGATAATGGAACTAGCTATCCAAACACAACATCATATACAATTGGTATTAACCTCAGCTTCTAAAAATGATAATTATGAAAAAAAAATATATAAGTATTTTAGCAGGAATGTTGATGTTATTCGGAGCAAATTCCTGTAGTGATTATTTAGATCAAGTACCATCAGATATACTCACTCTTGAAAAAGCTTTCGAAACGCGTGAATCATCAATGGATTATTTGGCTTCGGTTTATACATATATGCCTGATGAGTTTGAACAACGATTCGCTGTTGGTGGATCTAGCTCACAAGGAACTTCGGGCGTATGGACTGCCGGTTCGGATGAAGCAGAATATATTTGGGATTTTAATGCAGCTCAAATAGTTAATAATGGATCTCTAACACCTGAAACAGGTTTTGTCTATACTTATTGGGAAAGATGGTATAAAGGTATTAGAGCAGCAACTGTATTTATGGATAATCTTCATTTGTGCAAAAATCTTCGCGAAGGTGATTTAGCACAATGGACAGCTGAAGCCAGAGCTGCAAGAGCCATTTATTATTACTATTTATTAAGAGCATTCGGACCAATTCCAATAATACAGGGTACTATCTCTGAGCAAACTAATCTTGCTGGTTTACAAATTCCAAGAAATACAGTAGGAGAAGTAGTAGAATATATTCTGACAGAATTGGACGAAGCAATGAAAACAGGCTTAATCAATAATATTAAGTTAGGAAACCCAACAGCTGTAGATAAAGGCCTTGGACACATCGATCAGGCTATAGCAAAGGCATTCAGAGTTCAAGTGAGAATATTGGCAGCCAGCGATTTGTTTAATGGAACCAATAGCTATTATTCTTCACTAGAGAATGCAGATGGAACAAAACTGTTTCCTACTCATTCTGATTCAGAGAAAAAACAGTTATGGGCAGAAGCAGCAAAAGAGGCAAGTGAATTTATAACTACATATGTAGGAAATGGATACGAATTGACTCGGAAATATACTAATGGGGTTTTAGACCCATATCTTTCTTATCGCGAAGCTATAAGAGGATACAGGAACGAACTGACATTTGACGCGGTAGTTGGACAAAATTCTACTTCAGCGGTTGAAATGATATGGTTCAGACAGAGGACTAATTCAAGTACACTTCAATACGATAGGACTCCAAAACATTTTGGATATTCAAGTTATGTATCAGCATCGAGTGGATTAGCTGCATCTCAGGAAATCGTAGACTCATATTTTATGGCAAATGGATTGAAACCGATAACTGGTTATCAGTCTGATAATAAGACTCCAGTGATTAACAATGCCTCGGGGTATGTAGATCAGGGATTTTCTACAGCAGATTATTTAGATCCTGTTACAGGAAGAGTTTTAGCTCCGAAAGGTGTTTTAAATGCTTGGGTTAATAGAGAGCCTCGATTCTATGCGGATATTACTTTTGATGGACAATTATGGCTTTATACCGGAGATGGAAATGTCTATACTGGTTTACAATACAGTGGTAATTCAGGTAGAGGCGTAGGTAGTTCTAATGACTATTCTAAGACCGGCTATGTAGTACGTAAATCTGCACCTCTAGGTAACTGGAATGAAGGAAACAGACTTTGTATCATGCTCCGTTTGGCTCAGATATACTTGGATTATGCCGAAGCTTTGCAGGAAAGTAATCCGGGTGATACAGATATACTGAAATATTTGAATCTAATTCGTCAAAGAGCCGGTGTTCCTCAGTATGGTTCAGGAACAGGAATGATAGCCGTTCCTTCAGATATGAGACAGGCTATCAGAGATGAACGCAGAGTAGAATTGGCTTTCGAGAATAGCCGCTATTTCGATGTGCGCAGATGGGGAATTGCAGAACAGACTCAAAATAAGCCAATCCATGGAATGGATATTAGTAAGAATGGAAACAGTTTCTTTGTTCGTACGGAAGTTGAAAATAGAGCATTTGAGAAGAAAAACTATTTCTTCCCACTACCTAACAAGGATATAAACATAAATAAAAGTTTGGTTCAAAATCCAGGTTGGTAATTCGGTTTTAAAGGTTTAAGATTATTTGATAGAGGCGACGTATGATCGCCTCTATCTATTAAATGAAATCTGTATTAACATAAATTTCTCTTTATAGACAACTTTTTTAATTATTCTCATTGTTGCCTATATACTTACACTACGTAAATCTTAATAGAATGAAAAAACAATTATTTTCTTTGATCTTCTTTACATTATTCTTTATGGGTTGTTCAGATTCAGCTCCAAATGAAGATACCAAAGGAAAACCTATTCAATTAAAAGAATTTACTTCTCAAGATGCCACCCTGGCTATAGATGCCTTTAATAGTCAATTCTATAATAGCAATCTGAAACTATATTATACCACCTCAGATAAACAAGGCATTGCTGCAATATGGACTCAGGCTATTTATTGGGATATGATTATGAATGCCTACAAAAGGACTAATGAGCCGAAGTATAAGCAAATGATTGAAGACATTTATCAGGGAGGTTATAATAAATATGACAAATATAATTGGAATAACACTATAGAATGGTTTATTTATGATGATATGATGTGGTGGATAATATCATTGGCCAGAGCATACGAAATTACAAAAGAAGAAAAATATCTCAATCATTCGGTGTCAGGATTTAATCGTGTATGGGATGATGCCTATGATCCGGAGAAAGGAGGAATGTTCTGGGCTTTTGACCATGGTGGGAAAACAGCTTGTATCAACTATCCAACTGTTATAGGAGCAGTGACTCTCTATAATATAACTAAAGATATATCTTATCTCAATAAAGCTGAAGAAATTTACACATGGTCTAGAAATGTGTTATTCGATAAAAATGATGGGAAAGTTGCTGATCATAAATATAAAGAAGAACCGACAAATTGGACGACTCAACTATATAATCAGGCTACATGTATCGGAGCCGCAGTAATGCTATATAATGTTACGAAAGACAAACAATATATGAATGATGCTATATTGGCCACAGAATATACAAAAAATACAATGTCTGATAAAAACGGAATACTACCGTTTAAGACAGGCATTGAACAAGGTATTTATACTGCTATTTTTGCACAATATGTAATTAGGCTTATAGAAGATTGCAACCAGATTCAATACATAGAATGGTTGCGCTATAATGTAAATAAAGGCTGGGCAAATAAAGATTCCAGAAATTTGACATACAAAAATTTTAACGTAACTTGCCCCACCGGAACAATCGAAGTATATGACGCAAGTGCCTGCCCGGCACTGATGCAAGTAATACCGCCTAAAACAAATTAAAATAAGAAATGAAAAACCATTTATTTTTCTTTTTGCTGATGGTAGCGAGCATATGTTTAAATGCTCAGACCAATGATAGTAATGTGAAGACTGCATTCCAAACGTCTCATCCGTGGAAACCAAGCCTTGATTCGCGAGCTGATGCTGCTATAGTTTATGGGGTGGGAGGTAATCCTTCGGATAAGACCAGACGAGGAACATTTGAAGAACGTGTAAAGTCGTGGCGTGACAGAGGATATGTGGCTCAATTCATGACAGGAATAGCATGGGGTGAATACAAGGATTATTTTCTCGGAGAATGGGATGGAAAGAAAGACCATCTTCGCGAAGGACAAAGAACGATGAATGGAGACACAATATTTCACGGATATATGGTCCCGTATATTGTGCCTACAGACGATTTTATTCGTTATATGAAAGAAACGCAGATAAAGCGTGTTATAGATGCTGGTATCACCACTATCTACTTGGAAGAACCTGAGTTCTGGATGCGTGCTGGATATAGTGATGCATTCAAAGATGAATGGCAAAAATATTATGGTTTCGCATGGAGAGCACAACATGAATCGCCGGAGAATACTTATCTGTCCAACAAATTAAAATATCACTTATATTATAATGCACTGAAAGAAGTATTTACCTATGCGAAAGAATATGGTAGAAGCAAAGGAATGGATATTAAATGCTATGTTCCTACCCATTCGTTAGTAAATTATACATCGTGGCAGATTGTCAGCCCTGAGGCTAGTTTGGCCTCTCTTGATTGTATTGATGGCTATATAGCACAAGTGTGGACAGGGACATCCCGTGAGCCGACCTTTTATAATGGTGCGCGAAAAGAACGTGTTTTTGAAAATGCTTTTCTCGAATATGGTTCAGTTCAGTCTATGACAGCTCCTACAGGACGCACTACGTATTTCCTTACAGATCCTATCGAGGATTGGCCGCGAGATTGGGCTGATTATAAAAAGAATTATCAGGCTACATTTGCTGCACAACTATTATATCCGAATATAGCAAATTATGAAGTGATGCCTTGGCCTGAACGTATCTATGAAGGACTATACAGAACAAGCCCTGATAGCGAAGAGCGCGATCATATTCCACGCCACTATTCTACACAAATGCAAATAATGATCAATAGCTTGAATGATATTCAAACATCCGAAAATAAAATAAGCGGTTCGCATGGTATTGGAGTATTGATGGCAAATTCGATGATGTTTCAGCGTTTTCCTAATCATTCGGGGTATGAAGATCCGCAATTCTCAAGTTTTTACGGACAAACTTTTCCATTATTTAAGAGAGGTGTTCCTGTTGAACTAGTCCATATCGAAAATACTCCATATGCCGAGACATTCAAAGATTTAAAAATTCTAGTCGTATCCTATTCCAACATGAAGCCACTCGAAGCCAGATTTCATGATTATATTGCCGATTGGGTGAAAAAAGGTGGTGTATTGGTTTATTGCGGAGAAGATGTTGACCCATATCAATCGGTAATGGAGTGGTGGAATACGGATGGAAATAACTATAAAACACCTGCTGATCATCTTTTCCAAAAATTAGGTTTATCCATAAATCCAACAGAAGGAAGATATACGTTTGGAAAAGGATCCGTATATGTTTTGAGAGAAGATCCCAAACATTTTGTATTGAAAGCGGGAAATGATGAGAAATATTTTTCGCTCATCTCCAAAGCATATAAGGAGGATGCTAAAAAAGGTGATATCGAAGTAAAAAACAGTTATTATCTCGAAAGGGGTCCGTATATAATAGTCGCAGTTCTAGACGAAAGTGTTTCTGACAAATCATTAACCTTGTCAGGTGTGTATATTGATTTGTTTGATAAGGATTTACCTGTTTTAACACAGAAAATTATTAATCCGGGAGAGCAAGCATATTTATATAATGTTAAAAATGTAAAAAACAAGGGTGTTCCTCAAGTGCTTTGTGGTGCTTCGCGCGTCTATAATGAAAGTTATGATTCTAACAGTTATTCTTTCATAGCCAAAAGTCCTATAAACACGACAAATGTATCCCGAGTATATTTGCCTAAGAAACCTAAAAGTGTAATGGTAAATGGAACTACCGAGGAGAATACGGGTAAACTATGGGATGAGAAGTCTAAAACTTATTTATTGAGCTTTGAAAATGACCCTGAAGGTGTAAATGTATCTTTTAAATGGTAAAAAATCATAATGTCAAGCTTTAAGGAGTAGAATATGCTATTTTGGAGGTGATGAGCATATTTTATTGTTTATTGAATAGTATTTTTTGCATAAAGTAGATAATATATACGAACTTTGTAGGCTTGAATGAAAATATATCAACTAAGATAGGTTGGTATAGATATTTATGTACCTTATAAATTTCAAAAAAATTACAGTTATCATGAAAAAACATGTCTTTACACTCATGTTGTTGTTCCCTTTTGTGTTCTGTCATGGCACAGATATTCCTAATCGTAAGAGTATGACACCTGATGAGCCAATTGCTTTTACATCAGATGATGCTTCTGTTGCAATGGATGCATTTAATGAATATTTACTCGATAAGGATAGGCTTATCTATTATAAAAACTCTGATAAAGAGGATAAAGCCGCAATATGGACTCAAGCTGTTTATTGGGATATGATAATGAATGCCTATAAAAGGACTAACGATCCTAAATATTACCAATTGATAGAAGACGTTTACCAAGGAAATTATAAGACATATGATGCCTACAATTGGGACAATAATGTAGTCTGGTTTATTTATGATGATATTATGTGGTGGGTTATTTCTATGGCAAGGGCCTATGAAATAACTAAAGATCCCAAATATCTTGGTCATTCCATCTTAGGCTTTGAGCGCGTATGGAAAGGGACACCGGGCGTAAATGACAAAGGTTCGTACGAACCTGAAAAAGGAGGAATGAAATGGGGTTGGAAACGGGATGAGTGGAGAGGTAAGATGGCTTGTATCAATTATCCTACCGTTGTGGCTGCAATGACCCTTTATAATATTACCAAAGATCAGTCTTATCTAGACAGAGCAAAGGAAATCTATACTTGGTCGAGAAATACTCTATTCGACAAAAATGATGGAAAAGTGGCTGACCATAAAGTTATGGACGATCCTGTTAATTGGACAACTCAATTATATAATCAGGCCACTTGTATTGGTGCAGCTGTGATGTTGTATAAGGAGACAGGCGATAAAATGTATATGAACGATGCTGTGCTGGCAGCTGATTATTCCAAAAATAAGATGTCGGATAAAAATGGAATATTATATGTCAAAAACGGAATAGAACAAGGCGTTTATACTGCTATTTTTGCACAATATATTATTCGCTTGATAGAAGATTGTAATCAACCGCAATATCTCGATTGGATGCGTCTTAATATAGATAAAGCATGGGCGAATCGCGACAAAAAACGTAATCTAACATTCAAAGATGCAACACAACCCTGTCCGACAGGGATGATAGAGGTTTATGACGCAAGCGCATGTGTAGCATTGATGCAAGTAATACCAACAAGAAATAAATAAAAGAAAAACAACCAAAACGTTTAACAATTAATTGTAATAAGCTATTAAAAACATTATGAAAAAGCTATTATTTCTGCTATTCTGCATAACGGTTCTAGTCAGTTGTGAAGATAGTAAAAAAGTTAACTATGAAGTAATCAAAAATGACCTGAGAGCTCCGGCGTATCCTTTGGTTACAATCGACCCTTATACTAGTGGTTGGTCTTTTGCAGACAATTTGTATGACGAAAGTGTCAAACATTGGACAGGTAAAAAATTCCCTCTTATTGGTGCTGTGAAAGTAGATAATAAAGTTTACCGATTTATGGGAACAGAAGATATACCATTACTGTCTATCGCGGCTACAGCCGAGCAAGGTGGATGGATTGGGAAATACACGAATACTAAACCGTCAGACGATTGGTTCAAAAACGACTTTAATGATGCTGGCTGGAAGGAAGGTCCCGGAGCATTTGGTAGTGTTCCTCAAGAAAATACGGCCAAGACACTGTGGAATACAGAATTTATTTGGGTAAGGCGTACAATTAACTTAGATGAAGATTTAGCTGGGAAAGCTGTTTATCTTGAATATTCTCATGATGATGACGCAATTATCTATATTAATGGCATTGAAGTTGTGAATACAGGAAATGCATGTAAAAAGAATGTATTAGTTAAGTTGTCTGACGAAGTAGTGGCTACCCTGAAAAAAGGAGAAAATGTTATGGCTGGATGGTGTCACGATCGCATGGGGCTTGCTCTTTTCGACTTTGGTCTGGTCATGGAAAAAGATAATAAAGAACTTTTGAAAAACACTGCTGTGCAAAAATCGGTCGATGTACAAGCTACTCAGACACATTATGTGTTTACTTGCGGTGAAGTTGATTTGAAAGTTACATTTGCAGCTCCGCTGTTTATGGACGACTTAAAATTACTTTCACGTCCTGTAAACTATATTACATATGAAGTTTCGGCTAATGATGGCAAAGCTCACGATGTTGATCTATACTTAGAAGCTTCTCCTGCATGGGCTTTAGACAAACCTCTTCAAAAATCGGTTAGTGAAGGTTTCGAAGATGGCGATCTTATTTTCCTAAAAACAGGAAGCCTAGATCAACAAATATTGGCGAAAAGCGGTGACGACGTTCGTATAGATTGGGGTTACTTCTATTTAGCTGCTGAAAAAGAAAATACTTCTTACAGTATAGGCGATAGTGAAGAACTTCGTACAAACTTTGTAGAAGGAATCAAAAAAGAATCTATTAATAAGAGAGAAAATACAGGAGATAAGTTGGCTTTAACTCGTAATTTGGGTTCTGTTAAATCAGTTTCCGGAAAAATTATGATTGGTTATGATGATATATACTCTATCCAGTATTTCGGAGATAATCTTAGACCGTACTGGAACAATGAAGGAGATCAGACTATCACCGGAATTTTCCATAAAGCAAATCAGGAATACGATGCCCTTATCGAAAAATGCTATAAATTTGATAAAGAGTTGATAGAAACTGCCACTCAGTCGGGAGGTAAAGAATATGCTGAGCTTTGTGCTTTAGCTTATCGTCAGGCTATCACTGCTCATAAGTTGGTACAGGCTCCTAATGGAGATTTATTATTCTTGTCTAAAGAAAACTTTAGTAATGGTTCTATAGGTACAGTGGATGTTACATATCCTTCTGCTCCACTTTTCTTGTATTATAATCCTGAACTTGCAAAAGGGTTGATGAACCATATATATTATTATAGTGAAAGTGGAAAATGGACGAAAGATTTTCCTGCTCATGATGTAGGTACATATCCGTTGGCTAATGGACAGACATATGGTGGTGATATGCCTGTAGAGGAAGCTGGCAATATGCTAGCATTAACTGCTGCTGTGGCTGCAATGGAAGGGAATGCGAAGTATGCGGAGAAACATTGGGATGTATTGACTATCTGGACTAACTATTTAGTGGAAAAAGGATTGGATCCTGAAAATCAACTTTGTACTGATGACTTTGCAGGACATTTTGCTCACAATGTTAATCTCTCGGTAAAAGCGATTATGGGTATTGCTTCATATGGCCGTTTGGCTGATATGTTAGGTAGGAAAGATATAGCTGAGAAATATACGAATAAGGCTAGAGAAATGGCTCAAGAGTGGATGAAAATGGCAGATGATGGAGATCACTACCGTTTGACTTTCGATAAACCGGGTACATGGAGCCAGAAGTATAATTTGGTATGGGACAAAATATTGAAAATGGATATCTTTCCTGCAGAGGTAGCACAAAAAGAAATTTCTTATTATCTTAGCAAGCAAAATAAGTATGGCTTGCCGTTGGATAATCGTGAAACATACACAAAAACAGATTGGATAATCTGGACTGCAACTCTGGCTCAGGACAAGGCTACATTTGAAAAATTCATTAGTCCGATATATCTATTTATGGATATAACACCTGATAGAGTGCCAATGTCTGACTGGGTATTTACTGACAGACCGAACCAACGCGGTTTTCAGGCCCGATCAGTTGTCGGAGGATATTATATTAAAATGCTAGATGATAAATTAAATCAAAATCAAAATCAAAAATGAGAAAATTAGGAATTTTATTCTTAGGTTTATTTGCTTTTCTGGGCACGACTAATGCTCAAAAAGGAGATTTGGTTGATTATGTGAACCCGTTGGTGGGGACGCAATCCAAATTCTCCCTTTCGACAGGTAATACTTATCCGGCCATAGCCATGCCTTGGGGCATGAACTTTTGGATGCCACAAACAGGTAAAATGGGCGATGGATGGGCATATACCTATGATTCCGACAAAATTCGCGGATTCAAACAAACACATCAACCTAGTCCTTGGATTAATGACTATGGTCAATTTGCGATTATGCCGGTTACAGGTAAACCTGTATTTGACCAAGATGAACGAGCTAGCTGGTTCGCTCATAAGGCTGAGATAGCAAAACCGTATTACTACAAAGTTTATCTTGCAGATCATGATGTTGTGACAGAACTTGCTCCTACAGAACGTGCTGTAATGTTCCGTTTTACATTTCCTGAAAACGAAAATTCGTATGTAGTAGTTGACGCGCTGGACAGAGGTTCTTATATAAAGATAATTCCTGACGAAAATAAGATAATTGGTTATACAACCCGCAATAGTGGTGGTGTGCCTGAAAATTTCAAAAACTACTTTGTAATTGTATTTGACAAACCATTCACTTATACGGCCTCTGTGACTACAACACGTGAGGATAAGAATAAATTGGTTAGTGAAATCAATAAAGGTGGTTTGGAAATTCAACACGACCATGCCGGGGGGATTATCGGATTTTCTACTAAAAAGGGAGAAATAGTGCATGCTAAAATAGCGTCGTCTTTCATAAGCCCTGAACAAGCAGAACAAAATCTTAAAGAACTGGGTAACGACTCTTTTGACCAAATAGTAGCAAAAGGTAGAGCAAAATGGAATGAAGTACTTGGACGTATCGCTGTAGAAGATGACAATATCGATAACCTTCGTACATTCTATTCTTGCCTTTATCGTTCGGTATTATTCCCTCGCAGTTTCTTCGAAATAGATGCAGCAGGAAAGGTTATGCACTACAGTCCATATAATGGAGAAGTTCTACCAGGTTATATGTTTACTGATACTGGATTTTGGGATACGTTCCGTTGTTTATTCCCATTCTTGAATCTAATGTATCCTGATATGAATGTGAAGATGCAGGAAGGTTTAGCAAATACATATAAAGAAAGTGGTTTCTTGCCTGAATGGGCTAGTCCTGGACATAGAGGTTGTATGGTTGGTAACAACTCTGCTTCAGTAGTCGCAGATGCTTATCTGAAGGGGCTAAGAGGCTATGATGCTGAAACTCTATGGCAAGCAGTGATACACGGAGCTAATGCTGTACATCCTAAAGTAAGCTCTACAGGACGCTTAGGTTGGGAGTATTACAACAAGCTTGGATATGTGCCATATGATGTAAAAATCAATGAGAACGCAGCACGTACGCTTGAATATGCATATGATGACTGGTGTATTTACCAATTTGGTAAAAAATTAGGTAAACCTGCTAAGGAAATAGATATCTATGCTAAACGCGCAATGAATTATAAAAATCTGTTCGATCCGGAGCATAAATTGATGCGTGGTAAAAATCAGGATGGTAAATTCCAATCTCCATTTAATCCTTTGAAATGGGGTGATGCGTTTACTGAAGGTAATAGCTGGCATTATACATGGTCTGTATTCCACGACCCACAGGGATTGATTGACTTGATGGGAGGAAAAGCTGGATTCAACCAAATGATGGATTCTGTATTTAATGTTCCGCCATTATTCGATGATAGCTATTATGGTGGTGTAATTCATGAAATACGTGAAATGCAGATTATGAATATGGGTAACTATGCTCATGGTAATCAGCCAATACAGCATATGATTTATATGTATAACTATTCTGGTGAGCCTTGGAAAGCACAATACTGGGTGCGCGAGGTTATGGATAAGTTATATACGCCAAATCCTGATGGATATTGCGGTGACGAAGATAATGGTCAGACTTCTGCTTGGTATGTATTCTCAGCTCTTGGATTCTATCCGGTTTGTCCTGGATCAGATGAATATATCTTAGGATCTCCTTTATTCAAGAAAGTTACTTTAAATCTTGAAAACGGGAAAAAAGTTGTTATCAATGCTGATAATAATAATGCTGCTAACAGATATATTTCAAGCATGAGTGTAGATGGACAACCATATACGAAAAATTATCTGAAGCATGATGCTTTAATGAAAGGAACTGAAATAAACTATCAGATGGCTCCGAAGGCTAACGAAACCAGAGGTATAAATGATTCTGATTTTCCTTATTCGTTCTCTAATGAATTGAAGGCAAATAATCCGAAAGGCAAGAAAAAGTAAACAATAGTTTTATTCTATAGTAAAGTGGGGTGCTTATCGTAAGTACCCCGCTTTTTTTTATTCTACATTTTTTTTGGAATGGGATAAGGGTATTCTTTATAAATTACGACTATAAATTAGTACGGTTAACTATAGAGGTTAAAAACATATTATTTACATAGAAAATGGGTTATAGTTCTTTTAGTATAAACCATTTATTATTATTGTGTCGTATCCTATCTTATTATTTTGCAAGGATATAATGCACGAAAAACTATAAATCATTAATTTTAAATTATTATTTATTATGAAACACTCGACAAGCGGTAATATAATAACCGGAATGTTTTTCACATTACTAATTCTGCTGACCATGTCGTTTGCAGCTTGTACTGAAGAGAAAAATGAGGGGGATAGGGAAAACAATCCTTATATAGTCGAATTGGGGGAATCACTCAACAAGTTACAGGATTTAAGAGATAATTCTCAATATGGAGACAGAAAGGGTATGTACCCGCCCGAGAGTAAAAGTATACTTGAGGATGTGATGGCTGAAATCGGTCAGGTTATTATGAACATATATTCAGGAGAAGAAGCTAATCCTACTCAGGATAAAATAACTCAATTAGCAGCAAAAGCAGATCAAGCTGAGACTAATTTCAAAGCCACTGTGTTGACAGAGAATACATTATATCCGGCTGAGCTTTATGTTAATGGTAATGATGGTGGATATATAGATTTTGGGACGAGCGATGATTATATCAAATTCGGAGAACCAGGAAAACGTGCATTTACTGTTGAGCTTTGGCTAAAATTCAAAACAATTCCGGGTGGGATAGGTGCGGTAATTTCTACTTTTGTTGAAGATAGCGGTGTGCGTTGTGGCTGGATGGTTAATATGATTAGTGGTAACTATTTGCGCATAACGTATGCTCAAAAAGAGAAAGATAAATTGTGGGAACCAGGCGACGGATTTGCGCAAACAGAAACATGGGTACACGTTGCAGCTGTTTATGATGATAATGGTGTTGATGGAAGTATAGAGAATGGAAAACCTGTTGTAGCAAAATATTATGTTAACGGCGTACTTAAGAATAAAGTAGTTAATGGTGAAACATATTCTGGAAATTATTATGGTGGAAATGATAATGCACTGCCAAGCCTTCCGATGATAGCTTTTGCTCAATTTAATAAGGACGGTAGTCAAACTCGTAAATCACAAGGGTACATTAAAGATTTCCACATATGGAAAACTGCTAAATCCGAAAATGAAATTAACAAATTAATGGATGGAACTACTCAAGTGACAGGCGAAGAAACAGATTTAGCTTGTGGATGGGAATTTACTATGACTGCTGATGATGATAATAATATCAAGGATATTACAGGTAAGCATACAGCTGTTCTAAAGGGTAAATTTGAATGGGAGCGTTTGGATTAATTACCAATCTCTATAAAAAAAGGTATTTGGAAAACCCAAATACCTTTTTTTTATTCGTTAAGTTTATTTTACATCAGTGTCAATACCTTCTGGAGGAGTTTCGATTAATTCACTTCCAGGTTCAACTTTCTTCTTTCTACAGAAAATAATAATGAGATAGACTATTGATATAACGGAAGAAGCTGTCAATAAATATACGCCGCTTCCGGCTTTTGGCAGTTTATAAAATAAATTTAGTGATACAATAAGGCCAAATACTCCTGTTATCATCAGTAATATCCTAGAGGTTTTCTTTTTTAACATCATCCACAAAATCATAACGAAGATGCTGAGTAATGGTATAACATAAACTACATGGGTAGAATAAATCCACTCTTTATTTTTAGAGAAAAATTTGAAAAAGTTGGTAACCTTGGTCATTTTCTTTTGTAGTTCGGGAATATCCCATCCTATAACTTTCAATATACCCCAATCTAACCATGGGAGAAAAAAGGCAACAATAAAAAGGATAGCTAATAATAGTTCGAAAGATAAAAATCTATTCTGTTTTTCCATATCTGTGTTTTATAGTTCTATTTCGTCTGCGGATATATATCCATGAGTGATACAATAAAAAATAAGTCCTGAGACTGTTTTAATACCTAGTTTTGCAGTAATGTTTTTGCGGTGAGATAAGACTGTGTTTAGGCTGATACTGAGCTTATCAGCTACTTCTTTATTCAATAAGCCGAGTGCAACATGTCGTAATACATCAAGCTCACGTTGCGATAAGGCTTGCATTTTATTTACTTTTAGGGCATTACTCGTTGCTATAAGTTCCTGTAAATCGGCGATGTCCGATTCTTCAAGACTAGCAAGCATGGGTTTCAATATCTTTTCTTTGATTCGGTTATGCTTTTCCAAATCTTTCTGAAAGCTATCTATTGTGAAAATAACGGCATAACACATATTCTCATTAAAATTTCCTGATATGTGCCTTATAATGATACTCTTTAGATCGGTAAGCAAAGCTAATGGAGTGGAATCTCCATTAACCATCCTTTGGTCAATTTGTCCTTTCAATTCTTTTTTAAATTCAATAAATAACCTGCTGATTAATTTTAATTGAGCATTATTAGGGTCACTCATTGAAATAAAAGCATTCAAGTGTTTTTCGAGATTGTATAACTGGGCATGTGTCAGATATGCATCTGTCTGGTTTATATACTTTACTACCAGTTCTATATCAAATTTCTGCAATTTCTTCTCTGGAAAATAATCTTCATTCAGAAATGTGTTGAGTATGGCAAGAAAGAATTCTGTATCGACGTTAGCAGACTGACAAATATTTTCTATTGTTTTATCTCCTAACCCTAACTTTATACCAAAACGATTTATAACCGGAATCAGTTGATGATTCTCTTCTATAACCTCTGACAAAATAGATGTTCTTTCTAAAAATATCATATATTCTTACCCGTTGGCGGAATTAATTATCAAATAAAAAGATGAGATATAAGTTGTGCATATTACTGAAATTTAGTATTTTAATGGTGTCAAATCAATTAAAATGCCATACAGTTATGCACAACTTACATGCAATATTCGCCAAATTTCTTGATATTTGCAAGAATTTCTCTTATGATTTAGTAAATGAACAAGGAAATATTCCTCGACGTGGGGTCATTCCTTCGTTTTCGGATATCGAGGTTGTTTCTTTA
>JBKEBA010000077.1:0-24686 GCA_047972895.1 Dysgonomonas sp.
ATAATCGGACATCATCGGAAAACTACGCGCCATAGTAATAACAGAAGCCACATCTGTCTCCATTCCATAACGGATAGTTTGGTTAAAGTCCTTTTCCTCCTCTGGCAGGACGGTGCTTACCAGCATATCTGTTATCTCGTCGATGTAATACGGCTCGTCACCCATCAATAAGTAAACAGGCTTAAATTTACGGGCTTTTATATCGGCTATAATTTGCTCAAAAGTCATAGTCCTTATTCAAATTTCAGGTGTTTAACGGTTTGCCCGTTGTTTATCAGTGTTGTAAGAGACTCTATGCCTATAAGCACATGCTCATCCACAAAACTTTTAGTGACCAGGCTGTCACTCTTTTCAGTTTTCACACCGTCCGAAATCATTGGCTGGTCAGATACCAATAGCAACGCTCCGGTCGGGATCTGGTTAGCAAACCCGCAGGTAAACAATGTCGCCGTTTCCATATCCACAGCCATTGTGCGAATCCGCCTCAGGTAGTCTTTGAATACATCGTCATATTCCCACACCCGGCGATTGGTGGTATATACTGTCCCCGTCCAGTAATCGCGGTTGTGATTACGGATAGTGGACGATACTGACCTCAACAGGCTGAAAGCGGGTAAAGACGGCACTTCGGGTGGAAAATAATCGTTCGATGTCCCTTCTCCCCTGATAGCCGCGATGGGCAATATGTAATCTCCCAGATTGTTATGTTTCTTTATCCCTCCGCATTTACCTAAAAACAATACGGCTTCGGGCTCAATAGCGCTCAGTAAGTCCATTATAGTCGCCGCATTGGCGCTTCCCATTCCAAAATTGATAATAGTAATACCATTGGCCGATGCATTCGGCATATTACCGTCAAGGCCCACAATAGGCACATTGAAATGACTGGCAAACACCTCTACATACTTTGCAAAATTGGTAAGTAATATATGTTTGGTAAACTGTTCTAACGGCCTTTTGGTGTACCTCGGAAGCCAATTGTCTACAATTTCTTGTTTTGTTTTCATATTAACTTTACTTTTGTTTCAAGATAAAACAAGTATCTTTTATTTTTTGTTGTACAGGATTAACAAAGGTAACAAATGTTGGATTTAAATCTGCCCCCTTTCAATATAAATGTAAAAAAAACGGACGGAAGACTTAGCGTTTTCGACAGGCTGCGTCGTAAGTTTGTGACACTTACACCCGAAGAATGGGTACGCCAGCACTTCATTAATTACCTGATCACAGAGAAAGGATATCCGCAGGCTTTAATAGCTAACGAGATACAAATCAACCTGAACAACCAGAAACGCAGGTGTGATTCCATTGTTTACGATAAAACTATTTCCCCTCTGGTCATAGTCGAATATAAGTCGCCGGATGTGGAAATCACTCAGGCTGTTTTCGACCAGATAGTAAGATATAACATCGTGCTGAAAGTAAAATACCTGATTGTATCCAACGGACTCAGCCATTATTGTTGCCGGATGGATTACAGCACGCAAACATTCGATTATCTTGCTGATATACCGACATATCCAGAACTATAACTCTCCGCAAAATTACATATTTTAACCATATATAGTTAAAAGGTAACAAAGGTAACAGATATATCAGTTAACAGTCATCAGTTAGCAGTTAACATCTTGTATCTTGTTTACTTGTATCTTGTCTACTTGTAACTTTTTCAAAAGGTAACACATGTAACAGTTTTTTTAGCCTTTGTGCTCTTTGTGATTTCCTTCGTGTACTTGGTGGTTAAAACTCTTTACCACAAGAGACACAAAGAGTTACACAAAGGGTACTATATAAAAGGTAACAAAAGTAACACTTTTCTACATATTACTTTTTACTCTCATAGTAAGTCCCCCTTGGTGCATTTAGGAGGCCAATCCAATCTTTCAAAGAACTCCTAAAACCGTATAGATAAATATCCGGCAAATACATGCACTTATATCACAAAAAAGGCTTCCCATGTGAGAAGCCTTCAAATATCTTAATTATATTCTAGTCTGAGATTATTCAGCAGGAGGTGTCGCTGGCTGCTCTGTAGCAGGTGCAGGCGCAGTGTTGCTTGGTATGGCAGGCAGTGTTGTCGACATATCAGGAGCACCTGTATTAACAGGAGCAGGGGCGCCTACTTCCGGTTGAAGGGTAGTTGTCGCTTTCGGCCTGATCATAACACAAACTATACTCATCACCATGATGAAACCGGCTAGTCCCCAAGTTGCTTTTTCAAGGAAATCGGTAGTTTTACGAACACCCATAATGGCGTTTGATGATGAGAAACCTGATGAAAGGCCACCACCTTTAGAATTTTGAACAAGAACTATCAGTACTAAGGCAATCGCTGCAATTACAATTAATACAGTAATAAGTGTAATCATTTTGTATCTTTAAATTTCGAATTTATAATCAGTTTTTCCAAAAAACTCAATTGGTCTGCAAAGTAAATATTTTTTTTCGGATAATTCAAACTTAAGTGTTTAATAATTTTGTATGCTTTCTCATACTTCTTCTGTTTTATGTAGATTTTAGCCAATGTCTCGGTAAAAAATACATCTTCGTCCAGTTCATCATCTTTTTCATCCGTTTTTTCCGTATCATCCGACAAAGGCTCGTCGTCTCCGCTTATTTGTATGCGGATACCGCCTTCCATCTCCGAACGGGTAATGAATGTATCTATGATATTCTGATGCTTGAGGCTTGACGGTTCTTTATCAGCAGGGATATCTTCACTCTCCGCTACAGAAGTCACCTGCATATAAGTAAAGTAATCTGTAGTAGCGAGACTTGAATGTGATATACTATACTCCAGATCTGCATCCGCATCATTATTTCCTTTCAATTCGAAAAAAGCATTCAGTAACAGACTGGTTTTATCTTCACTCACCTCACTTTTTCCCGTCTGACGGAAAAACGAGTCATACTCATCACTCAAAATATAGTAAAATAAAGCCTTACGGTCATTTACAAAAATACTTAACTTACCCAGTTCTTCCTGAAAACTTTCAGACTCAAATAAATATACAGACTTCAGATAAGTAAATATACCCGTCTGCGAATATGGATATTCTTCAACAAAAACCCTTAAGGGCTGTATATCCTCTTGCGAAGGATTTACGCCTTTTTCGGTTAATTTATAGAATTGTTGAATATCCACTTTTTCAATTAAAAATGATGAATTAAGAATGATGAATTACTTTTTTCTACCAATTAGACATTGTCGCATTAAAAATCTGGTCTACAATATCTTTCGTCAACTCATCAATCAATCCATCCTGTACATCGGTAAGCATCAGGCTACTGGAGAAGTCACGGTAAGCAGTAATCGTTTCCTCTTTGTCTTCTTGCGGATTCTTATTATTTCTGAACCGCATCTTCACTCCTAATGTCAAACGTGTTTCGGCGGAGAAGTTATCTTCCTTTACCGACAAAGGTGTCAATTCATATGTAACAATCTCCCCTTCAATCTCGAGCGACGGATTAATCGAGGTGAATTGCAGTTTCGTATTACGGGTAAATACATCCTTCATTCGCTCGTTGAATACCTGAGTCAGCGGAGGATATACATAAGGTGCCTGATTCTGGAAATCGCGTATATCGATTGTTGGCGTTTCCGCATAGTTGATAGATGCCCCATTAAATTTATAAGACACCGTACAGCCGGCAAACAATGCGACAAAGAAAAGTGACAATAATACCTTTTTCATAAATTTTCCAGATTATATTCTTTTATTTTTCTATACAATGTACGCTCCGATATTTTTAGATCCTGAGCTGCATTCTTGCGTTTCCCATTATGCCGCTCCAGTGCTTTTATAATCATATCTCTTTCTACATCTTGTAACGAAAGCGTTTCCTCCTCATACTCCGGAGCCTCGATCACATCGGCATCGGCAATTGTAGATGCAGGTATTATGGTATGTCCGTCATCTTTGATAGGCAAAGATGAGGTCCTGTCTGCCTGATTTACAACCATTGGCGTAAGAGGCTTTTCACTACTGTTTACCACAGGAGAAGAGAGGATATCTCCGGGCTTCATATTTCCGGCCACGATATCATGAACGATCTTTTTCAGCTCGTTCATATCCTTCTTCATATCGAACAATACCTGATATAATATTTCCCGCTCGTTATTGAAATTCTTCTGTTCACCGGCGCTTATTGTTCCTACAGGTATAAGTCCGACCTCATTGGCCGGAAGATATAATTTCAGTATATCAGGAGTTATATCCCTCGTTTGCTCAATTATCGAAATCTGTTCTGTAATATTCTTTAACTGGCGGATATTGCCGGGCCAGTAATATTCTTTTAGCATTTGTCTTGCAGAATCGGTTAGCACGATCGGAGGCATACTATACTTTTCGGCACAATCGCTTGCAAATTTCCTGAATAACAAGGGGATATCATCCTTCCGGTCCCTAAGTGCCGGAATACGGATAGGTACTGTGTTAAGACGATAGTACAAATCTTCACGGAAACGCCCGTTACGGGTAGCAGTCACCATATCCAGATTGGTAGCGGCAACAACACGTACATCGGTTTTCTCCACTTTAGATGAACCCACTTTTATAAACTCTCCTGTTTCCAGTACGCGTAATAAGCGAGCCTGAGTAGACAGAGGCAACTCCCCTACCTCATCGAGAAATAAAGTACCTCCGTTAGCTACCTCAAAATATCCTTTCCGCTCACCTGTTGCTCCGGTAAAAGACCCTTTCTCGTGTCCGAAAAGTTCGGAATCGATCGTTCCTTCGGGAATAGAACCGCAATTGACTGCGATATATGTCCCGTGTTTACGATGGCTGAACTGATGAATAATCTGTGGAAAATTCTCTTTCCCTACTCCGCTCTCCCCGGTCACCAATACCGACATATCGGTAGGAGCCACCTGAAGGGCAATATCTATAGCCCGGTTCAGATCGGGACTATTCCCGATGATACCGAAGCGTTGCTTTACTTGTTGGATGTCCGGTTTTGCCATTATAATTACAAGTTTATAGGTTATATATCATAAGTATTCAACACATTAGGCTACAAATATGGCTAATAGTTGCCTACCGTCAACTGTTAAACAGTAGATAAAACCTGACAAAATTACATATTAATTCCCATTTTGTCAGTCTTTTTTAGTGAAGATTTGCAAAGAATAAAAATTTGAAGCCTACTCATAAGTTATATTCTAAATTGGTTTGCTGAAAAATAATACCTGATTAATGAACGTGAAAAAAGATAAACAATTCTTATCTTTTTAACGTTCTTACTTAAAAGTATTCGCTTTGAGCTAAAGGATTCTTTATCTTTGCGTACATTCGAGAAACAAACTGCTTAATATATCATATAATATATATTTAAATATGGAATTATCCTCCTTACTATCCCCTATCAATATTACATTGGCAATTCTGATTACGGCATCCATTTTCTTCATGCGGGGAAAGGTCCGCTCCGACCTCGTGGCTGTATGTGCCCTACTGGCATTGGTCCTTTTCGGAATACTGGATACATCAGAAGCATTGGCCGGATTTTCGAATCCTGTCGTCATAATGATGATCGGGCTCTTCATCGTAGGCGCCGGAATCTTCCGTACCGGACTAGCCAAGGTTATCAGTAGCAAGATATTGCAAACGGCGGGAAGCAACGAAAATAAACTATTCATACTCGTAATGCTTGTAACAGCCTCGATAGGTGCTTTTGTGAGCAATACAGGTACTGTAGCTGTAATGATGCCGATTATTGTCAGTATGGCTACAAGCGCCAATATCAGTCCACGCAGATACCTGATGCCATTAGCCTTCGCCAGCAGTATGGGGATGTTTACACTAATCAGTACCCCTCCCAATCTGGTCATTAATAATGCCTTGGTAGATGCAGGATATAAAGCTTTATCATTCTTCTCTTTTGCTCCTATAGGATTTGTCGCTCTGGGAGTCGGAGTTATTATTTTATTCTTTCTAAGTAAATTATTAATATCCAAAAGTGACGCGTCTGCAACAAAAAAGAAACAGGGAAAATCATTGGTCGAACTGGCTATGGAGTATGAATTGCAAAACCAATCATACAGGATAGAAGTAAAAAATGACACACCATTATCGGACAAAACTCTTGCCGAACTAAAAATAGCGACACATTACAATGTAAGTATCAGTAAGATAGTACGAAAAGTCGGCAATTCCAGATTCAGGAAGAATGTCATTGAAGAAGTTGCTGGTCCAAAGTCAACGATACAGAAAGGTGATATATTATATTGTCATGGAAGTCTTGAAGATATAGAGAGATTCGTTTCCGAAAATCATCTGCATCTGGAGAAAACAAACGGAGATTATCCTTTTGCTGATTTTCAGGAATCAGGTATTGCCGAGATATTTATCATGCCTAATTCCAAACTTATAAACCGGACAATCTCAGAGATTCAGTTCAGAGAGGAATATAATGTAAATGTACTTGGTATTCAGCGGCAGAATGAATATCGCATGCATGATATTAAAGATGCAAAATTGCATTCGGGAGATGCACTCTTGATACAGGGTACATGGAAAGACCTCGCAAACCTCGATGACAGGCAGGACGACCTCGTGCTGGTGGGACAACCCTTAAAGGAAGCTGCAAAGGTAACACTAGATCAGAAAGCCCCTATAGCTGCGGCTATCATGATATTAATGGTAATAGCCATGGTGTTTGAGATTGTTCCATCTGTGATAGCAATTCTACTGGCGGCAGTGGCAATGGTTGTCACAGGCTGTTTAAGAAACATGGAAGAAGCCTACGGCAGTATCAATTGGGAAAGTGTAGTGCTCATCGGAGCTATGCTGCCTATGGCTACAGCATTCCAAAACACGGGAGTAGATACGTTAATTTCCGGTGGACTGGTTGGTAAGTTAGGAGACTTTGGTCCTTATGCCCTGTTAGCAGGAATATATTTCTGTACATCATTGCTCACCATGTTTATTAGCAATACAGCAACAGCCGTGCTATTCACACCTATAGCCCTCAAAGCTGCGGTAAGTATGAGCGTCAGCCCATATCCGTTCCTGTTTGCTGTTGCAGTAGCTGCGAGTATGTGTTTCGCGTCTCCATTCTCAACACCTCCAAATGCGTTGGTAATGAGTGCCGGGCGTTATACATTCATGGATTATATAAAGGTGGGATTGCCTCTACAATTAATTATGGGAATAGTAATGATATTAGTACTACCGCTATTGTTCCCTTTCTGATAAAGTAACCGGAATTTAAGATTCCAACAGTTTAACTATCTGTTGAAGATATTGCGCATCTGTTTCATCAAAGTGATTCAGATGCTCGCTGTCTATATCAAGTACAGCAATAACTTCATCGTGATGGAACAGGGGTACTACTATTTCGGATTGAGAAGCGGCATCGCAGGCAATATGCCCGGGGAACTGATTTACATCTTCTACTATAACTGTTCTCTTTTCCTTCCATGCTGTTCCGCAAACTCCTTTTCCATACTTGATACGGGTACAGGCTATTGTTCCCTGGAATGGCCCGAGGACGAGTTCATCCTTTTTTACAACATAGAAGCCAACCCAGAAGAAGCCGAATGTCATCTTCAATGCTGATGATATATTGGCAAAATTGGCAATGGTATCGGTTTCTCCTTCCAGCAGTGCTTTTAGTTGGGGAAGGAGAGATCTGTAGGTTTCTTCTTTGGAAGAGGTAGGGGTGAGGTGGAGGGTGTGGGACATAGGAATATTATACTAATAAATTAATAGTTGTTTTCTCCCATCAACCATGTTATTCTGGACACGGACGAAGTTCTCTTCTGAAGTTTCATTATCATATCTTTGTAAACGGAATCATCATAGACGTTCGCTAAATCACGCGCCACTGATAAAGCTGTTGTTGTTGCAATCTTTTGCGGCTTACTTCCAAAAGCCCATTCTTTTGAACCTGAAATATAAGGAATAAGATAATCAAATGCGAGTTTGAGATTTTTACCATCTTCTGTTTTATAACTCCATAAATCATTATTTGTGTATGAAGATATGGTAGCCATGGTAATAAATCCTTGTAAACAATATATAGAATATCTTAAAGATTGATTTCTTTTTAATTCCATAGGAAAACGTCCATTTCTATCTATTTGCTTTTTTATTTGCTCTTTTGCTAAAGTGATCATTTGCTCCAACTCTTCAGTATTTCCTATATATAAAGAATATGTTGCAAGTTGAGTAATATACCATATAGCTTGATTATTTGATGCTTTTCTAATAGACTTTCCTTGATTACTATTTAAAAGCCATGTAGATAATTCAGCAAACCAACTCTTTAATGCTCGATCATCTGAATCAGCCCAATATTTAGAGATTTCTAATAATTTTACATAGTCTATCAACTTTATGAAAACAACACCAAATATTATACCAGTTGCCATTCCTTCTTTACTATCTTCTGATAAGCATGCAGCATATTTAAAATTAGGATTCATTCTACTTTCAGGATCAATAAACCAAATTTTCAAAATATTAGAGGCTTTTTTAGCATATTCTTCATTCTGAGAATAAAACCAAGCTAATGATAATGTCTCTATTTGCTCAACCATCAAATTCAACCTATCCATATCATAAGCATCAGATTCGGCTTTAGGATTCACTTGCCCATCTTTCAAAACAGACAACAACTCTCCATTAGAATTTGACTCTGTCCAAGCATATTTACTTAAGGAATAGAAATCATTTTTATCACCAGATGGCGGTATATTTCCATCTATGACCTTACATGGAATGACATCTAATAAAGCATCCGCATCTTTTAAAAGTTGCTGATATGCTTTTTGTGACTGGGAATTTCCTTTTCTAATCTTCTCCCTAATACTGGTCAACTCTTGATAATTCATACTTACAAGTTGATATTCTTGGGCATTAGATTCATTAATTACAATGAATATAATAAATAATAAAATTACAACTCTTATCATATAATTTGTTTAAAAGGTTTTATTTAATAAGATTTTCTTGTTAAAACAAATTAGTGTACTATTAAGTTTAATCTTTCCATTTTTAATAATAGAGATACAACAATTCCTACAATTAAAGTAAGATTTTACATGTCAGCATTATTTTTATCGACCTCCAGTTATTATATTAGTGAAACGAGGTATTATTTTTTTCAGCAAAAAATAAACTAATAGAGATAATGCTATTATAAATAAAGTCGGTATAAAATATATAAAAAGAAATTCTAATTCACTCGCAGGTTTTATATAAACAAATAAAAAACGCCTTAAAAAATCCAACCAAGGCTCATGAAATGCAAATAAAAAGAAACTAGCACTAGATAAAAAAACTGATATATGTAGTTTATTATTCTTTATACCAAAAGCAACTATATTAAAAAGAAGAATTAAACCAACCAAAATTCCTGCATTATGAATAAGTGTGTTCTTTGTTATCAAATCCAACATTGCTAGAATCGAATATAATATTGCAGTAGGGTAATAAAACCTATTAAATACTTTTAAAAAGTTAAGGTTATTAATACTAAAATATGCACCAAAACTAAAAAAGAATAAGCAGGCACTATTTAATCCTACAATACTATAAAATTTAAAAAACCAAATAATGCACAAAAGAAGAATACCATAAATTTTTAAATACTTAACAAGCAAGTATACCAATGGAGATAAGATTACTATAACTATTAAATCGCGAATAAACCAAAAGGTGAATAAAAAAGGAGCCTTTGTTGGACTATTATCCATAGACCAAAAAGCTTTAAAAAAATCAATTATAGTATAATCTTTTATTAGTAAATTATTTCCTGAGAAAAAACTGGACAATTGAGGTGTATTCTGGGCAATAAAATACAATAAGAGTACCAACGCATTCCAAAAAATATATGGAATAAGCAAAGTTTTACTTCTTTTTTTTAATTTATCTACATAAATGTGTAGATTCCAATTTTTATTTATTTTATAAAAAAATAAAAAACCGGATGTAAAAAAAAACAAAGGGACTGCTATTCTTGCTATGACTTGAGATATTAAATATCTTATAGAATCATATACAGGGTATACCATTTCAGGGGCGGAGCCCCCTCCTTGAGCTGTTGTTGAGGCTGAATATGCGTGGATAAAAACCACTGCGACTATTAAAGGAAATCTCAGAAAACTTATTGTTTTAGACTGAAGTTCATTGTAATCCATATTGAAATCAAGGTTTATATATAATCAAGATAGAAACTATTTACTTTTTAGAAAGTCTGAAATTGATTTGATCAAGCTATCTGAAGCATACTTACCAATACGATGTAAGGGTTTAATCTCATCTCTTTGCAATAGTTCCATAAGCACATTAACTAAATTAATCTCATTGTCAACTACATATACATAACCCATCTCTTTTAGCATTGCAGCTGTTGCTAATTGATGCTCATTTCGATGCTCTCCCAAGCGTGCAATTCTAGGCATAATAATTACAGGTTTATTATGAGTTAATGCTGTAATTACCGTCCCCATACCAGCATGACTTACTATCAAGCGTGCTTTAAAAAAAAGTTTATCAAACTCACTAGGTGATAGAAAGTCACAAACCTCCACATTTTTCACTTTATAGCTGGACTCAAATGCTTGTACGACAATTTGTTCTTCTACTACTGCAGCCAGTTCATCTATGGCTTTTATCAGCCGATCAAATGGCTCTTGCGTTCCTACTGTTACAAAAATCATGATATTACATTTCCTGCATATATTACCTTCTTAGACGCTAAATGAGGCCATTGAGTATAGACTCTATCAGCAAAGACAGATGCAATTTTTCCACTTAAAGATAATTTTTCAACATTTGCAATACTATCGACCCAAATAGTTTTACAAGAACATAAGGCTCCAACAATAATTACTATTAAACCAGGTGCAGCTCCTGTTGTCAATATTACATCTGGCTTTTCAGAGGCTACTATCCGCCATACTTCTCTTAAGCTCCTTATTATATCAATTTTATTCTTTCTACTAAAATCTCGAATTGCATAAAAACGACTTTCAGGCACAAACTCGGAAAAGCTATCCCTTGTTGAAATGAAAACTAATTCAGAATAATCAAAAGCAGGCTTCAATCTTAATAATTGGAGCCAATGACCACCTGCTGAAGCTACTGCTAATACTTTCAATGTTATATTTTTTATTTAAAAGGAAATGCTGAATAGATTTCTTTTTGTTTAATATCAATCATCTCTCTTGTGATTTTATACTGATCAATGATATTATTAAGAGTCGGTATATTGCTCGCGTTTATATTTAGAGGATTGGGTTTTAATCCAAATGCAGAATAATAGTCATGAAATTTAAAACCATCTCCCTTTAAATTATCAGTTACAGTAATCCACTGATTAGGAATATTAAAACTGTCAGCAACAACCAACCCATGTAAACTGCTTGAAATAATATATTCACATTGAGCAATTTGTTTTATTACAGTCATTGGATCATCTCTAAGATTTATGAATATAGAATCTTTGAATGAATCTTTAAGCTGTTGAAAAACAAGCTCATTTTGTTCTTTAAAATGAGCAATAACACCAACCTGGTATTTTTTTTGCTCAGGTTTATCCAGTAAGTAAGGTGTGATTAATCCTCCATCTCCAGTTACAATATCTAATTCCTTTCCAAGAATTGATTCAACTCGTTTTTTTGTTAAAGTTCCTCTTACTGAATGAAAATTCATCTCTCTTATAAACTCTTTATCGTTGCGTTGATTAAAGATAAATCCCGTACACCATACATTAACAGGGTAAGATACAAACTTTGCTCTAAGCTCTGAGTATAATGAATAGTATTTCGGATATATATATGTGTCTTTAAGAAAACAATCCATACCACTACCAATTACGCTCAATTCACATGTAGAAACAGATTCCTTTTTGAAATCATTCCCAAACACTTTGCTTATAAGCAATTCATTCAATAAATCCCCCATATTCGGGAGTTTTGCATAGTATACCTTTAATTTTTTTTTCATAAATATATAGTCTTTTTTATTTTTAATATAATTTATTTTTTAAGAAATTTGAAAAATTACCCCATGTATTTTTTTTACAATATAATTCTATCTTTGTCTTATAATCTGGTAAAGTACTATTTTCTTCTAAATATTTAATAACATCTCCAAAATCATGATATGCCAATATTATACCTTGAGCAGCCATTTCCTTAAAAGCTCCCACATTAGGCCCAACAATAAGAGAGCCTTTAGGAAGAGAAGTGATTAATGCGCCTGAATTAAATACGCTCTTTCCTGTATAAGGAAAGAAAACTAATCTTGCTTCAAGATGAAGTTTGTCTAGTTCTTCACTTTCAATATATTTGTTTGATATGCTTATATTGGATCCAATATATCTTTCACAAAAGAAATTGAAATATTCTTCGCTTTCAAACTTTCCTATTATTTTAATTTTCAACCGATTGAGCATTCTTTTCTCAGATAAAAATTCTAAAAACTCTTCAATTCCTTTACTTTTTCTTATATTCCCCCATATTAGAATATCATATTTTTTACCAGTTGTAATTTCAGGCTGCATCATTGAAAAAACAGGATGAGGAAAAAGAAGTACCCGATCATCGCTTATGTCCAATTTTAGAGCTTGATAACTCTCAGTTGTATGTAATATAACAAAGTCTGATTTTTTTGCCATAAAAGAAATCAAGAACTTTCCAACTTTTTCATTAGAACCATGAGGCTGAAGGTTATGATGTGTCCAAATAATCTTTTTACCAAATAATTTTATCAGATAAAATAAAAAAATGAAAATTACAGCTTTTATAAAAGAACTATTTTCTATCCAATTAAAGTAAAAAAAGTCAGTCCTAAATATATTTATAGGAATATCGTACCAAGACAATTTCTGTCCATAGTTGACAATATTAAAATTTTGTTGGAGACTTACTGTCAAATTATAAGTATATGGGTTTTTCTCTTTGAGAGTTTCTATATCTCTCATCGGGAATAGATAAATTCTTTTCTTCATTTAAAACCAACTTTATACAGTCATATACGGAAAATAATGTAAATCATATAATAACTTGGATTTCCTTGTGCCTATTACCTTTGCTGGAATACCTCCAACTATACTATAAGCCGGAACATCCTTTGTCACTACAGCACCACAAGCAACAACAGCACCTCTTCCTATTGTAACACCAGGCAAAATAATAACACGGGAGGCTACCCATACATGATCCTCAATAATAACATCCCCTCTCTTTAGTTTATGGTAATCGGAATGAGGGTCATGTTCAAGAGTAAAAATCCATGTTCCTCTGGCAATATCTACATTATCATTTATAATTATTTGTCCTTGCCTACCATCTAAAAGGCAATCGGGATTTATAATGCAATTATTTCCCACAACAATCTTATTTTTCTTAAAATCTTTATTCAATAATTTAAGATTTGGTGCAATATAAGATTTCTTTCCTAGTGTTAAATAGCACCTAATTATTGGCTTTCTCAACACAAAAAAAGGAATTTTACTAAAAAAAATATTAAATATATAAAGGCGTAAAGCTTTTATAAATCGCCCTATTTCCTTAGCAATAATTATAAAACAATTCGGATTTTCTCTTTTTGACATTTTCACCTCAATTAATTTATAATGAATGATACTAAAAACTTAATAATTGGATATGGTATATACAATATATACTTTTTTAGTCCGATATCTGATGTTCTAGTCCTTTTTATATATTTATCTATTATTTTTTTATCCAATTTATATTTATCTAAAATAGGAATCATTAAATATCTTAATGCCAACCCATTAATATACTTATTAAAAATGCTATCTTCAGAAGCAAACTCGTCATACTTCCCTTCTAGAACTTGGTACTGAATAGTTTTTTTAAATGGATGAACACGCTCCATGGCTCGATTTTCCGAATCATTCCTATAATATATAAGATATCTATTATAAAATGCCACTTTATTATAGAATGTAAATCTAATAATAAAATCCATATCTTCTCCAAAAGAAAGAGTTTCATCAAACAATCCTATCTCTATTGACTTTTCTTTGTTAACAATTGTGCTTGATAAGAAGAATAAAGGCCCCATTGAAGATGCATATTTATAATAAGGTAATAAATATCCCATAAAGTCTGCATTTAATCTGCATTTTTTTCGAACAATATCGCCTGATTTATTAATTATATATCTATTAGCCCCATACATTTGGGCATCAGAGTACTTCTCCATAAAGAGAACCATCTCATGCAAATAATTTTTCTCCCAGATATCATCTCCGTCTAAAAATGCAATCCATTCATATTTAGCCTCTCTTATTCCTACATTTCGAGCGTGAGAAACACCTCCATTTTCAGTTGAAATAATTCGAATACGATCATCCTGTATTTGAGATAATCTCTCCAAACTCTTATCTGTAGATCCATCATTTACTACAACTATTTCAAATTGAGCATATTCCTGATTGAGTACTGATTTTACTGTTTTTACAATGCTATCTTCCTTATTATACAGAGGTATTACAACAGAATAATTCATTTCATCTATTTATTTCTAAAGACTTTACTCTACTCTTATCAATTAAATATAGAACAATAGCTTGTACGCCAAATAATCCTATTCTAAATATCTCAGCACTAGTGAAAGAGACCATAACTAAATACAAAAAGTACATAACTAAATAAAATTTCTCTTTAGGTACAGATGTGAATATTGCTTTTACAGAATACCATAAAATAGCTATTACAATAACTCCTCCTGCAACAATCCATAGTCCTAACAAACCCAAATCCATCCAAAATAGATTGCTTTGCTCTTGAATAAGCATATGCTCTTGCCCATATGTACTATCTCCATTAGGCAATCCATTACCCAATATATATGCTCCGATATTAGGTGTAAATTCATAAAAGAAATAAGAAAACTGGATAAATCTGATTGAATCTTGTCCTCTATCAATATCAGACTCCGATCTAAGAATCATTTCTTCTAAAATATTATATATAAATGGAATTTGCACTAAAACTATTATTAGAAAAATTCCAATAGCGGAAATCTTCATTATAGATTTAAGTGAAAATTTATTTATTCTAAAAAAGATCAAACCAGAACAAAACAAAATAGTTAAAGGCAATAATCTAAAGCCTCCAAGTATCAAAACGCAAAAAAAGGCTAATGCCATTACTAGGTTGATTAATCTCTTCTTTATGAAGAATTGATTCACTTGCATAAGAATAGCTAATCCCAAAAAGCCATTACCTAATAAACGTATTCTTAAAGTACCTCTATCTTCATATATTTTAGTTTCAAATATTTCTAACGGATAGACAGACATTTGGATTAAATAAAATATCGAAAATACTATGGCAAAAAATATGATAAGTCGTTCAACATATTTTTCGGAAACTTCATTTTTAGATAAATAAAAATATAATAATATGAATGTATAATTTTTGAATGCTAAAAATGTCATCCAGAAAGATTGTCCATGATTAATATATGCAGATAATATATTAGTAAAAATGCCTATTAAAAATAATATTACACAATTTTTAAAATATATATCCTTTTTTGAATATGAAGATAAAAGACAATATCCCATAATCATCCACGAGAATATATAACCTAAATACATAAGAGGCTTGGGAACAAGAAAAAACCCCCAAAACTCAACAGAGCATATAATTAGAATAAATAAAAGGACTTTCTTCATTTCAAAATTTCATTCCTCAGAAATCGTCTTGATTTATATTTCAATTCGTTCAATCTCAAGTTTACATCATTATAGTCTATTAAATCTGATATACGATGTATATCATATGAGTCTTCAATATAACGTTCTTCTATTCCAACCGCTGCTAAAATACTTTTTGTTCTGGTACCAAACTTCTTTGGAGCAATAGCAACAAATTGCTTATTCAGATTAATAGAAAAGGCCGCCCCATGGAAAGAACAGGCAACTATAAACTCAGCATTATTAAATAAATGAATAAAATCAAGTGCTGTTATAGTAGAAAAGTTATATACTTTATCTGCTTTTTGTAAGAATGAAAGACCATAACTTAACAAATAGATTTTTAGATTCTTCTTTTCTGCAATTTCCTGAGCTATTTTAAAAATACGAGGCATAGAATCTAGATGCACGGAATATATCAAGAGATATGGCTCTTTCTGAGAATTATGATTTTTATTCTTACTAAAATCAATCCAATCTTCCTTATCCAAAAGAAATGTCGGATCCAACACATGCGTTCCTGTTAATCCAAGGTCTTCAATAATTTTTAATCCTGAATCTTCTCTTACTGAAATGGAGTCATATTTTGATAAATAATTAAAGATAATTTCTTTTTCTTCCAACTCCAGTTTCGATTTGCCAAAACTTGCAGCATAAGAAATTTTCTTTTTCCCTTCAGTAGCAAAAGCGAGAAAAAGACTTGGATCAATTCCTGCATTATATGAAGTATTCCAAACCTGATCACTTCCTGTCATATATATATCAGCTGCAACCTTATTAAGGTTAAAATCTTCTATATTATGATACTTATATTTAGTTAATGGAATATATTCTTTCAAGAAAGAATCAACTTTCTTATCATTGAAATAAGAGATTATAATTCTCAGGCAAATAACAATAAAAGCCTTTATTTTATTTGTTTTTTTATTATTAGTTGATGCAATTATATTTTGCCTCAGTCCTTTGGGTGTCAATCGCGGTTGTATATAATCAACAACTTCAACTTCTGCATTATTTAATTGCAAAAACCGAACTGTGGCATAAGTCTGTAATAATGAACCAAAATTATGAACTCTATGTAGGGTTATTAAAGACACTTTCATTGTTTATTATTATATATTTTTTAATAAAATCTATTCATTCAATGCTTCTTTCAAAAAGGAAAATGATTTTCTTCGTTCTTGTTCGAGTTTTATATTTACATTTTGATAATCTAATTCAATATCTTTCAATTTTGGTAAAGGAGAATCATTATCAATGATCCTATTTTCTAATCCTAAAATTGAGAGAAGGCTTTCTATTCTTGAACCATTACTCTGATGTATACTCGTATTTAAAATAGAAAAAAATGGCTTTTGGAAATTTATAGAAAATGCGACACCATGAAAAGAACTAGTTGCAACAATTGCAGCTTGACTGAAGATGCTTACAAATTCTTTAGGACCTAAATTCCATATTACTTTTACATTTTCTAAAGAAAGATCTTCAACTGTCATTCCTATTTTTATAATTTGATAACCAGTTATCGATTGCAGATAATATGCAAGGTCTATAGTTCTCTTGCTATATCCTATCGTATATAATAAAATGAATGGCTCTTTCTTCTTCACATCTGGCAGATAACTTAGCCATTCATCTCCCGTTAATAATAGAGTGGGGTCTAAGACAACATGTGCATCCCTGCTGCTTATTTGTTTTATAATTTTCGCGCCATGTTCTTCTCTCACAGATAAAAAATCTATTGAATTTATCCATAAATTATACTTAGAAACCAAATCCAAAGGTAATTCTGAAATACCAAAACTAGGCGCATAGGATATTCGTTTAGAATCAGGATTGGTAAAAGTTAAAAAATAAGGCTCTGGATGAAATGGCATCTTGGGATTCCAGACTTGATCACTCCCTGTCACATATACATCATATTTAGGAGGGTTTTTATATAGTTCATCTCCATTATGATAAATTTTTTTCGAAAACTTCATTTCTTGTTCATCGAAAGTTTTAAATATTCTATTCCGAACTTTATTTAATTCTGACAATTTTTTCTGTTTAGTAAAGAAAAATAAAACTTTTTTCAATAATTGTTTGAAGTATATTATCGTTACTTTTTCATTTGCTGAAACATTACTATATAAAGGATTAAATCTACGAGTATCTACAAAATCTTTATGAACCGGCCTAAGTAAATCTATTATCTCACAATCGAATCCTTCTCTTTCAATTACAGTTTTTAGCGCAAACGCCTGAAGAGACGCTCCATAATTTATGGCTCTATGTATAGTTATAAGTCCAACTTTTTTCATTCTCACACTATTAGTTTAGTAACATTCAAACCGTCAAATCTTGGTGATTTTGCAACGTTAAATTCATCTGGTAAGTAACCACATGACATAACAAGGGTTATAACTTCCCGTTCGGGTACATTCAACAACCTCCTCATCTTTCCATCACGATCTTTACTTACACTCCAATTTAACGCACAAGAACCTATTTCATAATAATGAAGAGCATATGCAAAAGTCATAGCAAACATGCCTGAATTTAAATACGATTCGTTTCTTTCAAATGCACTCTGAAATACTGAAACATCTGAGGTAAACACAACCAAAGCGTTAGCCAAGTCTCCAAATCCCCTATTACCATTCTGTAGAGATAGGGCTTGTTTGATTATCTCTTTATTCTTTATAATGTAAATTCTGTTAGGTTGCCGATTACATGCTGATGGTGATTTTTGTGCAAGATTTACGCAATCTTGTAATATATCTATTGGAATATCTTTTGACGAATAATTCCTTACTGTATATCTCGATTCACAAAACTGTTTAAAATCGGCATGTTTATATTTTATAAAATCGGATTTTCTAAAGATTAATTGTTCTGATTTTTGGAATATGTCTACTTTAATAGAGAGAGACTGTATTTTATCTAATAAAACCTGCTCCAAATTATAATTATGCTGCCGATGAAAATCTACATATTCATTCAGTATCATAATTGAATGAGTAAATTCCATCTCACTACAGTTATAATTTCGATGTATATATAATTCGCATAAATCAATTAACGTATTTAGAGGTTTCGCACCAAACCCTAATCTTGTTTCAGGCATTGTAAGGCCCTTTTCAATGACATGATATGTCATAGTAAGCAATCCTTTTACTTTATTTTCATTTGATAATTTATTCAGAGAGTTAGAATATTTCATATATCTCCTTATGTCATACAAATATGCTGTTATAATCAAATAATAAGCGCGCAATTTTTGATATATTTTTTTCATTATTTTATATATTTACTTATTTATTATATCATTATTATTTATTCTATTTCGTACTAGATTTGGCTAAATAAGATCTGCATTCAGACAACAAGCTAGTATAAGTATTATTCTCTATTTATATTTAAAATGCTACGTAGTTTCTTTAATAAACCATTTAATGCTATTTTTTCTTCATCTTCCAATCCTGCAATATAAATGGTAATTATAAATATAAAACATGATAAAGAGAATGTCAATAAAAAACGAAAATCCCAATGAACATATTCTGTAATAAAAAAGCATACAACTAAAGATGAGAAAGCAGGAAGCATCGTTTTAAGAAAGACTTTTGCAACGAATTCTTTTATGGATAATCCTGCTAATTTTTCAAGAAAAAATATTCTAAAGAAACAGGCAATTGATTCAACACAGATAAAACTTATTAGAACAAAATAGGGTGGATAATCCAATTTAAGTAGTATATATGCGATTGGTAAATTTAACAATAATAAAGAGCCTACAACTGCCTGATAAACACGAATCTTCCCTGTAGCTTGCGCTGCTGATTGCAACCCGATTGTCCATTGTTTTACTAAAGTACCAATCAGCATTAATGAGCAAAAAGCAACAGTATGATCAGGTACTTTCTTCAACCAAATACCAAGTATAGCCGGCATTTCAAATATTGCAGGGATGGCTAATATTGCCAATAAGAAAAAACCATATTTACATGCAGACATGGATAGTTTTAACATTCGTTTCCTATCATTTTGTCCTTCACTCTTCATTATTTGAGGATTAATAGCACGAAGCATTGTCGCTGAGAAAAAATTAATTTGTCCAGCCAATTGATTAGCTATCCCATATGCAGCATTAATCACCGTTCCAAAGAAAAGATTCAATAAAACTGCCAATCCTTGATTTCTCCCCATACCACATAATACTCCAAATAGATTCCAACCTGCATATCCCGTTAATTCTTTCATTAACGGCTTATCATAACAATAGTGACGAATATCACACTCGTCATATTTTTTCAAACAATAAAAAGAATATATTAAGAAAGATATTAGACTGATAAACGCTGTTAAAACTCCAAATATGACTAGCTTATCAGAGTCTGAAATAAAAATTAGGGAAACCGCCACTCCCAATTTCAATAAGACTTCAATTATATTCACCACTGCAATCCAAAGCATATTCTCATGAGCGTTTAAGGATGCTGTAAACGGAACTGAAATTATTGTAAAGAAAACCGATATTACCATCATATGGTAAATAATCTTAGCTACATCTAATCTTTGGCTTGGAATATTTAATACTGAATCAAACAAAAAGGGACAGATAATTTCTAATAACAACACTATAATCAAACCAATTACAATATGAAGTATCCAGCTATTAGAAAATACTTTTTTCTGCATCAATAAGTTATTCGTTCCTTGATGATATGATAAATATCGTTGTGTTGAAACAGTCATCGCTGCATTTAAAAATGAAAGCATAGCTATAACGCCTGCAATTAGCGTATATATACCATAATCTATATCTCCCAATATGTCTAAAACTACACGTGTTGTATAAAAAGTTATGCCTGCTGTCACAAACATCTTCCCATATAAAATAGTTGTATTAAATACAACTTTCTGCGCAGCATTCCCCATATTAAAAGTATTTTTCTCTTTACTACAACTAATATAATATTTTTATCTTCTACTATTATCAATCTCCATTCTATATATTTTATACAGATGTAGGGAGAATTTAGTAATTCAAAGGATCAAATTCATTTCATTTTTTAGCAAAATCAAATAAATCATCTTTCAGTATCCATAAAACAGCACATGAGAATGCTAAAAACACAAAAATTGCCAGTACCATTTTCTTCGATAACCCTGAAGGTTCTATCGGCTGTACAACAGGCTGTATAATAGTAAAAACTGGAGTTTTGTCTTGTACTTTAACTTTTGCCATTTGGAGTTGTTGAGCCATCTGATTGTAGAGCGAATATGCTAGATTTGCTTCATTTTGTAACTGTTCTTGGGTTGTTTTGAATCTGGCTGAGACAACATTCATATTCCCATCAATAAAGACTGCTAAATTCTTTTGTGCTTGATAATAATTCTCTTTTGATTCTTTATAAAGCTTCTCTGCATATATTAAATCTTTCCGAGCTTTCTGAGTTCGATAATCAATAATATATCCTTGCATATAAGATGTTAAAGTGTCAGCAACAAATGCTGATATTTGAGAACTTTGCATTGTGACAGAAATAGACGTTAGACTTGTATTCTTATCTGATTTTATTTCTAATCGATCTCTTAGACTACCAATAACGACTATTTCGTCTTTAGAAATAAAAGTCTGATTATTAACACCAATAGAGTCTGACGGATTACTATCAGATGAAGAGAACATACCTGATAAAAAAGAAGGTAAACCTAAAATATAACTCCACCATGCTGTTTGCTGATGATTCTCAATATAATCATACAAGGTAGTGTTGACTCCTTCGTCTAAATCTTTTACATTAATATTATATAATCCTTGTATAAAAGGTGTAGATTGAATAATATTTGGATAAATATCTGTTGATATAACATCTGTAGTTCCATTCAAATCAATTCCCGCCAAAGCAGCCAAAGATCCCATCTTTCCACCAGAAGCTTCATTTGAAGCCGGAAGCAATAATACAGTTGTTGTAAATTCTTTAGGCTTACTGAGTGCTACAATTAATCCAAGGATTACACCTACACTTAACATCTTAAGTATAAATTTTTTATTCTTCCATAACTTACTAGCTAATTCCAATAAGTCGATCTCTTTGTCTTCAGTAATATTATTTTTTTTCTCTTCCATAGCTTTATTTAGTCAATGCATTAATCAATAAAGCCACAACCGACGCCATCGAAGTTATACTTGTACCAATACTAATAGTTTCTGCCAATGTCATTTTTTGTTTTTGCTCTTTGGTTGGGACTACTATTTCACAACCAGGTTGAATAGCATCTTTACTTGAACCTTTAACCTTTGCAACTGTTCCATTCATATAAACAATGTATGCTCTCTTCTTCTGAGCCACATCATTATAGCCTCCGGCCTGATCAATATAATATGAAACCTTTTCTCCTTTTTTGTAAAGTATAGTATTCGGGTACATCACGGCGCCATTAATTTTCACTGTATTATCATATTCCGGAATCATTAACCTGTCTCCGGGTTTTAAAACCAAATCAAATTCCGATCTAGGATACTTAAGAGCCATATCTAACTCTATCCCTATTGAATAGTATTTCTCCACATCCATCAATTCCGAAGATATAGAATCTGTTGATCCACTTTCAGATATCATTCTAATAGATTTTTTCTGACTGGCTATTTCCGCTTGTGATTTTTCTCTTACCAATTTTGCTCCTTGAGAATATGCATGTGGAGTTAAATTTCCAGATCGAGCTATTATGTCAGAGATCCGCTCGGTTTTCTCTTTAAGAGCATAAGTCCCAGGAAACAGCACTTCTCCCTGAAGTACTACATTACGTTGCTCAATATATCCCGGACTTCTACGCACATACACTTGATCATATGGCATCAAAGTAAAATTAGAAACTCCATCCGCAATTAAACCATCTTTTATGCTAAAAGTAAATGTTTCTGCAATCACAGATTGGCTTTCTGTACTCATGGGGTCTACTATTCTTCGGGCAACATCAACCTTAGCGGTAGATGCTGATCCTAATAATCCTCCAGCTCGGATTATAAGATCTTCAATTGTTGTATTATCTGCATATTTATATGAACCAGGATTTGCCACATTTCCATATATAGCAAAGTTACCTAAGTCCATAACAACAGCATTTGTGGCAACAAATAAGACATCATTTTTTCTCAATACTATATCGCTGACGGTACCTTTAAGAAGCGAACTTAAGTTAATTGATAAATTCTCTATTGTTAAATCAGCCTTTTCTCTTGTCAATATAGCCCTGCTTAAAAATGCATCATCTTTCAGTCCACCTGCTTTTTCTATCAAATCCTTGACTGTCTTTATATCTTTTCCGATCTCATAGTAGCCTGACCGATAAACAGCACCCTGAACCTCTACTCTGTTTTCATATAGATTTAACCCAGCATGAATTGTAATCTGGTCTCCATCGTCAAGAATAAAGTTTTTAAAGTTATCAGATGCTAATGTAAACACCTTATCGTAACCTCCAGTTTTCCTCACTAATCCAGCCTCATTCCGGTATGCATCACCTACAAAGCCGCCAGAATACTTAATTAAATCGGCTAAAGTTTCCTGAGAAGTCATCTCATAAAACATCGGGCGCTTTACTTTCCCTGTTATTTCAACCAATGATATATATGGTGGGACAATAATAATATCTCCATCATTCAATCGTATATCTCCACTTGAATCGCCGTCCAATAAATATTTATAAATATCCACCGTTTTAATTAATTTTCCTTTACGATACAATTGAATCATTCTTAGTGATCCTATTTCATTTATACCTCCTGCATTATATAACGCATGAAAGACTGAAGATAATGAAGACATGGAATAAGTGCCTGGAACCGACACCTCACCCATTATATTTATTTGAATAGTTCTTATCTGCCCTAAAGTAAGTTTTATTTGTGAAGCACCCTCATAATCACCTATTCCAGAATAAAGACCGGAAAATTTCTGTTGAACATAATCGTTCGCTTCCTTAATTGTCATTCCACTTAAATAAACAGGTCCCAGTCGATCAACCCTGATACTTCCTTCCGGAGATATAGTCTGTCGCACAGATGCTTGTGATGCCCCCCAAATATCAATCACGACCTCGTCTCCAGGTCCGAGTTTATAATCTTCGGGGGTAGGAATATTAACATTCGGGGTAAAAGATAAATTTTTCTTATTAAATATATCTTTTCCAAATATTCTCTGTTTATTTTCTACTGTTGGCTGGTTGGCCATTGTTTCATCCAACACGTCAGTCCGCAATTTTGAATCATCATTAATAACCCCAGGAGAGACCACCTGCCGTTGTTGATTTTGCTGATCTTTTATCCTCTCCACCTGTCCTTGCGTCACACCTCTTTTTAACAACTCGGCAGCTATTGATTGCTGAGATGTCCCCTTATCCATTTCAGACTTGACATAGCTGATCACCTGATCATCTGACATTTGAGCAAAAAGGGAACAAATCGAAATTAAAAAAGTAAATAAATAAAGAATAAGTCTTTTCATATATTTGAGTTAATTTTTCCGGGAATTTATGATTCTCTAATTGAGTAATATAACTTATTGCTGTTTCTTTTATTTTGTATAAGGTATTCTCTGCCGAAAAACCACAGAGGTATTTTATCTTCATTAAATAAACACATAGCTCATAAAATCAAATAGTTGCAACGGTCACATCAGCCGTACTATTCTCCTTCTTTTTTTAGCGCTACAAATGTAGACATTTTTTAGCTGAAAACAAGCGTATTATCAACAAACATTTTGTCTTTTATCTAACCATCATAAAATGCAATGTAATGATAAAACAGTTATTCTTTATTCAAATATCCGAATAATTCTTCCTCCACAATACAGCATATTGTATGCCCGATAAGGATATGAGATTCTTGTATACGTGGAGTCTCATCAGATGGAACTTTTATGCATATATCACAAATATCCGCAACACGGCCTCCTCCTTTTCCTGTAAAGACAATCGTCTTAACTCCTTTATCCTTGCATGCAATC
>JBKEBA010000038.1:0-49425 GCA_047972895.1 Dysgonomonas sp.
AACAATCATAAATAAGATATTTGACTCCACCTTCAGTCGAAATTAAAAGAAAAAAATATTGCCGTTACACAAAGAGCGGAATTAAGTATATCGACTATAAAGACCCTGAATTTTTGAAAAAATTCTTGAACGAACAAGGAAAAATCCTTCCTCGTCGTATTACAGGAACATCTCTGAAATTCCAACGTCGTGTTGCACAAGCTGTTAAAAGAGCTCGTCATTTAGCTTTGCTTCCTTACGTAACAGACTTAATGAAATAATTAAAAAGGAGGAAAAAGAAATGCAAGTTATATTGAAAGAAGACATCCTGAACTTAGGATATAAAGATGATGTAGTGACAGTGAAAGACGGTTACGGTCGTAATTTTCTTATACCTCAAGGTAAAGCTGTTATTGCTTCAGAATCAGCTAAGAAAGTTCTTGCTGAAAACTTGAGACAACGTGCACACAAGCTTGAGAAAATCAAAAAAGATGCTCAGGACTTGGCTGCAAAATTAGAAGGAGTATCACTTACTATCGGAGCAAAAACAAGCTCTACAGGTACTATCTTTGGTTCTGTAACAAATATTCAGGTAGCAGAAGCTCTTGAAAAATTAGGTTACAATGTTGAGAGAAAAATCATCGTAATCAAAGATGCAGTAAAAGAAGTAGGTGCTTACAAAGCTATAGCAAAACTTCACAAAGAAGTTTCTGTAGAAATACCTTTCGAAGTAGTTTCTGAATAATATCAGAGTATAATATAAAAGAGGAGTTGTCTCTTTCGAGATGGCTCCTTTTTGTTTGTAAAGTATTGACATACATACGAATTCTTACATAATATTTTTTCTAAAAACTAAACACATTATGAAAAAACTTACAAAATTTGGCTTTAGCCTTATTGCTATTCTTTCTATTTCTTTACTTTTTGTTCAATGTAAAGATGCTAAAGACGCAGCCGTTACTAAATTTATGGAATTGCAGGCTGAACAAATCAACAAACAATGTCCCGTTGATATGGGAGGGGTTACACTAAAGAGTTGTGAAGTAGAAGCAAACAAAACTTTCAAATATCTTTATGTTATAGCTGGAGATGTAGAAACTTTTGATGTTGAGGCTGGTAAGGCTGCAACTATACAAGCTCTTAAAAATACTCCTGAATTTAAGCAAATTGAAGAGTTCGGAATATCTTGTTTATATGTATATCATAATTCACAAAACAAGCTGCTCGGAGAGATTAAAATCACTCCTGAAGACTATAAGTAAATTATATAAAATAAGATACTATAAAAAGCGCCACGAATTTCGTGGCGCTTTTGTGCTTATACAAACTCCCTTATTCTTTGATATATTGTATTGCCCTTTCTATCAGTGCATCTTTCTTATTTCTTAAATCTTCTACAGATGGACGCGCTTCTATATCTATTTTTACACCTGTGCGTTGACATTGTCCCCAATCAGGGTAATACGCACCCAGTACAGTGTACGTAAATGTCATGTTTCCGGGTAAGACAAATCTTGTAACATTGCCATCCGCTCCTGATGTAGTTGTTCCTATAACTTTCGCTTTCGGAGCATAACTCAAAGCTATAGATGTCATTTCCCCCAGACTTTGGGTGTTTTCGTTTACCAAAATAGCTACCTTTCCTTTGAAGTAATCTGGATTTTTGAATCCAATCGGACACTGATTGTATTTTTTATAATTACCAGGATAAGCTAAGTCCTGCGAAGAGAACCATAGATTGATGGCTGTATCAGGCAAGAGGACGTCCGATAGCTTAAAAAAAGACATGAAGTCTCGCGGATATTGCCTTAGATCGAATACAATACCTTTCGCCGACATGTTTTTCTTTATTTCATCTACTAATACATTCGATGTAGTAGTACCTACATTAAGAAATATAATATCTTTATTCTCTTCCGCATATGCAGACATTTTCTTTATTTCATTGACAGGGTTGTTTTGTGCATTATATTCTTTTAGTAGAAGAGGAGTTATCTCCCCATTACGATTGACTTCTATATTTAATGGAATATTATTATCAGTGCTTAATAATGTCGAACGAATATTGCGCGAGATAACTTCTTTGTTCGATGCTGTGGTATAAGGTATCATTGCTTCGAAGATTTCTCTTGCAGGCTTACCTTCTATAGTCAGGATAATATCACCAACTTTTAATTCTGAAGTATAACTAGCCTCTACACAAAACTCTCCATTTAGGGTCTCTGTGATCCTTGCCGGATACCGTTTGTAATGGAATCGTTCAACAGGTGTACCCGATACATTCCCGACAGGCCAAAGGCCGCCGTGCGAGTCGTCTATCTCAGCTGCAAGCTTTACTACATTTGCGTAATAATCACTTTCCGATGCAGGGGAGAATATTTCGGGTAGATGGTCGGTCAATACATTTCTCCAAGGAGTGTCGGTCAAATATTTATAAGGGAAGTTATATTCGATAACGTTCCAAAATCTGAATAATGTGAGTAGTCGAAAACCTTGGTCTTCCCAACCTATTTTTTCATAGGCTTTTTCCGCTCTGAAATTTCTTTCCCGTGCTCCACCTCCAAATGGAATAGTGTAATAGTTGACTTTCTCCTTCCTTTCAGCTTTTTCTACTTTATTCAGTTTTTCAATCATTTCTTCAGAGAAAATATCTTTATCGTTAATCCACGAATTATCTATAAAGCATGAATACAGATTCTTGTCTGTTATATTGTATGTCGTGACAGGGAAATCACCGTATTTATCGATCCATGTTGATAATATATTATTGAGCGAACTTTTGTCATTAGCAACAGCCACTTTCGGTAAGATTCTGAATAACTCGAAATCCCAATTGACGTCCCCATCTGCTACCTTGGGATGATAGTATTTCAAAAATCCCCATACACGAGCCAATACTTCAAGGTTATGTTGCATTTCTGAGGTTAGTTCACCAAGACTAATTCCTGAACCATTATCGAATTCCTTATCATCTTCGGCAGGATAATGAGTTTTCACAAAGCGGTAAACAGGGATATTATCTACTTGAATGTCCCAATCGTCTATCCAGACATTCCTGGTGTTTTCAGTACTTAACCCGAATCGAATCTCCTGTATACCGTCTTTTAGCTTAGCTTTTATGCTGAAACTGTCCCAATCTTTGTCACTGTTGATATTATCCACTATAAGGCTATCAGGTATAGGCGGCCATTCAACTGATTCATATCTGTCTTTTTGCAGAATGTAAAAATAAAGTTTGCCTTTATTTGCACCTTTTACTTTATATTTACCTGAAAAAGTCAAAGAATCTCCTTCGATTCTTGATGCATCCAGATAGTAATATACATTGCTTTGGTTTTTAAGTAATAATGAATATTTCCCTTCGGCAACAGTACTGCTGTCTTTTTGTTGCACACCGCTGACAGAAATCCATTTGTTAACCCATGGACGAGGACAATTATACGTATATAATTGAGCGTTCGTTTCAAATTTCATTTCAGACATGATAAATTTGCTTTCGGTTCGTTCAGGTAGTGTTTGATGATCCGAGTGTTTTCCGCTACATGAGAGGCAAGCAAAGAAGAGAATTGATAAAAAAATGTTTTTCATAAGGCATAAATTTTGTTGAAGGATATGAAGGAAACATCAAGTAAAGGATATTATTTTGAATGTGACATTTTATGGCTGTTTTTTTAACTATATTTTATAAATATAGAATTGATAATTATTATTTTACAGAAGATAAGGATCGCTATTCATTAATCAGATGAGTAATTTGAGCTGTTTATATATGTGTGTTTTGTATAGATAAAATTTATGTGTAATTTTTATTCTTAACATACTTGTAGTCAATATGTAAATTAAATATATCTGTGAATTTACTTGTGTATTTAACTTAAGAAGATAAAAAAATATTAACTTCGTATACTTTAAAAGATTAATTATCAAAATCTTTTCAGGGACTAACTTGTTTATAATATCAAAATCAAAAATAAGAACTAATATGAAAATCGGATTTGTAGGATTAGGTAAAATGGGCGGTAAAATGGTAGAACGTCTGTTGAATCATGGACATGAAGTAGTAGTTTATAACCTTACACAGAAAGAGGTAGATGAAGCTGTAGCTAAAGGTGCGGTTCCGTCTTCTAGTCTGAAAGATTTGGTAAGCAAGCTTGATGGACGTAAGCTCGTTTGGCTGATGGTTCCTGCAGGTAAACCGGTAGAGGAAAATATTGCAGAGCTACTGACTTTGCTTAATCCGAATGATATAATTGTGGATGGTGGTAACAGTTATTGGAGAGAAACTGTAGAACGCGGTAAAAAGATTAAAGAAAAGGGGATTCATTACCTAGACTGTGGAACCAGTGGTGGTGTATGGGGACTTCAAAACGGATATTGCCTTATGTATGGAGGAGACAAAGAAGCTTGCGATTTCGCAGAGCCTATATTTAAGAGTTTAGCACCTGAAAACGGATACATACGTTGCGGTGAAAGTGGTTCGGGACATATGGTGAAGATGGTACACAATGGTATCGAATATGGAATGATGCAAGCATATGCCGAAGGTTTCGAAATAATGAAAAACTCTCCATATGGAGTCGATTTAGAAAAAGTATCGCGAGTATGGATGCAGGGTTCTGTTGTTCGTTCGTGGCTGCTCGAATTGATAGGTAATGCGCTGGAAGGAAATGAAAACCTTGAAGGCATAAAAGATTATGTGGCTGATAGTGGAGAAGGACGCTGGACTGTGCAAACTGCTATGGACTTTGATGTTCCGGCTCATGTTATTACAGCATCATTATTTACCCGTTTCGAATCGAGACAAGAAACCTCTTATGCAATGAAACTGCTTGCTGCAATGAGAAATCAGTTTGGCGGACACGAAATAAAAAAAGATTAAGGAGAATTTCTATTCACTAGTTATAATAATACTTATAACTTTGTTTACTGAAATAAAATGAAATCAAGAGAAATAAAAGACCAGGCTCTAGTCATCTTTGGTGCTTCTGGCGACCTTACATACCGAAAGCTTGTTCCGGCAGTATTTGATTTATATAAGCAAAAATCATTGCCGAAGAATTTTGCTGTACTTGGGGTTAGCCGTAGCCCGTTCAACGACGACACATTCCGTGAAAAGATGAAGGACGGGATAAGGCAGTTTGCTACGGCAAAAGATATTCCCGATGACGAATTGGATTCATTTTGTCAAAAGCTTCACTACCTGTCTATAAATACGGACGACGCCCAAGAGTACTCAAAATTGGCAGAAAGGCTGAACACCTTAGATAAAGAAGAGAATACAGCTGGCAATTATATATTCTATTTATCCACTCCTCCAGATATGTATCCTGTTATACCTAAATTCTTGGCAGGACAGGGTTTAAATAATGAGGAGAACGGATTCAAGCGTATTATTATAGAAAAGCCTTTCGGTACCAGTCTCAAATCGGCAATAGAGTTGAACGCGTCTTTGCGTGACGACTATAACGAAGAACAGATATATCGGATAGATCACTATCTTGGTAAGGAGACTGTTCAGAATATGCTTGTAACTCGTTTCGCCAACGGTGTGTATGAGCCATTATGGAATAGAAATTATATACACCATATCGAGATTACAGCGGCAGAAAGTATAGGTGTCGAAAATCGTGGAGGATATTATGACCATTCAGGTGCTTTACGTGATATGGTACAAAATCACCTGTTGCAGTTAGTTTCGTTGGTTGCGATGGAACCTCCGATGGCTATCGACTCTGAATCGATTCGGAATGAGAAGCTGAAAGTCTTTCAGGCTTTGCGTCCGATGTCGTCTGATGATTTGTTTAAGAATGTTCTCCGGGGGCAATATACGGCAGCTAATATAAAAGGGAAATATGCGAAAGGTTATAGAGAAGAAAAAGATGTAGCTCCAGATTCCCGCACAGAGACTTACGTAGCTATGAAATTATTTATAGACAACTGGCGTTGGGGCGATGTGCCGTTCTATGTGCGTACAGGAAAGAGATTGCCTACACGTGTGTCTGAAGTTGTTATCCATTTTAAGCCTGCTCCGCAAAAGTTGTTTCCAGATACTACCGATTTGAGTAACGATGATAATCAATTGGTGATACGCATTCAACCTGATGAAGGAATCTTGCTGAAAACTAAAATGAAGGTGCCGGGAAGCGGTTATCAGGTGAAAAATGTAAATATGGATTTTCATTACTCTCAGTTGCAAGACACTTATTTGCCTGAAGCTTATGAGCGTTTGTTGCTAGATTGTATGACTGGAGACTCTACATTATATATCAGAGGCGATGCATTAGAGGCAACATGGAAATTTGTACAACCTTTGTTAGATTTCTGGGAGAAGAATCCTGATGCACCTTTGCATGGTTACCCAGCTGGATCGTGGGGCCCGGATTGTGCAGACGATTTAATAGAAGGAGATAACCTTACATGGCGTTATCCATGCAAAAACTTATCTGACGACGGAATATACTGTGAATTATGATAAAAGAAGAAATTAAAATTTATGAAGACCCGAATGCTCTAAGCGAGGCATTCACCGAGCTACTGTTGAAATTGTTGGATGTTTATCCGCATATGAATTTGGCTTTGTCGGGAGGGACCACTCCGAAAGTTATATTCGATTATTGGGCAGAACATTGTAAAGACAAGATTGATTGGAGTCGAATCTCATTTTTTTGGGGAGACGAAAGATGTGTTCCGCCTGAAAATGTGATGAATAACTATAGTATGACAAAAGATCACTTGTTTGACAAGGTTCCGCAAATACCTAATAATAATATTTATAGGATACATGGCGAAAACGAACCTGAAGAAGAAGCATTGTGGTACAGTAAAGTATTGAGTGGTAAATTGATGCAAAAGCAAGATTTACCAAGCTTCGAGGTTGTGATGTTAGGTTTAGGTGATGACGGTCATACTGTTTCTATATTTCCAGATCACATCGACTTGTGGGATAGCAAAGATATTTGTGTTGTCGGCGAACACCCAGAATCAGGTATGCAGCGCGTGACTATCAGCGGTAGGGTTGTAAATAACTCTCAATATGTTGTATTTCTTGCTACAGGAAAGAACAAGGCTGAGAAGGTGAGAGACATAATTAAAAACAGGAAAGACTTTATTAATAAATATCCTGCAGCACGTGTCAATCCGAAAAAGGGTTATCTCTATTGGTTTTTGGATAAAGAGGCGGCTAGTTTATTATAACAGTGTTTTTAAAAATAAGAAAGGATGGTATAGCGCCATCCTTTTTCTTTTTATTATTTTTTGTAGATGAAATTCAATAACCGATCTACATATTCTCTGTTATTCGACAGACATGGTACTTTGTTCTGTCCGCCTAGTTTGCCTATAAACTTAAGCCATTCATTGAAAGTGCCTTTGGGTAGGCTTCTAACAATAGGTAAGCCTAAAGAAAGGTTATATGAGCGTTTAGCTTCATAATCCGAATTTACTTTCTTCAAACTATTATCCAGTACTTTTACGAAATTTTCTATACTATCAGGTTCAATAACAAATTCTATCAACCATTCGTGAGCACCGGTATTGTTATCCCCGAAATAAACAGGGGCAGCGGTATATTCTGTTATTTGAGCATTTGTCGCTTTACAAGCCTCTGCAAGAGCCTTTTCAGCATTATCTATTATTACTTCTTCGCCAAAGGCATTAATGAAATTTTTGGTTCTTCCTGTAATATGGAAAAGATAGGGCTTCGTAGAAGAAAATTCTATAGTATCACCTATCATATATCGCCACAATCCTCCATTAGTAGAAATGACAAGCGCGTAATTTTGTCCGGTCTCTACTTCATCAAGAGTTAATGTGCGGGGATTTTCTTTATCCCATTCGCTCATCGGTAAGAATTCGTAATAAATCCCACTGTCGAGCATCAACAGCATCTCTTTCGAATCTTCTGTGTATTGTACACCGAAGTAGCCTTCCGATGCATTATATGTTTCCCAATAATACATATCGGGCTTTTGGATAATCTTCTTATATTGTTCTTCGAATGGAGTGAAACTAACCCCTCCGTGAAAGAAGACTTCCAGATTAGGCCATAAATCAGCTAATTCCCGTCCGGTCTCTGTCTTGATTTTTTTTAATAACACAAGTAGCCACGATGGAACTCCCATGAACGCTCTTATGTCGTTTTTTACTGCATAATCGGTTAGTGCTCGTAGCTTTACTTCCCAATCGGGCAGGAGAGATATATTTTCAGGTGTACGGCTGTATTTTGCCCAGAAGTAAAGGTTTTTGATAAGAATGGCTGAGATATCTCCTGTGAAGACACCATCGCCTATATTATTTATCTGTTTACTTCCACCCATTACTAAGGTCTTGCCAAAAAAGAATTTAGCCTTACGGTTGACCTGACCATATATAGCCAGCATTTGTTCACCGCATCGGTAATGTCCGTTAGTTAGCGATTCCATAGTTACCGGAATATATTTGCTTTTATCTTCGGTGGTTCCTGACGACATGGCAAACCATTTTACAGGTTTGTTCCAAAGGATATTCTGTTCTTTTTCTATTATGATTTTATCCAGATAAGGACGTAGGTCTTCATAATGAAAGATAGGCACTTGTTTCCTGAAGTCATCTTTATTTCTGATATTGGAGAACCTATATTGTTTACCAATAAAAGTTTGTCCCCCATTTTTTAACAGGTAGGCCAGTATTTTTTCTTGCGTATCGATTGGGTTATTGACAAATCTGTGAACTTCTTTATATTTGAAGTCCAGATATTTGTGCGCAACATTAGTAATCATCCGATTTTGCTTATTCTTCGTAATTTCTCTTCATCGATGATTTTTATCTTTCGTCCGTCAAGTGTAATTATATGTTCGTCAACGAATGTAGACAGGGTGCGAATTGCATTAGAAGTAGTCATGTTTGATAAGTTTGCCAAATCCTCACGCGAAAGGTAAATGCTGATAGTAGCACCGTCTTCTTCCAGTCCATAATTTTCGATAAGGAAAATCAATGATTCTGCTAAACGCCCGCGAATATGTTTTTGAGTGAGGTTGACAACACGTTCATCGGCAATACCCAAATCTATAGCTAATTCGCGTATGAAAAACATACCTAGCCTTGGGTTTACAGAAACTATTTCTTCAATAACAGACATCTGGATAAAGCAGATCGTGGACGCTTCGAAGGCAGAAGCTGCTGTCACGTATGGCTGGTTTGCAAAGTATGCCCGATACCCGAAGTACTGTTTGGGCCGTATCATTCTAATTATCTGACTGCGTCCACCGACACCATCTTTGTATATTTTAACTTTCCCTTTTGACAGGCACATAAGTTCCAGAGGAATTTCCTCTTCTCGGTATATGATTTCATTCTTCTTGAAATCTAACACTCTGGCATTGGCCGAAATGATATCCCTCTCGCTCTTATTCAGTAGATTCCATATTTCCGGAATACTTTCTGATAAGCTCACAACATTACTGCTATTTGTCACCATACGAAAAGCTAATATGTATAAAATCAGGTTCTACAGTCAATCATTAAAACAAAGTTAATATTTTTTTATATAAAACATGTTGCAGAACATATTTTTAACGCGTTGCTGCATTTTTTTACAGATAAATAAGATAGATTAATTTTATATTTCTCTTTGAATATTACAATAATAAGACTATTTTTGCACCACCAAAATAAAGGGCTCACTTTATCCCTTTTTTATATTTAGAATAAACTCGTAAAATAATTAATATAAATTAGTTAAGATGAATGTATCTCTAACAAACGTCGATAGTGTAAATGCTATTCTTCAAATAACTGTCGCTAAGGCAGACTATCAGGAAAAACTTGACAGTGCGCTGAAAACTTTTCGTAAAAAAGCAAATGTTCCGGGATTTCGTCCGGGAACTGTGCCTGTAGGTATGGTGAAAAAGATGTATGGCAAATCTATCTTAGCCGAAGAGATAAATAAAATGGTCAGTGAAAATCTTTATAATTATATTCAGGAAAATAAATTGAATGTGCTGGGCGAACCACTTCCAAATATGGAAAAGCAACAGCCTATCGATTTTTCGACAGAAGGAGATTATGACTTTTTCTTCGATTTGGCGTTAGCCCCTGAAATAAAACTTAATCTGACAAAAAAAGATAAAGTAACTTACTATAAGATTGATGTGAATGAAGAGCTAGTCGACAAGCAAATCGATTCATATAAGGCAAACTATGGTAAATATGACAAGGTTGAAGAAGGTGCTAAAGAGACAGACCTTATCAGAGGTGTTATTTCTGAACTTGAAGATGGAAAAGTAAAAGAAGGAGGGATATTCGTAGAATCGGGTGTTGTAATGCCTTCTTATATGAAAGATAGCGAAGAGCAAGCGAAGTTTGTAGGAGCTAAAGCTGGTGATGTTATCACTTTTAACCCCGGTAAGGCTTATGAAGGTAATGAAGCTGAGATTTCATCACTTCTTCATATTCAGAAAGATGCTGTAGAGGCTATCGCGCCGGAATTCAAATTCGAAATAACAGAAATTACACGTTATAAAGAAGCTGAGCTTGATAAAGAGCTTTTCGATAAAGTATTCGGCGAAGGTAATGTAACAGATGAGGCTGATTTTAAAGCCAAAGTCAGAGAAACAATTGAAGACCAGTTTGCGCCGGATAGTGATTATAAATTTTTGTTGGATGCAAAAGAAGTGCTTGAGAAAAAAGCAGGAGATTTGCAATTCCCTGATGCTTTCTTGAAAAGGTGGTTGCTTGCATCGGGTGAGGAAAGAACAGCTGAGTCAATAGAGGCTGATTATCCGAAAATCATTGCTGATTTGAAATTCCATTTAATTAAAGAACAGATAGCGAAAGATAACGATATCAAGATAGAAAATGAAGATATGAAAATCATTGCTATGCAGGCTGCGCGCGCGCAATTTGCACAATATGGAATGATGAATCTTCCTGATGAGATGGTAGAGAATTATGCAAATGACATGTTGAAAAACAAAGATAATGCACGTAATCTGCTTGATCGCGCTATGGAAAATAAGATTATCGATTCTTTGAAGACTAAAATGGGACTAGAAGAAAAAAGTATTTCTTTAGATGATTTCCGTAAATTCTTTGAAAAAGAAGAAGAGGATAAAGTTGAAGCTTAAAAGCCTATTTTGAAAATATTCAACGGACAGATTGGATAAATATTCCATCTGTCCGTTCTTTTATAATAAGTTGTCAAAATACTATGTTTATTATTTTAGCGTTTCAGTTTTTTATTTATAACTTTGTTTTATGAATGAGGCTGATTGTGTTTAGCCTTTTTTTTATGCCGACTCCTTGGCACGATAATTGTTTATCAGCATAGTATATTTGTAAAATTAAAAAGAGAATATTATGAACAATGAATTTAGAAAATATGCTACCAAGCATCTGGGTATGAACGGCAATGCCCTTGATAGTTATATGAATATTACCAGTAGCTATATATCTCCTACCATTATAGAAGAACGTCAGTTGAATGTAGCTCAGATGGATGTTTTCTCGCGATTGATGATGGATAGAATCATTTTTCTTGGAACGCAGATCGATGACTACACGGCTAATGTAATTCAGGCACAGTTACTTTATCTTGATTCTGCTGATTCTGGTAAGGATATATCTATTTATATAAACTCTCCCGGAGGTTCGGTATATGCCGGATATGGCATTTATGATACTATGCAATTCATAAATAGTAATGTTTCTACTATCTGTACAGGTATGGCGGCATCTATGGCAGCGGTATTGCTTGTTGCTGGAGAGAAAGGAAAACGTTTTGCACTAAAGCATTCACGTGTAATGATTCACCAACCGTTAGGCGGTGCGCAAGGTCAAGCTTCCGATATTGAGATCACTGCACGCGAAATAGGTAAAATAAAGAAGGAGCTATACACTATTATATCAGATCACTCGGGGCAGCCTTTCGATAAAGTGGAAAGAGATTCAGATCGTGATTACTGGATGACATCTGCCGAAGCCAAAGACTATGGTATGGTAGATGAAGTTTTGATGAAGAATAAATAATATAAGTAATGAGTGAAAATACGGGTTGCAAGTTTGTCTTGCGACTCGTGTTTTATAACTCGTAACTAAACTATGGCAAAGAAAGACAATAGTACTAATAATTGCAGCTTTTGCGGACGAAACGATAAAGAAGTAAATATGCTTATATCAGGCTTGTCAGCCGATATCTGCGACAGTTGCGCAGAGCAAGCATATCAGATTGTAAAAGAAAGTTTCGAAGCAAAGAAGAAATCAGAAATAGGGATAGATAAGGCCCAATTACCTGATCCGAAACAAATAAAAGAATACCTTGACGGATATATTATCGGGCAGGATAATGCAAAACGTTATTTGGCGGTAGCTGTTTATAACCACTACAAACGTTTGTTGCAAGAGAAAGAAGACGATATAGAAATAGAGAAATCTAATATCATACTTGTCGGTCCAACAGGTACTGGAAAGACCTTACTGGCGCGTACTATTGCAAAACTATTGAAAGTTCCTTTTGCTATTGTAGATGCTACGGTTTTGACCGAAGCAGGATACGTAGGGGAAGATATCGAAAGTATTTTGACTCGTTTGTTGCAGGCTTCGGATTATGATGTTGCTGCAGCAGAAAGAGGTATTGTCTTTATTGACGAGATAGATAAAATTGCACGTAAAAGTGACAATCCATCTATAACCCGCGATGTGAGCGGAGAAGGAGTTCAACAGGGCTTACTCAAGCTTTTGGAAGGTTCTATTGTTAATGTGCCCCCTCAAGGTGGGCGTAAGCATCCCGACCAAAAGATGATTGCTGTTGACACAAAAAATATACTGTTTGTTTGTGGTGGAGCTTTTGATGGTATAGAACGCAAAATAGCCCAACGGCTGAATACAATGGTAGTCGGTTACGCGTCTTCTAAAAGTAATGCACAGGTAGATAAAGAGAATTTATTGCAGTATGTTGCACCTCAGGATTTAAAGTCTTACGGATTGATACCTGAAATCATAGGACGTTTGCCTATACTTACATATCTGGATTCATTAGACAGAAGTGCACTGCGTAGAATTCTTACCGAACCTAAGAACTCAATTGTAAAACAATATATAAAACTTTTCAAAATGGATGGGGTAGATCTGACATTCGATGAAGATGTTTACGAATATATTGTAGATAAAGCTATAGAATATAAACTGGGTGCCAGAGGACTGCGTTCTATTGTGGAGAATATTATGATGGACTCAATGTTCAACATTCCTTCTACCCAACAAGATAAATTGCATATCACCAAAGAGTATGCAGTGGAGCAACTGGAGAAGTCTGAAATGATAAAACTCAGAAATTCACAATAATGTTTGCTTTTTTCATAAAAAATAGGCTATTTTAAGTTGTAGATATGAATTTAGGAATTTATCTTCGTATTAAATAATTAGTCTATTTTCTCTATTTATGCATGACAAGGACGATATACTAGCTGTTGCTCTAAAAAAACATTTTGGCTTCGATGGTTTCAAGGGAAATCAGAAGGCTATTATACAGAATGTTCTGAATGAAAGGGATTCCTTTGTCTTGATGCCAACAGGAGGAGGAAAGTCTCTTTGTTATCAATTGCCGGCTTTATTGATGGAGGGAACAGCGGTTATTATCTCTCCCTTAATAGCGCTCATGAAGAATCAGGTGGACGCTATGCGTAACTTCAGTGAAGAAGACGGCGTAGCTCACTTTATAAACTCCTCGCTCAACAAGGCGGCGATAGAACAAGTGAAAAGCGATATATTATCAGGTAAAACAAAATTGTTATATGTTGCACCTGAATCTTTGACAAAAGAAGAGAATATAGAATTTCTCCGTCAGATTAAAATATCGTTTTATGCGATAGATGAAGCACACTGTATCTCTGAATGGGGACACGATTTTAGACCCGAGTACCGACGTATTCGCCCTATCGTGACCGAAATAGGAAAGCATCCTATTATAGCCCTCACAGCTACGGCGACACCTAAAGTGCAACTGGATATACAAAAAAATCTGGGGATGACAGATGCCGATGTGTTTAAGGCATCGTTCAATAGAGAGAATCTGTTCTATGAAGTCCGCACGAAAACAAATAATGTAGATAAAGATATAATAAAATATATAAAGTCGCAGGGACATAAATCTGGTATTATATATTGCCTTAGCCGTAAGAAGGTCGAGGAATTTGCCGAAATACTTCAGACTAATAATATCAATGCGTTGCCATATCATGCAGGGCTAGATGCAAGCACACGTTCTACTAATCAGGATGCATTCCTGATGGAACAGGTAGATGTGATAGTTGCTACTATTGCTTTTGGGATGGGGATAGATAAGCCGGATGTTCGATATGTTATCCATTATGACATACCAAAGAGTCTTGAAGGTTATTATCAGGAGACCGGACGGGCAGGACGCGACGGAGGAGAAGGAAAGTGTATTGCGTTTTACTCCTTTAAAGATTTACAGAAGTTAGAAAAATTTATGCAAGGCAAACCTGTTGCCGAGCAAGAGATAGGAAAACAATTGCTTTTAGAAACGGCTGCGTATGCAGAAACAGCGCTCTGCCGGAAGAAAGTACTACTTCATTATTTTGGTGAAGAATATATAGAAAGAAATTGTGGAAACTGTGACAATTGTGTAAACCCTAAAAAACAAGTGGAAGCTAAAGAATTACTATTAACGGCTATCGAAGCTGTTGTTGCATTGAAAGAAAAATTTAAGACAGACTATGTCGTTAATATCTTAAGAGGTAAAGAAACTTCTGAGATCGAAACATACGGACATCAAGAACTAGAGGTCTTCGGATCAGGTGATGATGCCGATGAAGAAACATGGAACGCTGTCATTCGCCAGGCTTTAATCGCTGGATACTTCGAGAAAGATATAGAAAATTACGGTTTACTTAAAGTCACGAAAAAAGGTAAGGATTATTTGAAAAAACCCGTGTCTTTCAAAATAACTACTGCTGACGAAGAAGATCTGACCGATGAAGATAGCATCGATGATGTAGTTGTAAAAGGTGGTGGCGGAGGCTCTGCTGTCGATCCTGTTTTGTTCTCTATAATGAAAGACCTTCGTAAGAAAATGGCGAAGAACAATAACGTACCTCCGTATGTTATATTCCAGGATCCGTCGTTAGAGGCTATGGCTACAATCTATCCCATTACAATGGAGGAATTACAAAATATTCCGGGGGTAGGAGCAGGGAAAGCTAAAAGATACGGTGAAGAGTTTTTACAAATAATAAAGAAACACGTAGAAGAAAACGAGATAGAACGTCCCGAGGATTTGCGTGTCAGAACCGTAGCAAATAAATCGAAATTGAAGGTTGCAATTGTACAGGCAATTGATAGAAAAGTAGCTCTGGATGATTTGGCAGAGTCGAAAGGAATTGAATTCAACGAATTGTTGAATGAGGTTGAAGCTATTGTATATTCAGGAACAAAGATTAATATCGATTATTTTCTTCGTGAAGTAATTGATGAAGATCATATAGATGATATATTCCAATATTTTAAAGAAGCAGAATCGGACGATCTGGAGGAAGCCATAAATGAATTAGGAGAATACTCTGAAGATGAAATTCGTTTAGTACGGATCAAATTCATATCCGATATGGCTAATTGATAAAATGACTAAAAAAGCAATTTTCCCAGGCACATTCGATCCATTCACTATAGGACATCACTCGCTTGTAAAACGATCTCTCGAATTGGTTGATGAGATCGTTATTGCTATTGGGCAAAATGATGCCAAAAAGAGTTATTTTTCTCTTGAGGAGCGTATAAGTATGATACAATCATTATATAAAGATGATTCTCGCATACATGTAGAATCTTATAATAGTCTTACTGTTGATTTTGCAAAGACTATCGATGCTAGTTTTATTGTAAGAGGTATCCGTTCTGTTAATGACTTTGAGTATGAGAAAACAATTGCTGACATGAACAGAAAAATATCAGGAATAGAAACCTTTATACTTTTTACAGAACCGGAACTAACACATGTTAGTTCTACAATAGTTCGAGAATTATTACGTTTTGGACATGATGTGAGCCAGTTTGTTCCAGAAGGCTTAATTTTGAAACGGAATTAGACATATATCCTAAATGAACCTAGACACAATAAAGAAAACGTTGTGTGGTGTGTATAAAAACGAATTGATGATGAGGAGAGGAATTATATCTGTGCTGTGTTTTTTCATCTTTACGATGTTTGCATCAGCTCAGTTTAAAATGAGTGAAGGTTCCAAAAAGATTGCTACCACAATGGCCGTCATTGAAAACTTCTATGTAGACAAAGTAGATGATCAGAAATTGGCGGAAGATGCTATAAAATCTTTATTGGAGAAGCTTGATCCCCACTCGACATATATTAGTGCGGATGAAGTGAAAGAAATGAATGAGCCTCTCGAGGGTAACTTTGACGGTATAGGCATTTCTTTTAATATGGTAACTGATACTCTATACGTCATAGAGACTATAGCTGGAGGACCATCAGAGAAAGTTGGATTAAGAGCCGGAGATAAAATTCTTTACGTGAATGATTCGTTAATAGCTGGTGTGAAAAGATCGACCAAATATGTGATGTCACAATTGAAAGGCCCTAAAGGAACTAGGGTGAATGTTAAAGTTTTGCGTCGTGGAGTAGCCGATTTATTAAGTTTTGATATAACACGGGCCAAAATTCCGTATTACAGTATAGATGCAGCTTATATGGTAGACAGCAATACTGGTTATATTCAGATAAAACGTTTCGGCGCAACTACCACAAAAGAGTTTCAAGATGCTATAGTCAGATTAAAAAAAGAAGGATTGGAAAATCTTATTCTCGATTTGGAGTATAATGGAGGTGGATATATGGATCCTGCAACGGATATTTCGGATGAGTTTCTAGATAAAGGGAAATTGATAGTTTATACAGAAGGAAGTCGCCAACCTAGGCGCGATTGGATGTCGACAGAGAAAGGACTGTTCGAAAAGGGAAAACTTGTTATATTAATAAATGAAGGCTCTGCTTCTGCAAGTGAAATTTTGTCAGGTGCAGTTCAGGACTGGGATAGAGGTGTGATTGTAGGACGTCGTAGTTTTGGCAAAGGGCTTGTTCAGAGGCCTATACCTTTGCCTGACGAATCTATGATAAGACTTACTGTGGCTCGTTACTATACACCTACAGGGCGTTCTATACAAAAACCATATACAAGTGGAGATTTGATGTCTTATAATTTGGATGTGATAGAAAGATATAATAAAGGAGAGATGATGCATGCCGATAGTATTCATTTCCCGGATTCACTTAGATATAAAACGTTGGTGAATGAGCGGACTGTTTACGGAGGTGGAGGTATTATGCCTGATTATTTTGTGCCAGCTGACACTACAAAGTATACATCTTATTTTCGCAGTATAGCTAACCGACCTATCATTAATAAGATAGCATATGCAGAAGTTGATAATCACCGTGATGATATTTTAAAGGAATATCCTGATAAAGCGACTTTCTATAAAGAATATACTGTGCCGCAAGAATTGATGGATAAAATAATTGCTGCTGCCGAAGAGGAAAAAATTAAATATAGTGAGGCTGAATTTGAAAAGTCGAAAGCGCTTATTGGCTTACAATTAAAGGCTCTACTAGGGCGAGATATCTATGATATGGAAACCTTAGTGAAAATCCTAAATGATGATAGTGATTCTTATAAAAAAGGATATGAAATCATAAAGGATGATAAGTTATATAATAGCCTTCTCAATAGAAAATAAGACACTAACCTTAAATAGGTAAAATAAAAAGCTTTCTAATTTATATTAGAAAGCTTTTTTATGATATTAAGAATACTTATTTGCTCCTTTTAGAATATAACCATGCAGTTTGATATTTTGGATTATCCTTGCGAAATAAAGAAAGATAGTCTTCTGCTTCTCTCTTATCTTCGAACGAAGAAATGTAAATCCTATATCTGTCTTGCGTTTCTATCATAGCAGCATCAGGAAAGTCAGCCTCTTTTATTCTTTTTAGTAATCTTTCTGCTCGAGTTTTATTTTCTTCTCCCCCAATAATTATATAATATGTGCGAACAGCCGTATTTAAGCTTTCGCTTTCAGTAGAAGTTATGAAGGTATTGTCGTTTTTGTTGCCTGACTCAAATGGTACTTCTTTAGCAATATTAGGCTGCGATAATGGAGTTGCTATTGAGGATATAAAACTTGCCTTTGAGAATATAGCATAATTCTCGTCTTTTATATTCGTACTAGATGTTGTAAACAATGATATTGCAGCAATAGCAGCAACCATGCCTCCCAGAGCATATTTGATGGAGATATTCCGTTTCTTTTTACGTATAGCATCATTTACATCAGAGAGTTGTTTTATCCCAATAGGGCCTAGACCATAAAAAGCAGGATAAATTATATTTTTGTTAGATGAGAATGTTGTATTACCTAAGTAGTTGATAGTCAATATCCCTATGTTGCCGCAAATTACAGCCTTTCCTGATTTAAGTTCTATCTGTAAAGCTTTTACAAAGTCTCTAATTTTGTTACAAGCAGCATTATAGGATATATTCTCATCTTTAGATATATAGGATGCTATGATACCATCATTATGGTTTAAGTCGGGATTAAAAACAATACCATATTGAGGATGCTTTTCATCGTTAGTGCTAAATAACGGTGATTTAGCATTAACTATAAATCCTCCAAAATCAGGTATTGTAACGCAATTGTGAATAGGAAGTAAAAACTCTAAATATTTAAATATTTCTTTTTCCATTTGACAAAGATAATCATATCTTGGAGATTTTATATCTAAGCATGATTTTTATTTATCTTTTACTGTTTCGTTCATATGTGTCAGATAATTAGTGATTTATTTCTTTGTTGGCTTGATAAAGCTTTGTTGGTTTGAATATGAAAATAGGCTCTAAAAAGTTGAGATTTAGCCTAAAAGAATTACTTTTGTAATTAAATAAAAAATACAGCATGAGTGTTAAAAATACAATTATTCAGCAAATAAAGGATTCTGTTTCTGTAAAGGAACAAATGTTGAATGATTCTCAAATGTTGAGTTTAATTGAAAAATCAGCAGAGATGGTAACTGAGGCTTATCGGGGCGGATTTAAGACATTGTTAGCAGGTAATGGAGGCAGTGCTGCTGATGCCCAGCATATTGCTGGAGAGTTTGTAAGTCGATTCTATTTTGATCGGCCAGGAATTCCATCCATTGCTTTAACTACAGACACATCCATTCTTACTGCTATTGGAAATGATTACGGTTTTGAAAAGCTTTTCGAACGACAAGTACAAGCTCAAGGGCAAAAAGGGGATGTATTTATTGGAATCACAACATCCGGAGCATCAGAGAATATAATTAGAGCTTTGTCAGCATGTCGTGAAAAAGAGATAAAAACTATTGTGCTAACTGGAATAACGGGAGGTAAAGTGTCCGATCTTTGTGATATTTGTATTAAAGTACCATCGACAGAAACGCCTCGTATACAAGAAGCACATATTCTGGTCGGGCATATTATATGTTGTATTGTAGAAGGTAATTTATTCGGACATTTAAAGTAGCTATATTGCTTTAGGGTATTCATTCATAGAAGCGAATGTTTCTAATAAATATGCTTGCTTTCTGTTAAAAAACACACTACATTTGTAAACACAAAAAAAGAGGTTTATTATATTGATTTATTAATTAATAATCCTCGTTTATTTATGAGTGAAAATGTGCCTATGTAAACAATATACCCTCTATTTTTATTTAGAGAGGATTTCACCTTAATCCAACGAATAAAACAGATAATAGCTGAATACTATAAGTTCATTACATAAAAGTTTAAATACAAAATTATCCAATAAATAATTATATGAAGAGACTCATTCTTTATTTTGTCACATTCTTATTTTCAGCAAATTTGCTTCTAGCTCAGATGACGGACGATCAGGTGGTTAGTTATGTGAAATCTGAAGTAGATAAAGGAACATCTCAACAGAGTATTGCTACGGAATTAGCAAAGCGTGGCGTGACACAGAGTCAAGTAGAGAGAATAAATAATCAAATAAATCAACAAAAGCAAGCGGCTTCAGGTTCAATGGGTCAAACCTCATTGTCCGGATCCCCTTTACGTTCAGATTTTTTAGATGAAACATCGTCTGTAAATATAGAATCGAAAAATGATGATGGAGGATCTAATGTGTTTGGTAGAAATATTTTCAATAAAAAGAATCTAACCTTTGCGCCAAATGTAAATATTCCCACGCCGGAAAACTATGAATTAGGTGCAGGCGACGAAGTTGTAATAGATATATGGGGTGCGTCACAAGCTTCGGTTAGGCAAACTATATCGCCAGAAGGAAGTATTGTCATTGATCGGCTGGGACCTATTTTTCTGAATGGTATGACTATTAAAGAGGCTAATGTTTATGTTCAACAAAAATTTACAAGCCTGTATGCTGGTATTGGTGATTATGAAGGTTCATCTCAAATTAAATTGACACTAGGGCAAATTCGTACAATCCAAATAAATATCATGGGTGAGGTTGCAATTCCTGGAACATATTCAATGTCCTCGCTTTCATCTATATTTCATGCATTATATAATGCAGGAGGGATAAATAATATAGGATCTTTGAGAAATGTGCAATTATACCGTAAAGGTAAGCTGTTAGAAACTGTAGATATTTATCAATATATTCTGAAAGGTAATTTTAGCAGTGATGTTCGTTTAATGGATGGAGATGTGATTATTGTGCCTCCATACTCTTCATTAGTGGAAATTTCAGGAAAGGTAAAACGTCCAATGTTTTATGAGATGTCATCACAGGAAACGATAGCTGATCTGATAAATTATTCGGGAGGTTTTACAGGAGATGCTTATCGAGATAAAATTAGTTTAACCCGAAAAACAGGTGGATATGATAAAGTGTTCACTTTATCTGCGGATAATTTCAAAAATTTCATTTTGAATGATAAGGATAATATCGTAATCAGTTCGGGATTAAACATATTTGATAATAAAGCTGAAATACAGGGGGCTGTATTTAGACCTGGTGATTATGAAGTAGGGAAAGAGATCAAAACATTAAAGGATTTAATCTCAAAAGCAGGAGGATTAAAAGAGGATGCATTTCTAAATAGAGCAGTGCTTACGAGAGAAAAGGATGATTTAACGATTGAAAATATAGCCATTAATTTGAGAGATCTTTTCTCAGGAAAAGTTGAGGATATAAATTTGAGAAAAAATGATATCTTATTCATAGCTTCTAATGATATCGTATTAGATTTAGGTAATTTTGCGATATATGGTAACGTCGCTTCTCCTGGATCGTATCGATATGCGGATAATACAACTATAGAGGATTTAATTGTTAAGGCAGGTGGTCTATTGGGGTCAGCGTCAACGGTTAAAGTAGATGTAGCCAGAAGAATAGTGGATCCTATGAGTACAGAAAGTCCTACTACAATCGCAGAAACTTTTCAATTTAGTATCAAGGATGGTCTTATTGTAGACAGTAAATCTGATTTTATATTAAAACCATATGATCAGGTTTATATTCGTAGGAGTCCTGGTTATATAGAGCAACGTAATATTGTTATTGAAGGAGAAGTATTGTTTCCAGGTACTTATGCTTTAAAAGAAAAAGAAGAAAGATTGTCGGATGTTATAAAGCGAGCAGGCGAAACAACTCGTTATGCATATTTACGAGGAGCTAGATTGATAAGAATGCAAACAGAGGAGGAAGCCGCACGACAAGAGAAGGCAATAGAGACCATATCAGCAAGAGGATCTAAAGATTCTATATCTTCAGAATTGATCGATGTTAATAGGTTTTATCCTATTGGTATAGAGCTAGATAAAGCAATAGTTAATCCTAAGTCTGATTATGATTTAGTTTTAAAACCAGGAGACAGATTAATTATTCCGGAATTTGATAATACAATCAAGATAAATGGTGCAGTTATGTATCCAAACACGGTGCTATATAAGAAAGGGCAGAAAGTCTCATTTTATATAGATCAGGCAGGAGGGTATAGTGATTTAGCCGAGAAAAAGAGAGCATACATTGTATATATGAATGGAACTGTGACTAGAGCAAAAGGTTCGAATAAGGATGTTATTCAGCCTGGCTGTGAAATAATTGTTCCATCGAAAGAGCGTAAAGAAAAGATGACTTTGGCTGAGACAATAAGTATTGGTACTAGTGTTACATCTATGGCTTCAGTTGTTGCTTTATTAGTTAATGCATTGTCAAAATAAGAAATGGAAGAGAAAAATAGCAATATAGCGGAGGAGAAAGAAATAGACTTGCTGGCATTGGCTAATAAAATATGGGCAAATAAAAAATTTATTTTAAAGGCTTTAGGTGTTGGATTAGTTATTGGTCTTGTTATCTCATTTAGTATCCCGAAAGAATATACGACTACCGTAATTTTAACTCCGGAATCTAAATCTACAACATCCGGAAATATGGGTTCATTAGCTGCATTGGCAGGGATAAATCTGAATAGTGCTGTTGGTGAAGATGCATTGGCCTCTCCAGAGCTATATCCAAGTGTTATCAATTCTACTCCTTTTTTAAGAGGACTGTTGGATATAAAGGTAAAAGATCTAAAGACGGATATTGATACAACTTTATATGGTTATATGAATGATTATCAGTCTGCAGCTTGGTGGAATTATATCCAAAAGGTACCAGGATTACTGAAGGGACTATTTTCTTCGAAAAAGGCTGATATGAATGATAGTAATTCTAATAGTCGTTTTGTATCAGAAGAGGAACAAAATATATTAAGTAATTTGACTAATAGATTAACTATAGGTTCTGATAAAAAGACAGGTATAACGACAATTGAGGTAATGATGCAAAGCTCTGAGATTTCGGCATATTTAGCTGATACTGTAACGTCTTATCTTCAATCTTATATAATTGATTACCGAACTCAGAAAGCACGGAAAGATTTAGCATATTCAGAAAGGTTGTATGCGGAATCCAAAGTTGATTATTATAAGGCTCAAGCGGTTTTAGCCGCACATATCGATGGGAATATGAATGTTGTGTCTGCCAAATATAGGACGACTCAGGAAAGGCTTCAAAATGAAGCTAGTTTAGCATATACACTCTATAATCAGATGGCTCAACAATTGCAACTGGCTAAAGTAAAAGTACAGGATACTACACCCGTATTTACAGTTATACAGCCTGCAGTAGAGCCTTTGTACCCAGCAAAACCTTCCAAAAAGATGATATTGGGTGGTTTTGTATTTATAGGTATTATTGGTGCTGTTGTTTGGATTCTGAGGAAAGATATTAGGAATATTTTATTTGGAAATACTTGAAATTGATATAAAAGTCTTTTGCACTTTAATAATATAAAATGTCTTTACGAATTTCGATATTGTCACGTCCTTTAATAAAAAACTCTTTTATATATGTTATAACAGATAGTATAAATAAGGCTATTCCATTTCTGTTATTGCCTATAATCACTCATTACATAATACCATCAGAATATGGTTTAATTACAAATTTTAATGTTCTTGTTCAGATTTTATCGGTTTTTTGTTATTCCTCTACTCTTGCTGCTCTTCCAGCGAGATTTTATAAATTAGATAGAGACCAAATAAAAAAGTATGTTTCAAATATGCTTATAATAAATACACTAGCAACAATTTTAATTTTATTATTATTGTTGTTGTTTCATCAATTTGTAGAAGCAAAATTGAAAATGCCGTTGTTTTTTCAAATAGGCGCTATTATCCTTGTTTGGTTTGCATCAATTACAAATGTTAACTTAGTCTTGTGGAGGTGTGAAGAAAGGGCTTTCGCTTTTGGTAAATATCAGATTTCTCAATCATTGTTAAATGCTATTACTACTATCGTCTTTGTTATAATCTTTTTATTAGGATGGAAAGGTCGCGTTTATAGTTATATTTTTTCATCTTTCATATTTGGCTTATTTAGTCTGTTTATACTAAGAAGAAAGGGATATTTTGAGTTGACTATATCTAAAGACTACATAAAACAGATATTACATTTTGGAATACCATTGATTCCTTTAGCTATCTCATATTGGTTCAAAAGCGGTTTTGATAAAATAATAATAACGGATTTATGTGGGATGGCCGAAAATGGATTGTATTCAGTTGCGATGACTTTAGGCGCAATTGTAACAATGATATTATCTTCATTTAATAGTGCATATGGACCGCATGTTTTCAAAAAATTAGCCTATTTCGATGAGAGTACTAATGATCTCATTAATGAGAAACGACAGTTGGTTAAACTTACCTATGGGTTTATTTTATTAATGATACTTCTTGTTTTTATTATATATTGGATGTCTTACGCAATTATATATTTTGTTTATGATCTATCTTATAGAGAATCTGTGAAGTATTTACCTTATATTATGATATCTCAATTTTTTTATGGTGGATATTTAATGTTTGTCTGTTATTTTTATCATTGTTCAAAAACAAAAACTTTGGGTATAGTCACGTTCCTTTTAAGTGTTGTCCAAATACTATTGGCTTATTTTTTGATAAATAGTATAGGTGCAGTAGGTGTAGTTGTTGCATCAGCTTTAATCTCATTTATAACATTTGTTTTTGTTATGGTTTATGCTATGCGCATATATAAATTACCATGGTTTAATTTAAAAAATAGGTGAGGTGTAATTAACAATAAATTGATATTTATATGAGAATTGGAATAGCAGCCCCTATAAAAGTTTCTTCACTGAAAGAACACTTTGTCAACCTATCTCAAAAAGATTTGAGTTTAGGGTTGGGGGGGACAGCCATAAATATTTTAATTGATGGCTTTATAAAAGCTGGGCATAAGGTGACGGTGTTTACTTTGGATCCTACAATAACAGATAAGTATGTATTGGAGGGAGATAATCTGAAGATTATCTTTGGGTATTTCAGATGCTCTGGAAGAGAAAAAACATTTGATTTAGGCAAAACAGAAATATTTCAAATAAAAACATTCATTCTTGAAGAAAAAAGAAATATAGATATTGTCAATGCTCATTGGAGTTATGAGTTTGCAATCGGAACTATTCTTGCGAAAGTCCCTCATTTAATAACCTTCAGAGATCATGCTCAAACTGTATTGAAGATGGTTCCACGCCCATTCATATTTATACGTTTATTTATGGATAAGTGGGTTCGTAAGAATGCTCAAAATATATGTTATAACTCGCCCTACTTAAAAGCTAAAATAAAAAAAGGAGGAATGGTTATACCCAATCCGATAACAGAAAAAGAAATTATGCGTGCAAGGAAGTATCCTAAAGATAAAGATATTTTCAAGATATATTATATTGCAAATGGATGGGATAAAATAAAAAATCCGACAATAGCTATTGAAGCATTTTATATTTTAAGAAAAGAAATTTTAAATGTAGAGTTATATCTAATAGGTAAAGGTGCAGAGCCAAATGGTCCAAATCATACTTTAATAAAAAAGAGGGGATTAGGAGAAAATGTTTTCTTTAGAGGGAGCATTGGTCATGAAGAATTAATTCAAGAACTGGAAATAGCCGACATACTACTTCATACATCTCGAGAAGAAAGTTTTGGTAATACATTGATTGAAGCTATGGCTAAAGGAATACCAACTGTTGCAGGAAAAAAATCAGGTGCTGTACCTTGGGTTTTAGCAGATGGTGCAGCTGGGATGTTAGTAGATATTGAAAGCGCAGAAGATGTTGCCCAAGCATTAATAACTCTAATTAAAGATGAAGATAAATATGAATGTATCAGTACTTGTGGTATTAGGAATGTTAAAGAACGCTTTTCTCAGTTAAAGGTTTGTGCTGCATATATTACAGCCTATCAAAATATATTAAATGCTGACTGATTAATAATGTTAAATGTTTAAACAATGAATATAAAAGATTATAAAATAGCCATTATTGGTTTAGGCTATGTTGGATTACCTCTTGCAATTGAATTTGCAAAAAAATATAATGTTATTGGTTTTGATATAAATATTAGTCGTGTGAGTGAGCTCAATGAGGGGAAAGACCATACTCTTGAAGCTGATTCAGACACATTAATTGAAGTTTTAAAATTAGGACAACAAAGATCAGGAAGAGGACTAATATTATCTTCAGATACAGGATTTTTATTAGATTGTAATGTATATATAGTAACGGTTCCAACACCTATAAATAAATTTAATAATCCAGACTTAGTACCTTTAATAAAGGTAAGTAAAATGTTAGGAAAAGTTTTAAGTAGAGGAGATATTGTTATTTATGAATCTACGGTTTATCCTGGATGTACAGAGGAAATATGTGTCCCTGTGTTGGCGGAATTTTCTGATTTAGTTTATAATGAAGATTTTTATTGCGGTTACTCTCCAGAAAGGATCAATCCTGGGGATAAGGTAAATACTCTTACAAAGATAAAAAAAGTGACCTCTGGATCTACTGAAGAAGTTGCTATAATAGTTGATAATTTATACAATTCAATTATAGATGCAGGGACTCACCGGGCTCCTAATTTAAAAGTGGCAGAAGCTTCAAAAGCTATTGAAAATGCTCAACGAGATCTCAATATATCATTCGTGAACGAATTAGCTATTATTTTCGATAAAATTGGAATCGATACTAATGATGTTCTTGAGGCGGCAGGTACTAAATGGAATTTTTTAAAATACAAGCCAGGATTGGTTGGGGGGCATTGTATAGGTGTAGATCCCTATTATTTAGCACAAAAGGCGATAGAAGTTGGTTATCAACCTGAAGTTATTTTGTCGGGTCGGAGAGTAAACAATAGTATTGGAATTTTTATTGCTAACAAAACTATTAAATTGATGATTGAAAAGGGACATAAAATTAAAGGTGCTAAGGTCTTAATTATGGGCATAACATTTAAAGAAAATTGTCCTGATATTCGCAATACAAAAGTAATAGATATATATAGAGAGCTTAAAGAGTTTGGCATTGAAGTAGATGTATATGATCCTTGGGCTAATGTTGAAGAGGTGAGTCGCGAATATAATATAAATATGATAAAAAATGTCAATTATGAAATAAATTATGAGGCGATAATAGTGACAGTTGCCCATGATCAATTCAGAACTTTTGAGTTTGCTAAATATAAAGATCGAAAGTCAGTTATCTTTGATGTAAAAGCGTTTATAGATCGTAAAATAGTAGATGCTCGTTTGTAATGATGTTCATTAGAGCCAAAAAGCAATAAAATTTTAATTACAATCAAGTTAATGAAGATATATGATAGTTGCAATTAATTACGCTGATTCCAAATTTGAAAAACAACGGCGATACAATACAAAAACGGCATATTCTAAAGGGAAAGTTGATAAAGTTATAGAATATTCTCCTAATGATATAGATGAATCTTTTAAAGAGATGAATAACCATATTTTATCATATCCTCGTGGAGCTGGGCTATGGTTGTGGAAGCCTTATTTTATATTGAAAACATTGAGTAAACTAGAATATGGCGATTATCTTTTTTACTGTGATTCAGGAGCCTATTATGTCAATGATGTAAGGTTTCTTATTCAAGCGTTAAAAAGATCGAAACAATCAATAATGGGCTTTGAAATTCCAACCTTAGAAAGACAGTTTACTAAAAAAGAAAGTTTTACGCTGATGGACTATTCAAAATATGATAATAATCAGCTTTTAGGAGGTTATGTGCTTCTTAAAAAAGAAGATTTTTCGATTAGATTTGTAGAAGAATGGTTAAAATATGCTACAAATGAAAAAATTATTTCTCCTAATTATTTTATTCCTGAAATTGAAGAATTTGAGGATTTTAGATCGCATAGAGAGGATCAATCTATATTTAGTATCCTTTATCATAAACATAATTTAGCCCCTTTTAGAGATCCATCTCAATTTGGAGATCGCCCATGGGAATATATATATATACCGGCTTTTTCGGCATGGAGTTCCCCTTGGGTGTATAATCCGCTTCAGTATACGAATTCGGATTATCCCAAAATTGTGGTTTCTTGCAGAACTAGTAATCCGTATAGATATAAAATAAAAGAAACGTTAAAAACATTCTTATCCGTAATAGGTTTATATAATGAAAGGATATATATAAAATATCATAATGCTCAAAAAGGATAAAAATGATATCTATATCAATTATAATAGCTACATATAATAGTGCCGAAACGTTGGAACGTTGTCTGCAAAGTATAGTTTCACAAAAGAATGAACGCGTCGAATTGATTATCATAGATGGAGATTCAAAAGATGGGACACAAGAAATTGTCAATAAATATAAACCAGATATAGACTATTTCTTATCAGAAAAAGACGATGGGCTATATGATGCATGGAACAAAGGAATAAATACAGCGAAAGGAAATTGGATTCAATTCATTGGTTCTGACGATATGTTACTTCCTGATGCGATAAGCTCATATTTGGATTTCATTGACAATAATAATCTTGAAAATATTGATTATATCTCGGCTAGAGGTGAGTTAGTGGACATCAATGGACAGCTGTTAAGATATTCTGGCGAAGCATATTCTTGGAAGATATTTAGAAATTATATGAATGTTTTACATGGATCATCTCTTCATAGTAAATATTTATTCAAAGAAGTTGGCTTATATGATTTGCAATATAATATCTGTGCCGATTATGAATTATTACTAAGAAAGGGTGAAAATTTAAGAACACTGTATTTCAATAAACCCATTCTTAGAATGCAGGTTGGTGGGATGAGTTATTCAGTGAAGGGCTTAAGGGAAACGTTTGGGATGAAGAAAAGGCACAAAACATCTTCGAACCTGTCGAATTATTATCATTTCTTTAAAGGATTATTAGTTTTGAAAGTAAAAAAGAGTATTTGGAAAATGATTTAATAGTGTTTCATGAATATACGTAAGTTGAAATATAAAATATCATTTATTGATTTAGTTCAATGGTTGGTTCTAGTTGGACTGATACTAGGAAGATATGCTGAAGTCTTAGCGGTAGTTGTTACTACTTTTATAATATTGATAAATCAGAAGTATGCATATCGTTTTACTAAGTTGATTTTGCTTTTAACAGCACTCCTTATTTATTCTTCGTTTCTGATATTTTTCAATAATTATGGTTATAGTAAGTTTTTTCAACAGTATATTGTGATATCAATTTGTGCCTTATGTTATTTTCAGTTTTTTCAGTTTAGTAAAGATAATTTATTATCCTTGTTCGAGAAATATATTCAATTGATGTATCTAGTCTGTCTTTTGGGATTACTTCAATTTATTATATGTTTATTCTTTCAAGTTGATATATTTCCGTTTCAATTTTTGTATACTTTGGATGGGGGTATTTTTCCTTTACCAGAAGGTAGAATTATGAGAATTCGTAGTATATTAATGGAGGCTGGTAATCTTGGTACATGTTTGGTACCTGTGATTGCTTATATTCTATTTGATAAGAATTATTTTAAAGAAAATAAAAGAAAGGCTGTAATCATTATTACTACTTATCTATTGACTCTCGCAACAATATCATATGTAATGTTGGCAATTTTACTATTTGTAAAGATTTATACTAAGTTGAAATATATAAAATATATATTAAGTGTATTAATTATAATATGTATTCCATATATTATAAGTTCAATGAATTCTCGATTAGATGAATCTGAAATAACCAATAGCGATTTTTTTTCAGTGATGCAACAAAAAATCGTACAGACTCTATCCATTTGGGATACTAGTAGTCCTTCCGATTTTGAATTACTGAATGCGAGTTCCTATGCCATTGCGACAAATCTTTGGGTTGCAATGAATTCTCCTGGTAGAGTTTTAGGTACAGGTCTGGGAACACATCAAGAAAATTACACTCAGGCTTATCCTCCAAATAATTACTATTTATATGGACTAAACAGTGATGATGCCTATTCTTTGCTTATTCGTATTTTTTCTGAGTTTGGTATATTTGGTATTATTTTGTACTTTTTTTTTCTTAAAAGAAACTTTAATTCTTCCAATATAGTAAATTATAGTATATTTTTTTTATTAATAGCTATGCTTATTAGAGGAGGAAATTATATCTTTTATGGAACTGTTATGTTTCATTATCTCTACTATTATACATCGAAAAAACAATATTCTCGAAAAAATGAACAATAAGCTAAAGACTGTAATTGTAATTGATGATTATGCATTTATAAATGGAGGAGCAGCTTCTGTAGCCATTAGAACAGCCTGTTATCTAGCGAATAATATCGATCTGGATGTATATTATTTCTCAACAGTAGGCCCAGTGACTACAGATTTGAAAGAAGCTAAATTAAAGGAAATAGTCTGCTTAAATCAAGATGATATTTTATCTAATTCAAATAAATATAGAGCTTTTATTCAAGGAATATGGAATAAGAAAAGTAAGAAAGCACTTACAACTTTTTTAAATAGATTTGATAATAAATCTACAATCATACATATTCATACTTGGACCAAAGCTTTATCTAGTTCAGTTTTTGAAGCGATAGAAGCATTAGGATTTCAAGTTGTTGTAACTTTGCATGATTATTTTATAAGCTGCCCGAATGGAGGATATTTTAATTATCAAAAATCAGAAATATGCGATTTGAAGCCAATGTCTTTTCGATGCCTATCATGCAATTGTGATAGTCGGCATTATTATTTTAAACTATGGCGTGTCATTCGACAATTTATTCAGAATAAAAATGTAATAGGTAAAAGTAATATATCATATATTTTTATATCTAAATTTTCGAAAATGCAAATGGAAAAGAGATCATTTATACCTAACAGATCGGTGTTGATTGATAATCCAGTTGATTTTAATGGCAGATATAAGATTAATGCTTTTGAGAATAATGTATTCCTATATTTAGGCAGATTGTCCGAAGAAAAAGGCATACGTTTATTCTGTGAAATAGTAGATTCATTAGGATTGAAAGCCGTTGTGATAGGTGATGGACCTTTAAAATTAGAAATGGAGAAAAAATATGGAAAAAAAATTCTTTTTACCGGATGGCTTTCGCGTGAGGAAATAAAACCGTATTTTGAAAAAACAAGGATGTTAATCTTTGCATCCCTATTATATGAAACTTTAGGTTTAACTGTATTGGAAGCGATGGCATATGGAATTCCTTGTTTAGTGCCTGATATCTCTGCAGCATCAGATCTTATAGATGATGGAGTCAACGGGTTTATATACAAATCAGGCAATAAAGAATCTTTGATAAATGCCATAAATAAATCTCAAGATAACAATTGGGTAAAGTTATTATCTAATAACTCTTATAATAGTTTTCAGGAATCACGTTACTCCATGACAGTACATGTATCCAATCTGATTTCTACATACAATTCTATCTTATCAAATAAAATATAGTCTGATGAAAATTGCAATTGTGCATGATGAATTAATTAGGAGAGGAGGAGCGGAACAGGTTGCTTTGCTCATGCATAAAGCATTTCCGGATGCTCCTATATATACTAGCTGCTACAATCCTCAATTGACTTATAGCGAATTTGCCTTATGTAATATAAAGACTAGCTGGTTATCACGCTATGTAAAAGATGAAAATACTTTGAAAAAACTGTTTTTTCCATTTGGAATATGGGCTATGCATAGTTTGAATTTAAAAGCATATGATGTAATAATTATATCTACAACTACTGGTGCAAAATTTGTTACTACATCAGACAAATCTCTCATAGTTGCTTTTTGTCATTACCCATTTAGATTGGCATGGTTTCCAGAGCAATATAGTCAAGTTGTTCAATCCAAAGGGTTGAAGTCCTTAGCATATAAATTAGTTGTATCTATACTAAAGAAAAAGGATTATAAAGGAGCGCAAAAAATAAATTGGTTTATAACTAATACACCCGATATAAAAAGAAAAATCCAAATTTGTTATAACCCTAAAAATGAAGTTAGTGTTATTCCTGTTTCTATTCAGTGTTCTAACTTTTACCTTACGGATACACCAACAAATGATTTTTACCTTGTTGTGACCAGAATAGAGTCCTATAAAAAAGTAGATGTTGTAATTCGTGCTTTTAATCAAATGCCTAATAGAAAACTTATTATTGTTGGTAAAGGGTCACAGAAAGATATGCTGATGAAAATTGCTGGAGCAAATATTGAATTTAAAGAAGGATTATCAAAAGAACAAATTGCAAAATTATACGCGAATGCGAAAGCTTTTATTTTCCCTCAAGAAGAAGATTTTGGTCTGACGCCTATTGAAGCTAATGCCTCAGGTCGACCTGTTATTGCATATGGAAAAGGCGGGGTAACTTATACAACAATACCATATATAAATAATAGTAAAAAAGCTACAGCAGTTTATTTTGATGAACAAACTCCAGAGAAAATAATAAAAGCAGTAGAGATATGTGATAATCTTATATTCGATCCTATGTTTATACGCCAACATGCCGAGATGTTTGATGAAAAAAATTTTATTGAAAATATCCGCAAGTTTGTCTATGATAAATACAATAATCGTAAAAAACAAGGAGATATTAAAAATATATTATAGGAATTCTTTCCAATATGATTTAATAAGAGTTTGTAATTGTAAAAACGATTAACATAACAATTTAAAATTATATATATGTAATTGTTAAATATCTATGTGTGGAAAACTAGATGTTTTTTTTCTTCTTCTTTATAAAATCACAAAGTATCATATATCATAGTTCCTTACCTTTAGAAAAATAGATCATCAATTATATCTTTAATAATCCCATCTATATACATTAGTGTACCAATGATTATAGCATATTAGCTATTATTCTACTTCTAAACATTGGCATTGCTAATAATACTGAATCTTCGCTTAATTGCTTAGTTGCTATAATATCTATAATTTCAGTATCTGTTAACGTTAGCAACAGCTTACGTAGCTTTTTATTAGCCTCAACTTCCTTATCAGCATAAGCCAACCAAGTTTCAAGACTATCATCCGAACCTGTTTCATTAAGATAATCAACGTACATTTAATTATTTTTAAGTTTATTTGATAGTATACTAGTTTTGCCGATATGTTCATTTTAATCACTTGATATTTAATCAGTTAAAATAATTTGATTATATTTATATAACATAAATTAAACATAATAAAATGAACAAAATCGGGAAAGTTTGTATTACCCCGCACATTTTTAACAAAACTGGGTAATCGCAATGAAAATAAAGTCACTAAAAGAACTTCAAAGAAAGCTACATTCAAAGAAAGAATGTAGGGAATACTTAGAAGGGCTTAGGTGGCAAGGCATTCCAAAGTGTCCACATTGTAATTGCCAAACTGATAAGCATTATAGGCTAAAGAATAAAGGTGAATTTAATGGACTATATAAGTGTAGAGAATGTAAAAAGAGATTTACTGTAACAATGGGTACTATGTTTGAGGGTAGCAAGATTCCATTGGAAGACTGGTTCTTTGCAATAGGAATATTTCTCTCGCATAAGAAAGGTATAAGTTCTATACAATTATCTAAAGACATAGACGTTACCCAAAAGACAGCTTGGTTTATGCTGAACAGAATAAGGCATAACATGAATCGTAAAGCAAACTTTTTCTTTAATGATGTAACACAAGTTGACGAAACTTATATAGGAGGCAAAAATAAAAATCGGTTTAAACGAAATCAAGGAAGAAGTCTTAAACAAAAGACACCTGTAGTAGGATTATTGTCTCATGATAAGGTGTATACTATTGTTGTTCCTAATGTTAGTGGCAGAATATTAAAGGGTATAATTTATAGCTTAGTTGTGGAAGGAACAACTGTCGTAACTGATGGTTTAAGGAGTTATAGAGGATTGGATAAACATTATAACCATCAAATTGTAGACCATGATTCAAAGAGATATGTAAACGAAGAAGGCTATCATACTAATGGTATTGAAGGCTTTTGGTCACAACTAAAAAGAGGTTTAAAAGGTATTTATCATGTAGTTAGTCCCAAGCATTTACATAAATATTGTGATGAATTTGCATATAGGTATAATACAAGATTCATGAGTGATATGGAACGATTTACGGAGTTTATAGCAACCACATATAGACGATTAAGTTATTACGATTTACGTTTTACAAGGTTTTTAGAAATATGATATAGCACTTCAAAATGATAATTTTAATAATGTTTAGTATATTTGTAGCGTATCTTAATGATACGTACATATTTATAGGAAGCGTTTAGTGCTTTTCTCGAGTGTGAATCTGGACAATTCAAACTATGTTGAGAAATAGACAAAGGCGTTCTCCTTTGGTTTGCATGTGTATAACTACATATAATGGCCAGAGGCGTGAGCTACTTTTCTTATTCAACATAGGGGTCGTCCAGAACCTACACTTGATATAAGTCTAATAGTCTCACGCCTTCTTTCGTTATAAGAATTTCTTTTGAGACTGAGGAAAGCAAACCTAATTTTAACTATGAGAATAAAACTTGTCATAAGCATATTTTACATGCTTTGTTTATCAGTACCATTATTGGCACAACGAACTATAACCAACAAAGATTTTCGAGGTAGGATTACTGAACAATATCAAATAAATGCTAACGGTGATTACCATGGTACATATACGAAGTATTTTAGTAATGGAGTTATACAAGAATTAGCCACGTATAATAAAGGCAAGATTACAAGTTGTAAAACATATGAATACATCGGTAAGAAACGTTATTTAATGAGTGACAAGACATGGGATAGAAATGGGGAAATATTAACAAGTAAAATTAGACCATATAACTATTCTAATGGTGAAGTCGGTGAAGTAATAGAAACAGCAGGCTTATTACGAAATGGACGTTGGCGTGGTTGGCCGGGTCATGAAACTTATATTGAAATTTATAATGGCAATGATACTATTTATGAATGGCAAGATAGGTCAAAATCAAAATTTAGGGGTAAATTTTTGAATGGAGAACGTGTGAAAACTACAAAAGAAATACATTTACTAAATGAAATTGCTACACGAGATTCAATTAAACATGAAAAAGGAAATGAATACGATTTTAATTATTCAAATGATCGTCATTTTCGTGACAGTATAAAATCTATATCAAATGACTATTACGGTGCATTTATGTATCACTTTGAAGACAATGAAGTACAATTTTATGAATTTATGTATACATATTTGCAGACTGGTCAGGACGCTACGCTTAAGGCATTAATTATTGATGCATTAGATTTACAATACATTACCAATATATCAGATTTACAGTTTAGTATTGATTCAGGATCAAATAATTCTTATGCACGACTTAAGATACTTGTAGGCAATACATTATTTAACATATTATCTTCATGTAATTATCATAGCGGCACACTAAGGAACGACAATATTTGGCGTAATAGTCACGAAATACCTGATACACAAGCCAAATTGTTAAAAGTAATAGAATATGCAACTGAGATAATACCAGAATAACAATGGTGAAACTTGTGTTATAACGATGATGGGCTGCTAATTTAGCAGCCCAGTTCTTGTTTGTAAGAATAATAAAATTCTATATTTGTAATGTAAACAGGAGACTGTTGGCTTCTCTGTAATATTTGATTAAAATCATAAAAATCAATAGAAAGGCATCTGGGAATAATGATGCGTTTTGATTATTAATCAAAAATTAAATGAAGAAGACCTTCGTAAAGTCTCATTACCGTTTTAGAAATGGTAAGAGACTATTAGTGCATGAGCACTATCGAAACGTTTGGGGTTATTGGAAATAAGACAATAATCCATTGAATATGAATCGAACTCGTGTCATAGTCTCCTGTTTATTTATAATACAAATTTAGTTTATAGATGTTCATGCATTAGTTATGTTGGTACACTAATGTATATAGATGGGTTAATAATATATGTTTCTTTACTGTGAATATCCAGTTGATTTATTGGTATTTTCAAATGGTTTTGAGCGTCTATACTTTTTGTTTAAGAATGTTTCCATTTGATATGCTCATTATAGATGATATATTACCACCAATATTAGGCATGGCCTGTGTTATGAGATATCTAATCTCCTATATTGTTAATTAAAAGGGCTTTTGAGTTTTTAATTTACTAGCGAAATATTAAATTTACATGTATTAGTTGCATTTGGTATATAGTAGTTTTATTCAAAAATTCGAATATATTTATATATCAGTAATTTCGTATGGTGTTGTAATTTCTTTTTCTATAATTTGAATATTAAAAAATGTAAAATTTCACGCTCGATTATTCCGATTAAAATAACTATGTCCCATACCCTCCACCTCTCCTCCACCTCTTCCAAAGAAGAAACCTATAAATCCCTCCTCCCCCAGCTAAAAGCATTACTGGAAGGAGAAACGGATATTATTGCCAATTTCGCTAATATATCAGCAGCATTGAAGATGGCTTTCGGCTTCTTTTGGGTTGGTTTTTATATTGTAAAAGAGAGCGAGCTGGTATTAGGACCGTTTCAGGGAACAATAGCTTGTACGCGTATAAAATATGGGAAAGGTGTATGCGGAACAGCATGGAAAGAAAAACGAACTATCATTGTTGAGAATGTAAATGAATTTCCCGGTCATATTGCTTGCGATGCCGCTTCTCAGTCAGAGATTGTAATACCCCTTTTTCTTGGAGATGTAGTCGTCGCTGTATTGGATATAGACAGTGAATATCTGAGTCATTTTGATGAAATAGATGCTCTATATCTTCAAAAAATTGTAAGGCTCTTGGACAGTTCTTCCAATCTTTAAAAAGGGAATAAGAGAGGTAATACTAATATCATTACTATTCCCATAACTATCTGTAGAGGTAATCCCACTTTTATATAATCCATAAAACTATATCTTCCCGCAGTCATCACCAAAGCATTTGGTGGCGTAGAGAATGGAGAAGCGAAGCACATGCTGGCAGCTACAGCTACTGCGAACAGGAACGGATAGGGGCTTACTCCCATTCCAATAGCTGCTTTTAAGGCAATGGGTGTGAAAAGTACGGCTGTGGCAGTGTTGCTTATGAACATAGTAAGCAGGGATGTACAGAAATAAATTCCTGCAAGCAGGGCATAGGGCCCAAGATCTCCTAACTGGCTAACCAATCCTCCTGAGATTAACGCGTCAACTCCTGTATTCTGAAATGCAGTTGCCATAGGTAGCATTGCTCCGATAAGCACAACACTTTCCCAGTTTATGCTACTATACGCTTCTTCTACATTTCGTAAACAACCTGTAATAACCATTAATACGGCGGCTATCATAATAGCAATGACAGATGGTACTATTTCAAAAACCATTGCTATAATCATCAACACCATTATTATTGCTGCTATCGGTGCTTTTTGATCTAATGTCACTTTTGCCGCTTCTTTCAGAGGCTGACCAACAAGGACTAGATCATCTTGTCTATTATCCAGATTAGCTAAGTCTTTCCATGTCCCTTGTATCAATAGAGCATCTCCGGAATGAAGTTTGATATCCTTTATATCTTGCATTTTGTATTCTTTCTGGCGTTGTATACCCAAGACATTTACATTGTATTCTTCTCGGAAACTAATTTCCGAAATAGTTCGGTTGATTAGCCTTGAGTTAGGCATAACAAATATTTCGGCGATACCTGATTCCTGAAAACCTGAAAAAGGTTCTTCTTTTGTGACTTTTTCAAGATGTAAGTTATTCTCGGATGCAAACCTTTCGATATTTTCAATCTCTCCAAGGCAATATAACACATCACCCTTTAATATAACGGATTTTGGTCCTGCTACTTCTTCTGTATATGTCTTTCTGAATCGGGAATTTCCGTTTCTTCTTACTATTTTACTTATACTTATGTTATAGTTAGTTGCGATCTTCAGATTGGCCAAGGATTTATCTAATAGAGGAGAAGGTCCATGCACTTCTATTCGGTATGATTGTTGTTGTAACTGATACTCTTGTGCCAGTTCAACCAGCGATTTACCTTGTTTCTTCTTTCCTGCAGAGGCATCTTTCTTAGAAATAAGCAATTTGCTTAGGAAAAACAGAACGATTAATCCAAGAGATAAAGCGGTAAAACCAATGGGAGCAAAAGAGAAAAAAGACAGTCCTTCATATCCGGCGTCTATTAATGCATTATTTATAACCAGATTGGGTGGAGTACTGATAAGAGTAAACATTCCCATGCTACTAGCAAAGGCCAAAGGCATAAGATATCTGCGCGAATCTATATTTGCACTAGCTGCCATACTTACTATTATCGGCATCATTACAGCTACAGTACCTGTATTGCTAACAAATGCTCCTATAGAAGCTGTAACCAACATTACTGCGATGAAGAGTTTGTTTTCATTACTACCGGCTGTCTGTAGTATTCTACTACTTATCATTTTGGCCAGACCTGTTCGGAATATTCCAGCACCTACAACAAAGAGGCCTATCATCATTATTACAACTGAGTTAGAAAATCCGGCTAAAGCCTCGCTTGGTGAAAGAATACCAAATATAGCTAATGCAAGTAATGCACATACAGCTACAAGGTCGGAACGAACCTTTCCCCTCATAAAGAAGACCGAAGCAATTATCAAAATTACCAATGTTATATTCATTGGAGAAAGTAGAGATGATAAGTCCATTGGGTGAAATATTTATAGTTTCTCTATTTTTTCAAATTCATACAAAGATAGAAAATACTGTATCAGAAAAAGAAAAGTTTTAAATAACAACGCTGAAAAGATAAGAATTGTTTGTTTTTTTTCACGTTCATTTATTCATACTCTTATTCCGATATTTTCTTGTTGTAACTATAAAATGATAAAATGAAGCGGTATACTATTTTCTTTTTAAGTCTCCTGTTTTGTTGCAGATATTATAATATATGAATGTCAATAAATATACAAGGTGGGTTGGTTAATTATTTATCTTTTAAAAGCTTCTCAAATAATTCAGCTTTTTCTTTTTCCGATTTTAGCATACGTTCGTACAACTCTATCTTATCATTGTATAATTCTACTATCTTATCGATAGGGTTGAAAGAGCAATTGAAGTTGTAAAAACCATTGTGGTTAGTTACTTCATCATTAAACGTATTAATGTAATTGTATGTGGTATCGTCTGTCATATTTTTGATCGCTTCAACGGGTATGTTCATTACTTGTGCTACTTTCTCCAGCGTAGGACTATCTATAACCTCCTTTTGTTCAAGGCTTGAAACTGCCTGTTGCGTGATATTTAGTTCGATAGCAATAGCATCTTGTTTGACTCCCAGCATTTCGCGTAAACGCTTAATATTATGACCGTGATGTATCTTTTTATTGATTTGAGATTCTATGTTCATAAAATGATTTATTTAGATTATAACAAATGTATGAAAAAAAACAACATGCATTAGTGTTTTGTTTTACATCCTGTTATAAGTATCATACAAACAGAAATTGTGTGATACAGCGTTGCTTTACTTTAATTTTGAAATCAAATAAATTGTGATCTGACGATCGCAATCAAACACTACTTTAAGAGGTTGCTCTATGTGATATATGGGCAGCCTCACTTTTTGTTGTAAGAAATCTAATACTGTGAAATTTGATTTTTGGAGACAATTATATAAAAGCCTTGATGTGAATGTAATATGTCAAAGTTTAAATATTTTTTGTCATAAAATACAGTCTGCTTTTTGAAATTAAGATGTAGCTTTAAAACTTAATCTTAAATAAATACCATATATGCTTCAACGTTATCTCTTATTGAGTTTAGTATTATTTGTTGTATCAAATACCATTGTGGCACAGAGTGTAAATCCTGATTTATTGACACGGCATTGGTCTGCCGTATGGATTACTTGTCCTAATGTTCCGCAAAAGGATTATGGCGTATTTCATTTCAGAAAAAAGATTGAATTAGAAAGCGTTCCTGAAAAATTTATTATTCATATATCCGCAGATAACAGATACCGCTTGTATGTAAATGAGAAATCGGTATGTATAGGCCCAGCAAGGGGCGATTTGATGAATTGGTATTTTGAAACAATAGATATTGCCCCTTATCTGAAAGAAGGGGATAACATTATAGCGTCTACTGTTTGGAATATGGGAACTTATGCTCCTGTAGCGCAGATATCGAATCAGACAGGTTTTGTTGTACAAGGAGATACGGATAAAGAAAATATTATAAATACGAACGGATCGTGGAAGGTGACAAAAGATGAATCTTATAGCTTATGTTCTACTGATAATGGTCCGCGCTTACGTGCCTATATGGTCGTTGGTCCAGGAGATAGAATTGATGCTTCAAAATATCCTTGGGGATGGGAAACACTCGCTTATGATGACAGTAATTGGGCGAATGCAAGTGGGGTAACTACACCGTCTCCCTATTATGTGGGCAGTGATAATTTATGGAATCTCACACCTCGGAATATTCCACTAATGGAAGAAAGCTTACAACGGTTACAAAAAGTAAGAAGAGCTGAGGGTGTAAAAGTTTCGGATGATTTTTTACTGGGAAAGAAACCCTTAACTATTCCCGCCAATACCAAAGCTAGTATTCTTATCGATCAGGGATTCAATACTACTGCATATCCACAGCTTTTGGTCAGTAAGGGAAGAGGGGCGTCAGTTCAACTCAATTACACAGAAGCATTACTTGATAATAATATGCAAAAAGGTAACAGAAGTGAAATAGAAGGACGTACTGTTATTGGTAATTATGATATCTTTCAACCTGATGGAGGGGCTGATCGGCTATTTAATACGTTATGGCTCCGGACTTATCGTTATATCCAGATGGATATCGTTACATCTGACGAACCTCTCGTTATCAATGATTTTTATGGTTATTATACAGGTTATCCATTTGAGCAAAAAGCTAAATTCGCCTCCAATGATAAATCTATGCAAGATATATGGAATGTCGGCTGGCGTACGGCTCGTTTGTGTGCTGGTGAAACTTATTACGATTGTCCGTATTACGAACAACTACAATATCCGGGTGATACGCGTATTCAGGCGCTTATATCTTTGTCTGTAGCAGGCGACGATCGTCTGATGCGTAAAGCTATATTAGATTTTTATAATTCGAGAGTACCCGAAGGGCTCACACAAGGGCGCTATCCGAGTAACCGTATTCAGGTAATTCCTCCATATTCCTTATTTTGGGTGTCGATGATTTATGATTATTGGATGTACAGACAAGATGATGAATTTGTATCTCAGTTTCTTCCGGCTATAGATGCCGTTATGACATGGTACGAAAATAATGTAGATAAGGATAAAAATATGCTTGGCCCAATGAGGTGGTGGAATTTTGTCGATTACACAGATGGCTTCCCTAATGGGGTTCCTCATGGTTCGGATGGTGGAAATTCCACTGTTATCAACTTTCAGCTAACGTATACATTGAATCAAGCCGCTAAGCTATATGAGTATTTCGGTAAGAAATGCGAGGCTGATAAATACAGGCAATTAGCTGCCAGGCTAAATAAGGGTGCATATGATTTATGCTTCGATAAGGGAAAGAATGCGATGGCAGATACGCCCGAAAAGAAGACATACAGCCAGCACGCTGGTATATTGGCCATTCTCAGTGGTGCTATACCGGTAGATGACCAGAAGGCTGTAATGCGTACAATCATTGATGATAAATCGCTGATTCCTGTCACTTTTTATTTCCGTTTTTATCTTACACAAGCTTTGAAAGAGACAGGACTGGGAGATTTATATTATCCGTCGCTCGATTATTGGCGCGACATGCTTAAAATAGGTTTGACCACCTTTGCTGAAAAGCCTGAACCTGCCCGTTCTGACTGCCATGCGTGGAGTGCGAGCCCGCTTTATGATTATTTTGCTGTTATCTGTGGAATAACACCTCATTCTCCGAATTTCAAGACTGTAAGCATTGAACCAAATTTAGGGGAACTGAAACAGATTTCGGGTATTATGCCTCACCCCGATGGCGAAATAAAAGCAGAACTAGAAAGACAAGGTAAAACAGGCATAAAGGGACAGATAGTAATTCCTGATAATATAACAGGAACATTCAAATGGAATAATCAAGAGATAGTGTTGAAGGGTGGTTCACAGACCATCAACATAAAATAACAGATAAAGATAGTTCATTTGTTTAGCTGCTTGCCAAAATTACTGTAATTTTGGCAAGCCTTTTGTTGTATATAAGAAACAAATAGGAGAAGGATAAGTCATATATAATTGATTTATCATGTCTTTTGTTTGTAAAATGTTGAAAATAAAATAAATACTAAATATGAGCACGGAAAATACTGAAAAGGATTTCGAAAAAGAAGAATCTGTAGATATGGATAATCTGACAAATAATCAGCCAGAGGAAACTCTTGAAGAAACAGCTGGTGACAATGTGACTGATTGGGAAACGAAATACAATGAAATAAATGATTCATATTTACGCTTGAATGCTGAATTCGATAATTATCGTAAACGTACATTGAAAGAAAAGGCTGATTTGCTGAAGTCTGGTAGTGAACGTGTCATGATTGATGTACTATCAGTAGTAGATGATTTTGAACGTGCATTGGAAAATGTTTCCAAGACAGAAGATGTAGATGCTATAAAAGAGGGAATTGACTTGATTTATAATAAATTTGTAAGCTTCTTGAGTAAACATGGAGTAAAGGAGATAGAAACTATAGGTCATCTTTTCGACACTGATAAGCATGAAGCGATAACTACTGTTCCTGCTCAATCGGAAGAAGATAAGGATAAAATTGTAGATAGTGTACAGAAAGGATACGCCCTTAACGATAAAGTTATCCGCTACCCGAAAGTAATAGTTGCAAAATAAATAAGAAAAGAAATTAATGGCAACTAAGAGAGATTATTACGAAGTACTAGAGGTCACTAAAACAGCGACATCTGAAGAGATAAAGAAAGCTTACCGTAAAAAAGCAATCCAGTTTCATCCGGATAAAAATCAGGGAGATAGCCAAGCTGAGGAAAATTTTAAAGAAGCGGCAGAGGCATATGAAATTTTGAGCGATGAACAGAAGAGGGCTAAATACGATAGGTATGGTCATGCAGCTCCCGGAGGTTTTGGCGGGCATAGCGGCGGCTTCTCAATGGATGATATCTTCTCTCAGTTTGGGGATATATTCGGAGGCCATTTCGGAGGTGGATTTGGTGGATTTGGCGGTTCTCGTGGACCACGAACAAACAGAGGCTCTGATTTACGAGTTAAGGTGAAATTATCACTGAAGGACATTGCTTCAGGTGTAGAAAAAAAGATAAAGGTAAATAAGTTTGTAGCCTGCTCCCCTTGTAGAGGTACGGGTGCGGATGGAGGTACGGCTTACGAAACCTGTTCGACATGTAAAGGTTCGGGAGTTGTTACACGTGTTGTCAATACGATATTAGGCCAGATGCAGTCCCAAAATACATGTCCAACATGTAACGGTGAGGGAAAATCCATTACAAAGAAATGTTCTCATTGTGCTGGCGAAGGCATCGTTCGCGAAGAAGAAGTAATTACTCTGAATATACCTGCGGGAGTTGCAGAAGGAATGCAACTTTCTATGAGTGGTAAAGGTAATGCTGCCCGTCATGGTGGTGTAAATGGAGACTTGCTCATTCTGGTAGAAGAGGAAGCACATCCGGAATTATTCAGGGATGACAACGATGTGGTATATAATTTATTATTGACTGTATCTACTGCCGCACTTGGAGGTAACGTTGTTGTTCCTACAATTGATGGGAAGGTGAAGGTTAATATAGAACCGGGAACTCAGCCCGGAAAAGTATTACGTTTAAAAAACAAGGGACTACCTAGTATAAATAGATATGGTACAGGGGACTTGCTTATTAATATAAGCGTTTATATTCCCGAAAACCTGAGCGATACAGAAAAAGATACTTTAACTGGTTTGGAAAATTCTCCAAATTTTCAACCAAGTAAATCAGTAAAGGAAAAAATATTCAATCATTTTAGGAAGATGTTTGATTGAGAAATATTTTAGATATCAGATAAAAAAAGAGCAGCGAAAAGGTTGCTCTTTTTTATTTAAATCTTCTGATTAAAATTCTATCTTTGACTTTAGAAAAATGGAAGATTATGAAAATAAAGGAAATACTTCATATTATAGAGCAATTAGCTCCGCTCCCTTTACAGGAAGGATTTGATAATAGTGGAGTTCAGATAGGCGATGTTCATCAAGAAGCAAAAGGTGCCGTAGTTTGTATAGATGTCACTGAGGCTGTTCTTGACGAGGCTATTGCTTTGGGGTGTAATCTTATTATATCTCATCATCCGTTAGCTTTCCGTAGTTTTAAATCGCTGACAGGAAAAAATTATACAGAGCGTTGCATGATAAAAGCATGTAAACATGATATAGTTGTCTATGCAGCTCATACGAATCTTGATAATGCATCGGAAGGGATAAATCAGTATTTAGCAGATATGCTCAATCTACAGCATGTACGAATACTCGATCCACAAAAGAGTAAGTTGCTGAAACTGGTAACGTTTGTGCCTCATTTGCACGTCGAGCCGGTTCGCAATGCTTTGTTTAATGCAGGAGCCGGAAATATTGGTAACTATGACTCGTGCAGCTATAATATTGTAGGCGAAGGCACATTCAGGGCAGGGGATAATGCGAACCCTTTTGTGGGAGAGGCAGGTGAATTGCACATTGAGCCTGAAACTCGTATCGAAGTTGTTTTGCCGTCTTTTAAGCTTTCTGAGGTGAAGAGGGCATTAATTGCAGTACATCCATACGAAGAGCCTGCTTATGATTTTTATGCCCTTGAAAATGTCTGGTCAAAAGTCGGTAGCGGAATAGTAGGAACTTTACCTGAAGAGATGGAGGAGGAGGATTTTCTCTATTTGTTGAAGGATACATTTCATCTGAAAACCATACAGCATTCATCCTTGAGGGGCAAACCTGTAAGAGATGTTGCTATATGTAGTGGGAGTGGAGCGTTTCTGATCCCTAAAGCTATTTCTTACGGTGCTGATGTGTTTATTACAGGAGAGGCTAAATATAACGACTTTTACGATGTGGAAGATAAGTTGCTGTTAGCTACTGTAGGGCATTACGAATCTGAAATTTTCACAAAGAATATATTTTTTGATATTATATCGAAAAAATACCCTAACTTTGTAGTCTATATGTCAGGGTTTGATGTAAATCCTGTAAACTATTTGTGATGAGGCAGTGACATACTCCTGCTTTTTTGCGATGATGTAGTAAGAAAACGGTTTTTGCTGTTCGATTACTGCATTTTTTTATGATAATTTTTTAAAATTAATATAGTAAAGATTATGGCTAAAAAACAAGAGAAAGAAGTAACAGTAGAAGAGAAGCTGAAAACGCTTTTTTCGTTACAACAAAAATTGTCTGAAATAGACGATATAAAGATACTTCGTGGTGAATTGCCGTTAGAAGTTGCGGATTTGGAAGATGAAATTATCGGTCTTGAAACTCGTATTAAGAAACACGAAACTGAGCTGAAAGAAACTGAAACAGCAGTATCTAACCAGAAACAAAAAGCAAAAGATAGCTCGTTGAAGATAGAAAAATACAAAGAGCAGTTAGATAATGTACGTAATAATCGTGAATTTGACCACTTGAGCAAAGAAATCGAATTTGAGACATTGGAAATTGAATTGTCAGAGAAAAAGGTACGTGAATTTACTCAGGAATCTAAGAGCTTGGCAGAACAAGTAGAGAAGAGTAAAACCTTTCTTGTTGAGCGTTCTGCCGATTTGACTCAAAAGAAAGAAGAGCTGGAAGGTATTGTTTCTGAAACTAAACAGCAAGAAGAACAACTTCGCGAAGAGGTAAAAGAAATTGAGACGGAAGTTGAGTCTCGTTTATTACAGGCTTTCAAACGTATACGTAAGAGTGCGCGTAATGGTTTGGCTGTTGTTTGTATTGAGCGTGGAGCTTGCGGAGGATGTTTCAATAAGATACCACCACAGAAGCAGATGGATATTAAGATAGGTAAGAAAATTATTGTTTGCGAATATTGCGGACGTATTATGATAGACCCGGAACTTATAGCACCAGAAGCTTAAACGAAAGTCTTAATTGTTAATATAATAAGTCAGTCGAAAAGGTTAAAAATAACCTTTTCGACTATTTTTTTGCGTTATTTATAAACTTTGTGTTTACCAACTTTGTTCTAGTATAAAATAAGGTGAAGATTAAAATGGAAAACTTTTTCCGCTTTCTGTAAAATTAAATATCTGATTTAATGTGTTTTAATTAAAAAAATGGAAAACTTTTGTTTTTGTTAATAAAAGAATGTTGTAAAATTTGTTTCATCTTTACTTATTCAGTAATATTGTAAGAGGAAATGAAACGCACTCTTTACCTGGAATAAATTATCTAAAAAAATATATAAACAAATGACACAGAGGGTTTACACTTTTGATGAGGCATATAACGCCGCATTAGATTATTTTAATGGCGATGAGCTGGCTGCTAAAGTGTGGGTTAATAAGTATGCACTAAAAGATGCTGCGGGGAATATATATGAAGAGTCTCCGGAAGATATGCATTGGAGGTTAGCAAACGAAATTGGCCGGATAGAAGCTAAGTATGAAAATGGATTATCGAGTAAGGAATTGTATGACCTTTTCGATCATTTTAAATATATTGTACCGCAGGGTAGCCCTATGACCGGTATAGGAAATAATTTCCAGATAGCATCTCTTTCCAACTGCTTTGTGATTGGTCTTGATGGACCATCTGATTCATACGGAGCTATTATTCGTGTTGATGAGGAACAGGTGCAACTTATGAAACGTCGTGGAGGGGTAGGGCATGATTTATCCCATATTCGGCCGAAAGGATCTCCTGTGAAAAACTCGGCATTGACTTCTACAGGCTTGGTACCCTTTATGGAAAGATACTCAAATTCAACTCGTGAAGTAGCTCAGGATGGCCGCCGTGGGGCGCTTATGTTGAGTGTATCTGTTAAGCATCCGGATTCAGAGTCTTTTATTGATGCTAAGATGATAGAAGGAAAAGTGACCGGAGCAAATGTCTCTGTGAGGATAGATGATGCGTTTATGAAATCGGTTGTGGATGGAACGAAATATACACAACAATATCCAATAGACTCGGATAATCCTACAACGATAAAAGATATAAATGCAGATGATTTGTGGAGAAAAATAGTCCATAATGCATGGCGTTCTGCTGAGCCGGGAGTGTTGTTCTGGGATACTATTATCAGAGAATCTGTTCCTGACTGTTATGCCGACTTAGGATTTAAAACAATATCGACTAATCCATGTGGAGAGATTCCTTTGTGTCCTTATGATAGTTGTCGTTTGTTGGCTATAAATCTATACTCATATGTGGTAAATCCATTTAAGGCTGATGCTCACTTTGACTTCGAGCTGTTTAAAAAACATGTAGGTTTAGCACAGCGTATAATGGATGATATTATCGATCTTGAGACTGAAAAAATCGATAAGATATTGAATAAGATAGATGATGATCCTGAGACTAACGAAGTAAGATGGCCGGAAAGACATCTATGGGAAAAGATACGCAAAAAAACATTGGAAGGTCGTCGTACAGGTGTAGGTATTACAGCTGAGGGTGATATGATTGCTGCAATGGGTTTACGCTATGGTACAGAAGAGGCTACAGCTTTAGCCGAAGAGGTGCATCGCACACTTGCTTTGGCGGCATACCGTTCATCGGTGGAGATGGCAAAAGAACGCGGCGCATTTGAAATCTTCGATTTTGAACGTGAAAAGAATAATCCGTTTATTAATCGCTTGGCGAGCGAAGATCCTCAATTGATCGTAGATATGGAGAAATATGGTCGTCGCAATATTGCTTGTCTGACTGTTGCTCCTACAGGTACAACCAGTTTGATGACACAATCGACTTCGGGTATCGAACCTGTATTCTTACCGGTGTATAAGCGTCGTCGTAAAGTGAATCCAAACGATAAGGAGGTACGAGTTGACTTTGTAGATGAAAATGGCGATTCGTGGGAAGAATATGTAGTATTCCACCATAAGTTTGTAACATGGATGGAAAGTAAGGGGTATCCTACAGCCAAGAAATATACGAATGACGAAATAGATGCAATGGTGGCAGAGTCACCATATTATAAAGCAACATCGAATGATGTAGATTGGTTACAGAAAGTGAAAATGCAGGGACGTATACAAAAATGGGTTGACCATTCCATTAGTGTTACTATTAATCTGCCTGCTGACGTTTCGGAAGAATTGGTGAATGATCTTTATATAGAGGCATGGAAAAGCGGTTGTAAAGGATGTACTGTTTATCGTGATGGTTCCCGCTCAGGCGTGCTTATTGCTAATGATGACAAAAAGACAGAAGAGGATTGTAACGATTGTTACGAACGCCCTGAAATATTACAGGAACGTCCGCGTGAGTTAGCTGCCGACGTTATCAAATTCCAGAATAACAAGGAAAAATGGATTGCCTTTATAGGATTACATAACGGACGTCCGTATGAAGTATTTACCGGATTGGCTGATGATGAAGAGGGTTTGATGCTACCCAAAAATGTAAATAGTGGTGTGATTATAAAAACACACAATGATGAAGGGCATCGTTCATACGACTTCCAATTCAAGAATAAGAGAGGTTATAAAACTACAATTGAAGGACTGAACGGAAAATTCAATCCTGAATTCTGGAACTATGCCAAATTAATTTCGGGTGTGCTTCGGTATGGTATGCCTATCGACCAAGTTGTGAAATTGGTGCAGGGTCTTGAACTTAACAGCGAGACTATCAATACTTGGAAGAATGGTGTAGAAAGAGCTTTGAAGAAATATTTGCCTAGCGATACAGAAGCTAAAGGACAGAAATGCCCTGTATGTGGTCTTGAGACATTAGTATATCAGGAAGGATGTATGAAGTGTACAAACTGTGGAGCTTCTAAGTGCGGATAATAATTAGTTATTAGTTAAATGTATATCAAAAAATAAGGGCTACTCTACAGTAGCTCTTATTTTATAAATTATATCATATTAGAGACTGTAAATTAAACTGTGTCAAGCAAGAATAAATTATTATTTTTACTAACACAGTTTTTTTATGGAAAAAGAATTTGATTTTGAAAGCATTAAGCAGAAAGCCTTAGAACAACTTAAATCAGGCAAGTCTTTATTAGGCAAGGATGGGGCTTTAGCTCCGTTTTTAGACAGCATCCTGAATTCAGCCCTTGAGGGGGAGATGGATGCTCATTTAGATGAACGTGAACGTTTATCTGGTAATCGCCGTAATGGTCATACCCACCAGCAAGTCCAAACCCCATTGGGAGAAGTAACCGTCCATACTCCACGTGACCGTGAATCTACCTTTGAGCCAGAATTTATTAAAAAACGCGAACGTATTTTAGCTGATGGTGTTGCCGATCGTATCATTGGCTTATATGCCATGGGTAACAGTACCCGGCAGATTAGCGAGTGGATGGAAGAGAATCTGGGTAATAGGGTTTCAGCCGAAACCATCAGTTCTATCACCGACCGTGTTCTTCCCGAAATCCAAGCCTGGC
>JBKEBA010000107.1:0-24562 GCA_047972895.1 Dysgonomonas sp.
AATCAGAAAGATTGGAAGCCCATCTTTGCTCCATTTGCTAAGGCCAGGAAAAGAATTGAAACCATCTTCTCGCAATTGTGTGACCAGTTTATGATTGTTAGAAACTATGCTAAACAGACGGATGGCATATTTGCTAGAATAATCGGTAAGATTAGTGCACTTACCATATTACAATATATCAACAAAATGAACAATAAACCCATTGGCCAGATTAAATATGCACTAATTTAATTCCGCCAACGGGTTAACTATAAGAATTTAGATTTTTAGATATACGGGCAAAACACAAATATATCAGTTTTTAGTATGATTGACAGAGAAGTCATTAATAAAAAACACTTTTTATAAATCAAAACAAGAAGCCCTACAACCTTCGGCTTTCAAAAGTATGCCCCCTATGCTAGCGCACAAGGGGCATAAAACTATATCTGAATAATATCTGTATTATCCTCTCAGTACCAACAATGGAGTATCTGAGTGGAACAACATCTTACGTGAAATACTAGGGCTGAACATCCGCGCAAAGATATTCCGTTTGCTCGTTGTCAGCGCCAATATTTGTATGCTATCATTCTTAATGTATTCATCGAGACTTTTCAGCATATCACTCGTATCGATAATCGTATAATCGAGATTCAGGTTAGGATACTGTTTAGAGAAGTAGGCCTTGATACCTTCCAACTTGATTTCATCCCACTGGTCGCTTTTCTTCATGGCAATATGGGTCAGCGAAATTCTGATATCCTGATAGGGAAGCAACAACTTAGCCAATAAGTCGAACGAGATAAGGTCGCGCTGGCTGAAGTTGGTAAGAAATGCGATATGCTTCACCTCTTTCAGATCTACAAACGGAGTATTCTCCGGTATAGCTATAATAGGCACATGCGTCATTTCTATCACTTCTGCCGTCACACTACCTATCAGGTCGGCATCTTTCTGATCTTTACCCCTTGTGCCCATTACTATGATGGCAGGCTTATATTCCTTGGTGAAAGTCACGATTTCTTCTTCCGGCAACCCTTCTTTCAATACATAAGAGTAATTGACAGGAGGAAATTCTCCTTCCGAAACTTTCTTATCAATCTTGTTGCAAAGCTTCTGTATATTTTCCTTCACCTTTTCGATGATATTTTGGAATTCCTTTTCTTCTTTGCCCTGATAGGCAAACGCCTCAGCCATAGGCAATGCCGTAGGGTAATACGGATTGAAGTAAACGTGCATTATTTTCACCTTGGCATCAAGATCCCGTGCCAGGTTAAAGGCTATCTGACAAGCTTTCATCGAATAGTCCGAAAAATCGACAGGAATCAAGATACGCTTCCGTCCATCGTCGGCTCTATATGTTTCATCATCATCATAGCTGAACAGATGACGACTTTCTACAACATTAAGAGCTCTTGGAAGATCCGATTCTTTAATACGAATACGAACTCCCGGCGCAAGCCCCGGATTTTCACTATCCACATCGTTTATATGCACTTCAATGTTTTCACTTTCCAATACTTTTTTCAGTATCTGAGCTTTCTCATTTGTGTGAATCGCAAGTGTTACCAATTTTTCTTCCATAGCTGTATGTTTTAATATCTTATTTTAATCCAAGACCGACAGCGAAGTCTCGCAAGGAGGTTATAAACCTATTATACTGCATATTATAAACAAGTCACGATACTATTTGTTGTGCTATTTTCAACATTTCGTTCACGGTTTTCCAGTTCCGTGTTGTAGCACTGGTTTTTAGTTTCGCTTCCCAGTAGTTATTATTCAGCTTAGTCCGTCCATAACCGTTCGGACAAAACAAATAAACTACATTATTTTTTATAATAAACTCTTCGCCTTCACCCTTATTCCCCTCTATTATTTCATTTTTTATATCTGCTGGTTCAGAATACAGAAATGTTATATACAGAGATTTACCGTGTTTATCCGCTCTTTCCGAAAATGGATTTTCATGTATTATTTTATCCAACTTATCGATAGAAAGAACCAATATAGGTATAGTAAATCTGAAGTCATTCTCTATCCGTTCAGATATTTTCGTTCCCAGTAAACTATTGTTTGCATCTTCGCTCGTAAAGACTACATTGCCACTTTGCAAATAAGTCACAACATTATCGAAGCCCAGTGTCTTATAAGATTCTTGCAAAGCGTTCATTTTTATCAAATTTTTGCCGCTCACATTAATTCCTCTCAACATAGACACAAATGTAGCCATCTCGAATCTGCTTATTTTAAAAAGAGATGAATCCAACCGGCATTCATCTCTCTATTTTTTTTTTTAGACTTCCTTTGTTTCCATTATATCCAAAGCCATATCCAAGATTGTCGTGTCGTCGAGCGAAACATAACCGCCATCCGGACCAGGCTCGAGATGAACTCCCATACTCTGACCTTTTTCGTAACTAGATCCTCCAAAATAATTCCATACCGTTTCTACAGGAACTTGTAATGTTTCGGCTATGTGACGTATGCTTCCATCAGGTAAACTATCCTTGATTTTGCGAAGCTCTGAAAATGTAATAACTCTAGTCATACTCTCTAAGTTTTAAATGGTAATTGATTAGGAATATGTTCTAAAGTTATAAAATTCTTTTTTGAAAAACAATCAATTTTAGTTAGGAATATCTAATATTGCGCTAGAAATGGCTATAAAGGCAATTGTAAGGTAAACTACCACCATCAGCACTTTTGCCCTATCCCTTCCATACACAGGGACTTTGAGCTCTTCTCTAGGCACATTAAGTATATATCGACGCGAGGTTAAATATATATAATACACCAGACATCCGGCAAATGTGCCCCAGATAGCACCGCCTACCACATCAGAAATAAAGTGGACACCCAGATATATTCGTGAATATCCTGTGGTGACTGCCCACAATATCATAGTTAAAGTAAAGTACTTGTAACGGAAAAGCAACGAAGTGAAAGCAACGATACCGAATCCGTTAGCAGCATGATTGGAAATAAATCCGTAGCGCCCGCCACGGTACCCCCTGACAGTCTCTACAAAATGCTCAAAATCGGGGTGATGGGTCGGTCTGAAACGTTCGAAGTATGGTTTAATAACCTGTGCCGAGAAGAAATCGCAAAGTAACCCTATCAGTCCGGCACACAAAAGAAGCACCACAGCTTCTTTCCATTTTATCTTATACACGAACACAATCAGTGCAGCCACTGCAAGCGGAAGCCAGACCAGCTTGCCGCTGTAGATCCACATAAACATGTCCCAATAATCTGTATGATGTTCGTTTAGCCAAAGGAAAAGGTTTCTCTCATAAGGCAGTATCCTTTCTACTAGATTCATGGGCATCTATTTTTCTATCGTTTATATGTATAATTAGACTAGATTATTTCTATTTTATCTCTTTGAATCCAACCGACACTACCATTATCTATCTCTATCTCGAGCCAATTACGGTCTTGCTTTGAGATATACACTTTTGTGCCTGCATGCAGGATAAATAATTCTTTGCTGTTGATGTCGGGCGAGCTTACCACCGAGGCAGAGCCAACCATAACTATCGCTGTATCGCGGTCTTCTATTTTATCTTTCTGCCTGAATGCAAACACATTGGCAAATATCACAATCACGGCCGCTACAATGCCTACATAAAAAACAGTTTTCTTCACTACTATGGAGCGACTGAAAAAGAATGCGGCAAGACTTGTCATCAGAATCAGAAAAAATACGACTGCAATAGTTGCCCATACATTAGATGCAAACAGGTTCTGTACAGCCCTGAACCAAATATTGAGAAAGAAAGTATCTGCCACGAGTATCTTGTCTTCTATCTTGGTAGACAGGTAATCTATATTGTGCCTTGTATCTCTGTCGCCCGGTTCTATCAGCAATGCCTTTTCGTAATACAAACGTGCATTTGCCAAATCATTCATACGGAAATAAGCATTTCCCAGATTATAATACAATTCACCCGATTCGAGCCCCTCTTTCAGCTTTTCATCTTTCTCAGCCTCTAGTATTTCTATCGCACGGCGAAAATGTCCTTCAGTATAGGCAGCAATAGCCTCTGCCGAAGCACCCGAACTAAGCTGCGCAGCTGTAGCAGGAATACTGTCGCTCTTTACGGCAGCAATCGAATCCTGCGCATAAGACAGATGTATAGTGAATACAAACAGGAGAGATAATATGATTCGTTTCATCTTTTATTTGTTTATTTTCTTGATTGTATTTTCCATCTTTCCGATGGCATCGACCGTGTCGGTATACAGATTGTTCATGTCGCCCGAAGCAGAAGGAGCATAGCGCGCAAACTCACCTGTATCGAGTATTCCTATAAACTGGCTGATAAGCTCCTCACCCACTCCATATCCGGTCAGTTCGTTCTCTATATTTTCCCTGTTCAGGTCGGCCACAGGTATCGTCAGCTTATCGCTGAGATAGCCCCATACAGCACGCAGTATCTCTTCATAGAAACTATCCTTGTTCTGTGTCAACAGATATTTTTTAGCCAATTTCAGGCGTTTTGTAGCCACCTTATTAGCCTTCTTAGTCTTCATCAGAGCGATGTCGGCATTTGCTTTTATCTGCTTGCGGTAAATGATGGTGAAGATTATGAACAGCACCAGCGGAATAATATACCAAAGCAGATATGAAAGCGACCCGAAGAAGAAATTTTTAGGATTCTTGAAAGAAAACTCATCTGTTTTCAGATAACGGATATCCTGGTCCACCTCCAATTCGCGCTGACTCGAATAACTTGTCGAAACATTCTTTCCGGCATGCGGGTCAACAGCTACATCTAGATTATATTCCGGTGATGTCAACGTCTTATATGAATTGGTTTTAGTATCGAAATAAGAAAATTCGATAGCCGGTATAGTAAACTTACCCGGAAAACGCGGTATAAACATATACTCAATCGTTTTCTTTCCTGCCAGTCCATTTTCTGTTATCTTGAAGTCATTCTTCACCACAGGATCGTATGTCTCTATATCCTTAGGGAATTTTATCTCAGGATTCTTTATCAGTTTCAGGTTTCCTGTACCTGCAATATCGAGCGTGATGGTAACAGCATCATTCGCCTTCATTTTTTCAGCCGATATCTTCGGTGTGAATGTAAAAGTACCTACGCCTCCCGAAAATCCGGATGGCTTTCCTTCCAATGGAAGCGGCGATACATCTATTGTCTCAGGCGATGTTTTCAGCACTTTCTTAGTCTCGGTCATCACCTCTCTCGTTCCGAAAAAGTCGCGTACCTTACGTCCTGTACCTACTTCGAAAACGATTTCCATTGTGCCCGAAGGTATCGTCATCTTACCCGAACGTTGTGGAAACAACAAGGATTTCTTAACTTCCACACAGTAGTAGTTGCGCCCCTTGTAATGTTCCATATTCCATTGACGGTTGGCAGGCAGTTCCAAATCTTCGGTCATAAAACCCTCGAATTCAGGGAACTGAATCTTACCTACATCCCTTATATTGAGAACAGTATAGAAACGGAAAGTGACCATTATAGCCTCTTGCTCCTTCACTTTCTTTTTAGAGAATATCGCTCTTACAAAAGCATCGTCACTACTAACTGTTCCCCCAGTAGAGGTTGATGAAGTAGCCTGAGGCTGTTGTCCGGGCTGCTGGTCTTGAGCATTCTTATCGGGAGGAAGTACCTTTACCGTTGCAGTATTAGACTTATAGTTGCGTCCACCCACTTTCACTGAGGCAGCTGGCAACGTGAAATTACCTTCTTCTTTTGCCATTAGCACCCATGTGAAGGTAACATTGCTTTCCGATACAGTTTTGCCATTAACAGTGGATGAACCGTAATATTGCGATACTGATGGCCCGTACAGTTCCTCAAATCCCTTTATTTCAGCAGGTATGGAAGGCGATTCGACATTTCCTTCGCCTCCTTTAAGTATGTACTGTACAGATATCTGCGCACCTTTTACGGCAGAAGCCGGAGCATTGATAACAAAACTTATGTCATCTGCATATATTTTCGAAATACTTACGAGTAATAATATTAGAAATACCAAATACTTTTTCATTACCCTTTCAAATCTATTTTATGTTGTTAGTTCTACACTGTTTAAGCACGTACAAAAATAATAACTTTAATTATATGATAAAATTACATTTCTGTTATTAACCTTCCATAACGCCACGAGACAGTTATTATATCTCTTTTAAATTATGTACCCTGATTACTACCGAGTCCATCTTAAGTGTCTTATCGGTTCTGATGTTTTCATCATACACATCACCCCATACATCTCTCTGTTTGCGACCTGTGGGTGTGGCATATTCTACTACGATGCGCCCTTCGGGAATAACGATACGCCCCTCCTTGCGAGGCTGTAATATCAACACACGCAGGTCGGCTACCTTATAAGTCTGTCCGTCTATCACCTCTTCGGCAAATTGCTGACGCGAACGTGTTATATTATCATAATAGAAATCGCGGATATAAGGGAATTCGGCACTCCTGATACGGCTTACTTCCTTTGTTGTATACAATTTGTATGTCAGCAACAAAGTATCTGTAAGGCTTACACTGGGCTTCGACACCATCGTCCTCACAAAGGCATCTATATTGCCTGTCATGGCTTCTGTCGATTTTACTTCTATCTTGAATGCCCCGGGTTTGTATCTTTTACCATTGACGGCTACTTCAGCCCTCGGTAAATCATATTTCCCTTCCTTCTGGGCTTCGAGATAATAGGTAGAAGTCGAAATATATACGACCACCCGCTTGCCTTTTTCGAAGCTCACGGCACGGGATGTGGAAAGAGAAGGCCCATACAGGATAGTAAAACCTTCCATGTTTTTTATAATTATCGGATCTTCTACAAGGCTTCCGCTTTCGATAATGTATTCTACCTTGAACTGTTCCCCTGTCAGCACAGTTTCAGGTGCTTTTATTCTGATTTTCACATCCTGACTGAAAGCTACCGACAATAAAGGGAATAGTAGAACAATTAATACGAATAGCCGCTTTAATGTATAACTATAACCTCTCAATATCATTACCAGTCTTTATTTTGTTTTCTGTTCTGATCTTGTTGTTTTTTACGTTCCTGAGCCTTAGCTTGTTTCACGCGTTCCTGCGTTTCTTTTTCGTCCTGCTCTATAGCCTGCAACATCTGTTGTATATTCTCCTGCGACATTTGCTGCTCTTGCTTATCCTGCTGGTCTTGCTTAGGGTCTTTATTCTGATCCTTTTTAGGGTCTTCTTTAGGATCTTGTTTCTGATCCTTTTTATCATCCTTCTGGTCTTGCTTGTCCTGATTCTGATCTTGATCCTGATCCTGACGGTCTTTCAACATTTTCTGTACCACTGCCAGATTGTAACGCGTATCATCGTCAGTAGGATTCAATCGCAAAGCATTTTTATACGCTTCCATCGACAGTTTCAGGTTATCGGCCTGCTGTCCGCCTTGTTGAGGCGCAGCTTGCTGACCTCCGGGCGCTTGCATCATCTGCGCGGCAGCTCCTTGTGCTTTTTCGTTAGCTTTCTTTTTCAGGAAAGTATTACCCATATTGCTCCATGCAGTACTCATCTTCGTAGGATTTTGATTTTCCAACGTCAGATAATGCTGGTATTCTTTGAGGGCCTCATCCCATTTCTGCTGCTTATAATAAGTATTTGCCAAGTTATAGGATGCCTCCTTCGAACTGGCATTTTCTTTTATCGCCTTGTTGTATTCCGCTTCGGCTGTAGCATACAACTGTTCGTTATAAGCCTTGTTGCCCGACCTGATTGACTTACGCACTTCTTTCTGGGCAGACAGACTAACGGCAATGAATGCAAACAATATAATAAATGTAATTTTTTTCATCATCTCCAATGAGTTAGTAACTGATAATTACTTAAACAACCTTATATTCCTGAATATCCTGTTTTTCTTATCGAATATCAGTATTTCGACAAGGAGAAGCGCCAGCATCACCCATGCGAAAATCTGGAATTTCTCGTCATATTCCGAATATGCTATTCCGTCTATTTCTTTCTTTTGCAATTTCTCCAATTCGGCTTGCAGACTCTTCAATGCACTGTTCGAATTGTCGGCATGTGCATAAAGTCCTTTTCCGGCTTTCGCTATTTGGCGACACATCTCTTCGTTCAGTTTAGATACTACAGGCTGCCCTTGCGCATCGCGCTTCACATTGTTTGAGCCCTCAGCCACAGGAATCACAGTTCCTTCGATTGTTCCTATCCCTACCACATTCACGTGCACTCCCTTTTCGGCAGCACGAGCAGCGGCTTGTTCCGCATCGCCTTCGTGGCTCTCACCATCGGTTATCAGCACTATGGCTTTGTCTATATCAGTATCGTTAGAAAAACAACTCATACTTATATCTATCGCACTGCCTATAACTGTACCCTGCACAGGCACAAGGCTAGGATCTATCGATTCGAGAAACAGCTTTGCCGACTGATTATCCGGCGTAAGCGGCAACTGAATAAATGCTTCTCCGGCAAATACGACTATAGCCACCTTATCATCCTTGCGTTCGTCTATGATACGTGTGAGCATCTGTTTTGCCTTGGTCAATCGGCTAGGCTTGATGTCGTCTGCCAGCATCGAATTCGATACGTCGATGGCAATAACAAGTTCTATACCTTTCTTGTCCAGCTTTTCTACTTTTGTGCCAAACTGCGGGCGTGCCAATATCACTATACCAAAGCCTATGGCAACGAGTACAACCCAGAATTTGAGGTACGAACGTTTGAGCGAAAGCTCAGGCATCATTCTTTTGACCAATGCCAATGTACCTAGTTTTTCAACACTTTTTCTCTTCCGTATGTTCAGAAAGATAAAGCCTAAAATGAAAACGGGTATGGCAAAGAATAAATATAGATATTCGGGATTTGCAAATTTAAATACACTCATAATTTTAATCTTATCTCTTTATAACTTACGGAATATTCCTCAACCAAGTACGGCGCAACAGCAGTTCGAAAACAACCAAAGCCAATGCAAATATGGCGAATGGCATATAAAGTTCTTTCTTCTTGGTTACCGTATTCACGCTTATATGATATTTCTCCATCTCGTTGATGTCGTCATATATTCCCTTGAGGCTGGTATTGTCCGTAGCACGGAAATATTTACCGTTAGTGATGGAAGCAATCTCAGTCAGCGTGCGCTCGTCAAAGTCGCCCGACACGTTCATGGTCTGCATTCCTGTCGGAGTCATAATTCTTGCAGTAGAGTTCCCTCTCGATCCTACTCCGATTGTATAAACACGTATACCGTACGATGCTGCAAGCTCGGCAGCAGTCAACGGTGCTATCTGTCCGCGATTGTTAGAACCGTCGGTCAATAAAATCACCACACGCGATTTCGACTTACTGTCTTTCAGTCGGTTTACCGAATTGGCAAGTCCAAGACCTATTGCCGTACCGTCTTCTATCATCCCAAATTTCACTTCATTCAGCAGGTTGAGCAATACGCGGTGGTCGGTCGTCAACGGGCATTGGGTAAAGCTTTCGCCACCAAATACCACAAGACCTATCTTGTCGTTTTTACGGTCGTTTATAAACTCTGCGGCTACCTTCTTAGCTGCTTCGAGGCGTGTAGGCTGAAAGTCCTGAGCCATCATCGTACCCGAAATATCGAGTGCCATCACGATATCGATTCCTTCGGAGTTTGAAATATCGGACGAGTTGATACTCTGCGGTCTCGCCAGCACGATTATCACCAGTGTGATGGCGGCAAGCCTCAACAAGAATGGAAAATGGCGCAAATACACCCTTATAGAGGTGGGTGCTTTATCGAAGGCAAAGCTCGAAGACATCTTAAAGGTCGCCTGCATTTTCCTCAGTTTATAGATGTACCACCCGATGAGAGGTATCAGCAATAAGAGCAGGTACAAATATTTAGGATTAGCATATACTACTTCCATCTCTTTATATATCTTTTAGCTTTGTTGTTTATTATCGTTATCTGTTGACCGTTTTGCAATGCTATCGGCAGGTTTTTCTATGCCTGTAACAATGGATGTGCCGTCTTTTTGCTCTTCGAGGGTCGGACGCTCTTCTATTTTTGTCTGATTGACAAACAGGAAGGCATTCACGAGACTGAGGTCATTTTCGTCTGCAAACGGTGTATATTTGGCAAACTTCACAAGGTCGGCAAGCCTCAATATCTGCGACAGCCCGTCTGTAGCCGATTTGGTATCGGTAGCCAGATGCACGGCGTCGATGATATCGTCCGAAACCATTTCAGGCGCATTGATCGTGAAGCGGCGGTCTATATACTGGCGAAGAATATCTGTCAGCTCGGTATAATATTCTTTCTCCATACCTTTTTGCCACAATTTAGACTCTTTAAGCTTGTTAAGTCCATCCAATGCCACAACGTGAGGCGGCAGTATTACTTTAGGAGTAAAGTAATAACCTTTCTTCCGTTTTTTAAGGATGAAATACAGAGCAAGCGCTATAAGTGCAAATAGCAAGCCTATCAACAGAGGAATATATATATACTCGAGATAGTCCTGCCATACAAATTCAGGCTTCTGAATGGGCTTGATATCTGATATATTCAGTTTGACAAAGTCGATAGAATCGGTTTCGTGGTTTTTCAGTTTTTCCAGATAGGCCAATGTGGAGTCTGACAATTGCGGGGCAGATACCTTCAACCCGAAATCATTTGTCCGCAGTGTATCCATATCGGCTATCACCTGCATATAAGGCACATGATAGAGCGTAGAGTCGAACGAAGTCACCACATACTTCTGGCTGATGGTCATCACCTCAGTCATCGTAGTATCGGGTGGAAGCATCTGTAATACTTCTATCCCTGTCTGCAATGTATCTTGATAGACAGGAAAGACGATGTTACGCCCTTTGGGTGAAATGACCTCTATATTTATTACTGCCTGCTCTCCTATCAGTATGTCCGACGGTTGTATGGTCGCCCTCACTGTCGGCTTCTGGGCATGAAGCGAAAAAGCCACGCAACAGAGCAAGCTAAGCAACAGTATCTTTCTTAATTTATTCAACATTTTCTTTCAGTTAACAGTTATCAGTCAACAGTTTTATATTCAGTATTTATTTTTCAGTCAATATCGCTTGTTATCTCACACTCCGTTTTTTGAACAATGCCATCAGAGCCTTCACATAGTCTTCGTCGGTACGTACAGATACGCTATCGACCTTGCTACGGTTAAACGTAGACTGCATACGGTCTTGCTGCGCTTGCCACCAGATACGGTATGTAGCGCGCAGTTTATCCGAAGAAGTGTCAATCCATCGTTCTGCTCCGGTTTCGGCATCCAAAATCTTCATCAAGCCCACCCGAGGCAACTGTGTTTCAAGGTTATCATATACCTGCAAAGCCACAACATCATGCTTGCGATTGGCAATGGTCAATGCATTTTTATATTCTGCAATGTCGATAAAGTCTGATATCATAAATGTGGTACAACGCTTCTTTATCACATTGGTCAGATATTTCAATGCCATCCCCACATCTGTTTTCGGGCTTTCGGGCTGAAAATTAATCAGTTCGCGGATGATATACAGTATATGCTTTTTTCCTTTCTTGGGAGGAATAAACTTTTCTATTTTGTCAGAGAAGAAAATAACACCGATCTTATCGTTGTTCTGGATAGCAGAAAAAGCTATCGTAGCTGCCATTTCGGTGACCATATCACGTTTCATGGAATGCCTTGTACCAAAATCCTGACTGGCAGAAACATCGACCAGCAGCATCACGGTGAGTTCCCGCTCTTCTTCGAACACCTTTACAAAAGGCTTGTTGTAACGGGCGGTCACATTCCAGTCAATGTCGCGGATATCGTCTCCATACTGGTACTCACGCACCTCGGAAAAGGCCATCCCACGCCCTTTAAAGGCTGAATGATATTGCCCCGCGAAGATGTTGGCAGACAATCCGCGTGTCTTTATCTCAATCTGACGTACTTTTTTTAATAATTCGCTTGTTTCCATATATTCTAGCTGTTAGCCATTAGCTGTTAGCCAATAGCCCTGATACATAAATAAACAAAAAGCCAATAGCTAAAGGCTATCAGCTAAAAGCTAAAATTAAGGCACCTCTACTTTATTAAGTATTTCACTGATGATTTCGTCAGATGTCGTATTGTTCGCTTCGGCCTCATAAGTCAGTCCGATACGATGACGCAATACATCGTGACATACGGCACGGATATCTTCAGGTATTACATACCCTCTGCGTTTGATAAAGGCATATGCGCGAGAAGCAAGCGCCAAACTGATAGATGCACGAGGCGAAGCTCCGAATCCTATCATGCCTTTCAACGAATTGAGTCCGTTTTCTTCAGGGAAACGTGTAGCAAATACGATATCAACAATATATTTTTCTATTTTCTCGTCCAGATAAACATCTCTTACCACATTGCGTGCACTGATGATTTCATCAGCTTTCATTACAGGAGTAAGGTTGCTGCCGTAATCGCCTGCAAGATTGTTTCTAAGAATTAATTTTTCTTCCTCTTTCTTAGGGTAGTTGATTACCACTTTCAGCATGAAACGGTCAACCTGCGCTTCGGGCAATGGGTAAGTACCTTCCTGCTCAATAGGATTCTGGGTTGCCATTACAAGGAATGGAGATGGCAATTTGTAAGTTTTTTCACCTATTGTAACCTGACGCTCCTGCATAGCCTCAAGCAAAGCACTCTGTACTTTTGCAGGGGCACGGTTGATTTCATCGGCCAACACGAAGTTAGAGAATACCGGCCCGTGTTTTACAAAGAACTCTTCCGTCTTTTGGCTATAAATCATCGTACCGATAACGTCGGCCGGAAGCAAGTCGGGCGTAAACTGTATACGGCTATATTTAGCATCGATAAGCGAAGCCAGTGACTTAATAGCCAACGTCTTTGCCAACCCCGGCACACCTTCCAAAAGAATATGACCATCGGCAAGCAAGCCTATTAAAAGAGATTCCACAAGGTGTTTTTGTCCCACAATCACTTTATCCATACCCAGTGTGAGGGCTTCTACGAATGAGCTTTTGCTCTGTATTCTTTCGGTAAGTTCCCGAATATCAACTTGCGCCATAGTGTTGTTATAAATTAAGCGTTTATATTTATTTGTTTGTTTTTCATCGTGATATACACTTCCTGTCGGATAATAAACTGAAATAAGAGACATATATTATATCAGTATTGTATATGCACATTATTCCCATTTACTAAGCACGACAAAAATAGAGATGTTAAATCTGATTTACGATATTTCGGAGTTAAAAAAATTTAAGCGTCTCTAGGATTCAGGGCACAAAATCAAAGAAATTGCTATTTAGCATAAATCCATATCACTCCTCTAAAGCGCCTCTTTCCACAGCGTCCATATGAGCATTTATAGCATCTCTTTCCGCATCGGTGGAGGCAGCAGATAGCATTGCATTGCGATGAGCCTGAAGATGAAATTTTGTTGCACTGTTATCTTTCTTCACCGCAGTGGTATTATTATTTTCATATTCGTATTTTCTGAGCCAGACTTTGTTCCATTCCGTCAGCTTACCCTTAACAAAACAAAGTTTGTAAATACCGTCATCGGCAGATTTGTATCCCCAAACAACAGATTCTTCGTTAGCTCCTACAACTTCATAGTGATTACCCATGATATCAACCACTTGCCCCTGCGTCATCCCTATCTGAAGAGCCCTTGCATTACCATCGGCACTCATCATACCCATATAAGAGTTACATGACACGAAAGTTAACATAAAAAAAACGAAACAGAACACACTCTTTCTCATAACGTTAAGCTTATTAATATGAGTAAAGATAAGAAAAATGTAAGCATATCACTTATTTTCATTCGTTTTTTTAGTTAAAAGGTATATCTTTGCCCCGAATTCATTTTAATATTAACTAAAAATTGAAAGAAATGAAAAAATTATTCCTTACACTTACAATTCTATTCAGCTTGATGATTACAGCTAATGCACAAGACGTTGGTAAAATGTGGATTGGTGGTAGCGTTGGTTTATCATCTAGCAAAGTCAAAGGTGCTGATGCATCTACAAGCTACAGAGTCCTACCTGAATTCGGTTACATGCTATCTGAAAACATGGGTCTAGGTATTTCTTTAGGCTATGCACACAGCGAAGGTTACAGTGAAGCATTCGACAGAAGCGGAAAGATTAATGCTTTTGTAGTAAATCCATTTGTTCGCTACAACTTCCTAAGAGGCGACATTGGTGGCCTTTTCGTTGACGGAGGTATCGAGTATGCTCAAAGCAAAATGAAAGATGTTGATACTAAAATAAATATGTATGGCGCAGGTTTCCGTCCGGGAGCTAGCATCAATATTTCTAATTGCGTAACTTTCATCGGTAAATTTGGCCTCCTTGGTTATCAACATACTAAAATGGGCGAAGGAAAAACTGATTGGTATGGTTTTGACCTAAGCTTGGACAATGTTGAATTCGGAATCAACTTCGTATTCTAATTAGTCACAGACTATAAAATACAAAATAGGCTACTCAAATGAGTAGCCTATTTTTTTATATATAAATATAATTCCCGGAAGTTTACACTGAGATGAAATAAAAGAATCCTGCCGAATTTTTCGACAGGATTCTTTTATTATCTTATTATAAGCCTCTTACCGAGGCTCTGCAATTACATAATACCAACCTCGATAAACCGAGAACATACAAATATAAGAACTTGGCGTCTCCCATATTTCCACAGGATACACTTCTGAATATCCGGGATATATATCAGCTCCTAAAGCATTCTTAAATCTTTTATTATATTCATCCCACAAAGAGGTTTCTCGAACATCCTCGCCTTCATATTTTAAAACACTCTCTCCGTAAATAAGAGTTACATAGCTATGCCAGAATGAACGAGTCATCAATATTGCTTCTTGAAGAAGTTCTTCATCGTAACTATCCATTGCCTTATGAAAATCATAATTGTCAATATCTGGAAGTACCGTATCTACACTTTTTGTTTTTGCCGACTGACTGAACTTACCATATATGTTAACTCTGTAAGGCATCGCATCTAAAATAGCATATTCATGTGCTTTGTTCTCTAAAAAATGATTTATGGACATTCTTATTCCTTCCCATCTTAATACGTCTTCATCTGCACTCACCCTCTTAAATACCTGATAGTAATTAACCTCTTCTATACTTCCTCCCCAATTTACGGTAAAGAAGTCTTTAGTAGGCTTCTCTACGTTATACTCTATCTCTGCCACGCTCTTCACTATACCATCCTTATAACCCGTGGCACGAACTTTATTCTTGCCTAATCTATAGTCTGTAATATTAAAATCTCTATCATCATCATCATCATCATCATCATCATCATCATCATCATCGTCGTTTGGAAAAGTAATAGTTCCGTTCCACCATGTCCCATTATTTTTAAATACGACACTATCATAATTGTTCCATAACAGATCGGAATCGAGATCGATACTAACAGTCAATTTTTCGAAAGGGCTGATTGTCTCTTTGCTGAGCTTTAACTTTAGGTTTACATCAGGTTCGGTAAGCTCTTCTTTATCATTCGAACAGTTAGAAAAACCGATTAAAAACAGGCTGAAAAGGAGTAAAAAGTAGTTTTTTTTCATTTGTGGCAATGTTAATTAGTTATTAGGTCATACAAATTTAACAATAAACATTACAAAAAAAAGCCTGCACAAATAATATGCAGGCTTTTTCTGAAAATATACTAATTATTAATATCCTCTGATAGCTTTGATTCCCGGAAGAACTTTTCCTTCGATAAACTCAAGCAATGCACCACCACCTGTAGACACATAAGATACCTGATCGGCTAAGTTAAACTTGTTTACAGCAGCAACAGAGTCACCACCACCTACAAGAGAGAATGCACCAGTCTTAGTAGCAGCAGCTACGGCCTTAGCCACAGTCTCAGTACCATGAGCGAAGTTGTCGAATTCGAATACGCCTACAGGGCCGTTCCAAAGAATGGTCTTAGACGCCATGATGACATCTGTAAATTCTTTTTCACCCTTAGGACCTATATCGAAACCAGACCATCCGTCAGGAATATTGTTCGCGTCTGTAAACTGAGTGTTAGCATCGTTAGCAAATTTATCTCCTAATTTAGCATCACTAGCAACTACAAGGTTCACACCATTTGCTTTAGCTTTTGCCATGATATCTCTTGCAAGGTCAAGTTTATCATCTTCGCAAAGAGAATTACCGATCTTGCCACCGTTAGCTTTCTCGAAAGTAAATGCCATACCACCACCGATGATAAGGTTGTTTACTTTGTCAAGAAGGTTTTCGATGATATCAATTTTAGAAGAAACTTTCGAACCACCGATAATTGCAGTGAAAGGACGTGCTGTATCTTTCAATACTTTTTCTACAGCGTCGATTTCTTTTTGCATCAGGTAACCGAACATTTTGTTTTCTGCATCGAAATAGTCAGCGATAAGCGCAGTAGAAGCATGTGCACGGTGAGCTGTACCGAAAGCATCATTTACATAAACATCTGCATAAGAAGCAAGTGTATTTGTAAATTCTTTTTGGCTTTCTTTCACTGCTTTCTTAGCAGCAGCTTTCACGTCGTCACTGGCATCATCAGCCAATCCGCGAGGCTTGCCTTCTTCTTCAGCATAGAAACGTAGGTTTTCGAGCAACAAAGCTTCTCCCGGTTGCAACGCAGCAGCTTTCACTCCCGCCTCTTCACCGATGCAGTCGTTAGCAAATTGCACGTCAACACCAAGAAGTTCAGATACGCGAGGCAATATATGTTTCAATGAATATTTTTCTTCTACACCTTTTGGACGTCCAAGATGCGACGCAATGATAACACTTCCGCCATCAGCCACGATTTTTTTAAGCGTTGGCATAGCTGCACGGATACGCGTATCGTCCGTAATATTGAATTGTGCATCTAACGGCACATTAAAGTCAACTCTGACGAAAGCTTTTTTTCCTGAAAAATTGAATTTGTCAATTGTAATCATGATTGTTACTAATTAAGATATATAATAATATTATTGATTATCAATATGTTGTTTAACGAGATTTCCTATTCGAAAAACGATACAAATATACAAAATTATGTGTAAGATTTTTAACCGTAAAATTAAATTATAGTGAAATCTGAAAGAAAGATTCTATTTACTAGCCGTTTGTAAATCAGAGTTTACAAAAGAGAACATTATGTAAACTGAAATAAAACAGACCTCTCTATTACCCATACCATTACAGCTAAAACCAGATATATCATACATGAAAACTGGCTCTCTAACGAACACAAAAAACAAACATAAACAGCTAACAAATAGTATTTTATGATAATCTTTATTAATATTACAATAAAAAGAACACCATCATACACGTAAATCAACTACCTTTACTTTTGTGCTCATGATAAGAATAATACAGAACAAACTACCTACACAAAAAAAAGAGATTAGACTACTATGAAGTATTTATTTTACAGCACCCTGATAATATCAGGGCTGTCGTTTGCTACAATAGCAAATGGACAAGTTACTATGGGGTCTGGTCATCAGCCCAATAAGGGCGCGATATTGGACCTGAAGGAATATGATGATGCGGAAGCACGTAGCGGAGGCCGCACGGCCGAAAAAGGGATGATGATGCCAAGAATTAGGCTCACCAACCTTAACAGTATGTCTGATTTAAGCATACCCGCCAATGAGTATATTGGACACACCGGGCTGATGGTTTACAACCTTAATCAGTGCCTCGATTACGGAGTAACAGACAGTCAAGGAATATATGTTTGGAATGGAGAAGCATGGAATAGAATGGGTAAGAAAAGCCAATCGCCAGAGGTTTTCGAGTATGTAGATAACCGTGACCCTTCCAAACCGGAAACTTATCTGTATCGTAAATTTGGTGATGCCGGCACATGGATGCTTGAGAATATGCGTGCCAAAATATATGAACAAGGAGGCACTCCTCCTGTACTAGGCATCGTTACGCCACCCAGTGCCGACCCTACACAAAAGCTGTATGCCTATCCAGGGCGTTCGGGAGATGGAACAAGCACCACTTATTTCGATATGCTGCCGGCAATAGGATTATTGTATAACTTTGCAGCCGTCACCAATAACGAAAACATTGCTATTGCCTCTCGCGTCAATCAGGGACAGATTGTGGGTGGCACAGCCGGCCTTGATGAAGTAGAAAATGCCGTACCGGGAGGAAAGGTACAAGGCATTTGCCCCAATGGCTGGCATGTACCTAGCGACAGGGAATGGAATGTACTCGAAAAAGAGCTTGCTACCTATCCGGAAAAATACAGTACAAATTCAGGAACCTATTGGGATTCTACATGGGAAACTGAAGAAACCAATAGAGGAAACGGTACGTACGGCGACACAATGAAAACCCCATGCTTGCCTCCGGGCATGTCAGGCTCTGCCATGGGCAAAAGTTTTCCGGCTTCGCAAGGTGGATTCAACCTCTACCTGACCGGATTTGCTTCAGCATCGAGCGGAAGATTATCGAACTACGGAAGTTATGCTTACTACCGTACAAGTAGTTCTTCGGCAGATACGAATAGCTCATCGGAAAGTGTGTATGTAAGAGCGACATATCACCGCAGTTTGGGATCGGGCAACTCTTATGTAGGACGTATATTCAGTTTTCAAAACAATTTGATGACTGTACGTTGTAAGAAAAACGATTAATTAATCTTTGTATTTCTATAAAAAATGACCCTTGCAAACATAACTATTTGCAAGGGTCATTCTTAAATATAATTATAGTATATCTATTAAGCCGACACCTCTACCTCACTATCAGTGTCGCCTTCTATCTCAAACAATTGGCTTTCCACATCAGCATAATCGCGTATGACGATAACCGTGACGAAAGACAGAACAATGAACAGAAGCAAATATACAATATTAACTATTTTTCCGAACATCACATCGTCACCCAATTGTGTATTGAACGTAATTTTGAGTGTTATATTCCCTATAATAGTGCATATAATACACAATGCCCACCACCAGCCAACATAGTCTGTCCTCAGCCTATCGGCCGAATAACCTATATTATCGTGAACAGCAAGATATTGATCTGTCTTTTCATACAATTCTTTCATTATACTATAAGGAATATATAAATTGACGAAAGGAATAAACCACGAACCCGCTGCCCATCCGGCACTATATTCAGTCTTTCCCGCGATTGTATGCAGATTATAATATGCCCGACGAAACCAGCGGATAAACGTAATAGCAGATAACACGAAAGCTATAAAAATAAACCAATCGGCTATCCCCAATAGTGTGTTGCATATATCAACTGCTGTTTGCGAAACCTCTTGTCCATTTGCATCTTGCATAAGAAAAAACACTTCAGCTACGCTGAGTATAAGAATGATTATATTTATTGACATCACAATCCATATGAGGTCTATAGCAGCTTTAGCCCGTTGTTCATTAGGTCTCAATTGTTCTCTCATAGTATATAAAAGTTAATTAGCTCGTTATTAATAAGATCCATTATTATTTTTTTCAATAATAATAGACTCAACGCTATCTAAACGAGGCTCCTCACTATCGCTATACTCCTCTTGAAGATAAGATTCTATACTACTGTAATTCTGTATGATATAAATCGTAATGACACATAACACCAATCTCATCACCGAGATAACAACAGAGAATATCTCTACATCCATTAACTCATTCAAGGCATTTGCTTTCAAGGTTAATCGTAAAAATATCCGCCCTGCAACTGCAGAAATAATCCACAAAGCCCACCACCAACCCAGAAGGTTTGTTTTCAGCCTCTCTGTGTATGGTTCACTTGAATCAACAAGTAAATACTCGTCCGTTCTTACATACAATTCTTTCATTATTCTGTATGGCACAAATAAGTTCATAATAGGTACAAACCAACTTCCAGCGGCCCACCCATCGCTATATTCTGTAGTCCCCAGCTTCACACCCAGATTATAATACGCCCGACGAAACCAACGAATGAATGTAACAACAGAAACAATGCCAACAGCGAATCCTAATAATGCAACGAATCCTTCAGAAAAATCAGCAATAGAAACTATGTTATCAGCAACATCAATCCCCTCTTCATAATTGTTATATATCCATAAATGTAGGAAATTACTAAATATGGAAAATATTTCTGCGACAAAACATAACCATATCAATAGAATAGCAGCTTTAGCCCGTTGTTCATTAGGTCTCAATTGTTCTCTCATAGTATATAAAGGTTAATTCATCTATAAAATTCGTTATTGCCTTTATTCATGACTATTGGTATTGTAATCATATATTAGTTTCTCGGCTTTCTGGTAATTTTTAATAACAAATATAGAAAGAAGGCAAAAACCCATAATAAATGCAGTTCTGATAAAAACAGTAAACAGATTCAATACAATCCAATACATGTGTATAGGGGCGAACCACGTAATCAAAAGATGGAGTGTATATACAAATAAAAAAACAATTATTGCCGTCGCCCACCACCATTTCAGAACACCTGTATTCAGCCTGTCGGTATATGGCTCGGCCATTTCCTGCGACAAATATCTCTCCATCAAATATCGGTCTGTCTTTTCAAACAACTCTTTCATTATCTGATAAGGCACATACAAATTCATAAAAGGAATAAACCATCCTTTCACCGACCAGCTATTATCATACATACACTCATTCGTCAGCACATCCAGATTATAATAGGCACGACGAAACCATTTTAGAAACACTACAACAGAAGTAATAACAAGTATTATAAGAGAGAGGGATATCGCTACAAACAAATATTGATATATTGTGAAAATAGCTGCCGATATATTTACGCCATACACCTTATTATAAATCTCAGTGGCAACATTAAGAACTAAAGAGAAACCGTTTATTGAAAAAATTACCCAAATCAAAGCTATCGCAATTTTGCCTCGTTGCTCGTTAGGTCTAAGTCCGCTCATATAGTGTATTTCAGATGTTTTTTATAATATTGATTTAAGGCTCTAAAACTACAAAAAAATTGGACACAACAAACCTAAGATTCCTTATTTTATCAACGAAAAAAGCTTTTTATTTTCCCAAATATTTTATCATTTCAACTTAAAACTAACAGGAACAATAAAATAGGCATTTACACTTTCTCCATCCTTCTTCGCAGGTATCCAGTCAGGCATAGAATCGACAACACGTATAGCCTCTCTATCCAGATGCAGAGCCAAACCTCTGACAACAACAGGATTTCTTATTTTCCCATCCTTACTAACAATAAACCGAACTGCGACATGACCCGATATCGCCTTTTCTCCATACTCGACAGGCTATTTTACATTTTTTCTCAAGAACTCCGATAATGATTTTTCTCCGCCTTCGAAATAAGGCGAACTGTCAGGTTTCCAATATATAGTATCTTGATCAATCACCTTATACGATGAAAAAATGAACGGTAACGTAAAATAGATGGGCACTTTCACCTCTTTCCTGTTCTCTATTCTATAAGCTGGATTCCATCTCGGCATAGCTCTTACTATTTTTATTGCCACACTATCACACTCAGGATGAATGCCCCGAATTATTTTAATATCACCCAATTGTCCCGTCTCCTCAACAACAAAGCGAGTAGTTACACGACCCGTGATTCCTTTATCTAATGCAACTGATGGAAAATAAAATCTATCATTGATAAATTCATGCATTTTCGCCTCGCCCCCCGGAAAAGAGGGCATAAATATATCACTCTTAAAAGTAACTTCATTTTCTTGCCCCATAGATGACATGGCCACAAGCAACAAAACAAAAACAATCAATACGTTTCTCATATTTATTATCTATTTATATGCTAACTACCATATAGAGATATTATCCCTCGCTATTCCACAATTAACGCCTATATTAATTTTATCTCGAGCAATATTCATGGCCTTCTATTGTTAACTTTCGACAGTCAACGGTTCATTGTTTTTTCGTACTTTTGTATTAAAATAAAAACACCGACAATGATTATTTTCAACACTACCTTCCTTGTGGAAGACGATATCCTCGACAATTATATCCGCTTCATGAAAGAAACCTATATCGCAACAGCATCCGATAGCGGATTTCTCCACGAACCACGCTTTTGTCGTATCCACTCGCAACACGAAGAGAGCGGAAGCAGCTATTCGCTCCAGTTCAGAGTAAAAAATATAGATACACTAAACCATTGGTTTGCAACCGAAGGGCAGGCTTTGCAGACAGAGCTGACAGCGCGCTTTGGCAACAAAGCACTAGGATTTGTTACCATACTCGAAGAAATAGAATTATGAGCACGATAGAAAAAGAACGCATCATTCTCGGTATCGACCCCGGAACGCAAGTCATGGGCTACGGCATACTCCGTGTAGTAAATAACAAACCCGAACTAATGGCTCTGGGAGTGCTTCAGCTAAGCAAATATGACGACCATTATCTCAAGCTCCGTCGCATATTTGAACGCATCATCGGATTGATCGACGAATATCTCCCTGACGAGCTGGCAATCGAAGCCCCTTTTTTCGGAAAAAACGTTCAAAGTATGCTCAAGCTCGGCAGAGCGCAAGGCGTTGCAATGGCAGCCGCCCTATCACGCGACATTCCTATTTTTGAATACGCGCCGCTGAAAATAAAGATGTCAATTACCGGAAACGGACGAGCCGCTAAAGAACAGGTTGCCTATATGTTGCAAAACTTCTTGAAAATACCGAACGAAAGTATGCCATCACAGATGGATGCCACCGACGGATTGGCTGCTGCGGTTTGCCATTATTTTCAGACAAACAACCCAACTAACGATAAAAAATTTACAAGTTGGAAAGATTATATGAATAAAAATCCGGGAAAAGTAAAAAAATAGAAAACTGTTATGATATACAAAGACCTGAAAACCATAGAATACGGCAGCGCATGGAATATGCAGCAATCCCTATTCGCAGAAGCCTTATCCCGCAAGGACAAAGGAAATAGAGGGGTAAACACCCTGATTTTCTGTGAGCATCCCCATGTTATCACAATTGGAAAACATGGTAAACAAGAGAATTTACTTTTTCAGGAAAGTTTTCTAAAACAAAAAGGAGTTTCACTCTTTCAGATAGACAGAGGTGGAGACATCACCTATCATGGTCCCGGACAACTGGTAGGTTATCCCATTTTCGATTTAGAAACATTTAATATAGGACTTCGTCAATATATTTTCAAAATTGAGGAAATCATCATCCGTCTGCTTGCTAAGTATGGGATACAGTCCGAACGCTTCGAAGGGGCAGCCGGTGTATGGATTGAGACAACAATTCCGTCTAAAGCTCGCAAAATATGTGCTATTGGAGTACGCAGCAGTCGTTTTGTGACCATGCATGGTTTCGCCCTGAATGTAAATACCGATCTCTCCTATTTCTCCCTCATCAACCCCTGTGGATTTACCGATAAGGGTGTGACTTCGATAGAAAAAGAACTGGGACATAAGGTAGACATAGAAGAAGTGAAGATGCAAGCCAAGCTGTTATTCGAAGAAGTATTTAAGGAACAAGCAGAACAAGGCTAAATTACACAAGACAGTACGGACAAGAAGATTTTCACGCAACTATCAGATCTTCTTATCTTTGCCCAACACAAAAATAAATACTAACACAAAAACAGGACACACTATGCTTAAATGCAAAACATTTATCCTACTGCTGGCTATCTTGTCGTGCAGTATAATTTCAGAACTAAAGGCACAAGCACATGCTCAGGCGGCTATGCGCACACACATGCAGGCGGTAAGGACGCATGAGCAAATGACACGTCAATTCCAGCACATGAACCTGATGATGATGAATGGACAGAAAGTAAAAAAGTTTCAGGAAAAATATAAATTTAATATAGTAACGCTCAATGGTGATACTATATTAAACAAGAAGAAAATAACAGTATCTTTCAGCAAGCCGATCAAAGAGATAATGATCAAATACAAAAAGGAGAAGAATACATATACACCCGACCAAACAAAAGAGATTTACCTCAAACAATCGGGGCGCATCGTTACAGGAATACCATACAACGACTATTGGATATTTAATATGCATTCTACCGGCAATCTTAAATTATACGCTCCATTTCCTGAAAAAGACATCACCTACGCCGCTTTCTATCAGATGCCCGGAGATTCTATTAAGATGATAACTGAAGAATTTGTAACGAGACTTGTAGCAGGCAATCTCAAAGCCGAAAAGCAGCTAAAAAAACGCAAAGTTCTGAAAGCATTGGAGATATACATAAAAGAAGAGAATAAGAAGAAATAAACCTCCTCTCTTAAAGATGAAACAGGTGCAGCCCGAAAGGAAAGCTACACCTGTTAGCATAGAGAATGTACAACAATAATAAAACTTTTACTTTATTTGAAATAGTCACGATTTAATCTGACAGTTACCAATAAAAACAGTAACATTATAAAAAGATTAAATTATGACTACTTCACAAAAAATCATCAAGAACAAATTAGGAGTTTTAGGTTTAGCCCAACAATTAGGTAATGTTTCAAAGGCTTGTAAAATTATGGGATATAGCCGGGATAGTTTCTATCGTTTTAAAGAGCTGTATGAGCAAGGCGGAGAGTTAGCTTTGCAAGAGATATCTCGGCGTAAACC
>JBKEBA010000036.1:0-5084 GCA_047972895.1 Dysgonomonas sp.
AGGGCAAGTTGGAGTGTTGCATGACTGTGCCTGAACGTAAATTCTTCCGGGCGTGGCACTTTTTACATTCGTAAGCCTGTTTGTTTTCGAGCCAATAGTGCTCTTTACAATTACAATGACGACAAACAACGCCGATTTGGTCTCTTTGTTCTTTAAATTTCATGCGACAAGTATCCTCATCGGGAAAATTTAGTGCAAAATTCGGGATTTTCATTCTTGCTTACCTTTAGGTTGTTTAAGCTATAAAGATGATGAAAATCAGAGATATATGCAAATTATTTATAAGCTGTTTTTCAAATTTTTTAGTCCAATTCTTTTTAGGAAGTATTGCGGATAATCATATAAATTAATAATCATTTAAACAAACCATTATGTCAAGAACCGTAAAAAGTTGTTTAATACTTGCTATACTGTTATTTCTCTGCAATGTCATTAGTGCAGGGTCCATTATACAGGAAATAAATACCGGATGGAAATTTAAACAGGGTAGATTACCCAACTGGTACCCCGCTACAGTACCGGGAGTAATCCATACCGACCTAATGGCAAATGGAATCATTGAAGACCCTTTTTTCAGGATTAACGAACGTGGTGTACAATGGGTAGACAAAGAAGACTGGATGTATGAAACTCATTTCGATATATCAGACGATATGTATAATAAAGACAACATTCGGATAACATTCATGGGGCTAGACACTTACGCCGATATATATATCAACGGAGAAAAAATACTGGGAGCTGATAATATGTTTCGTGAATGGAAAGTAGACCTGAAAGGCAAACTAAAAGTAAAAGATAATAAACTGGAAGTTTATTTCCATTCTCCTATCAAGATAGATATTCCGAAGTTTGATTCTTATCCGTATCGCTATCAGACAGGACCAGACCAATCTCAGCAAGGAGGCATCTTCAACAAGACAGTAAGCCCTTTCGCCCGTAAGGCCGGTTATCATTACGGGTGGGATTGGGGGCCCCGTCTAGTTACATCAGGTATTTGGCGGCCAGTATATCTTGAAGCCTGGGATGATACGCGCATTGAAAACGTATTTGTTCGTCAGAAAAATATAACAAAGCAGAAAGCTATTCTTTCATTCGAAACAGAGATATTGGCGAATGAAGACATTCGCGGAGTGAAGGTAAAAGTAAAAGATAGGCAAACAGCGGCAACGTATGGATCCGTTACAGCAGACATAAAAAAAGGAACTAATATTATTGCTGTCGATTTTACAATCGATAATCCGAAACTTTGGTGGTCTAATGGATTAGGTGAAGCTCATCTGTATGATTTTCAAACAGAGATAGCTGCCAATTCAGGGATACTTGACAGCCGTGCTGTAAAAACAGGATTGCGTTCTATAAAGGTGATAACTGAACCGGATAAAGAAGGGTCGCCTCTTTATTTTGAACTGAATGGTGTCCGTGTATTTGCTAAAGGAGCAAATCTAGTTCCTGGCGATAACTTTTTACCTCGGATAACAAGGGTAAAGTATGAAAAAACAGTGCTTGATGCTGCTGATGCAAATATGAACATACTGCGTGTATGGGGAGGCGGTATCTACGAAGATGATAGTTTCTATGAATTCTGTGATAAATATGGTATTCTGGTATGGCAGGATTTTATGTTTGCATGTAGCATGTACCCATCGGAAGGAAAATATCTGGAGTCAGTAAAATATGAGGCTATAGATAATATCAAACGTCTTCGCAATCACCCGTCAATTGCAGTATGGTGTGGAAATAATGAGGCATATTATTTTTGGTATAACTGGAATTTGAAGAAAAATTATGCTGATCAAAATCCCGAATATGCGCAGGTAATGTGGCGTCAATATGTAGATTTGTTTCATAAACTTTTACCGGAGATGGTAGCTGAATATCATCCGGAAGCAGCGTACAGACCATCATCACCTTATGGATTTCCGGGCGAAGCAGATAGCCCTAAACATGGAGATCGTCACTATTGGGGAGTATGGCATGGTAAAAATCCTACCGACCAGTTTAATATCGAAAAGAGCCGTTTCTTTAGTGAATATGGATTCCAATCATTCCCTGAATTTGAGTCGATAAAAATATATGCTCCTTATCCACAAGACTGGCATATAACTTCGGAAGTCATGCTGGATCACCAACGGGCAGGCACATACGGGAATCAATTGATAGAAGAATATCTGGAAAAAGAGTATAGAAAACCTCGAAATTTCAAAGATTTCTTATATATGGGTCAGGTACTACAAGGCGATGCTATCAAAAAAGCAATAGAAGCACACCGTCGAGATATGCCATATTGTATGGGTACTTTATTTTGGCAGCATAACGATTGTTGGCCTGTAGCATCATGGGCCAGCCGCGATTACTATGGGCGATGGAAAGCACAACACTATTTCGCCCGCGAAGCTTATAGGAATATTTTGGTATCTCCTATTGCTAAAGATGGTAAACTGGATATATATATAGTGTCCGATCTTCTAACAGAAGAAAGAGGAAAATTGAATATCAAAGTACTTAAACTAGATGGTACTATAGTAAATGAATTGAATAAAAATGTAAGAATAGCTTCTAATAATAGTACAGTGATATTCTCAGACAATGTAACTAATCTATTGAAAGGAGCCTCTAATAATGAGGTATTGATACATGTCGAACTAACAACAGGTAAAGCCGATTCCTATAAAAACATTTACTTCCTAACCCTCCAAAAAGAGATTGATTTTCCAAAAGTGAATATCAGTAAGGCGATTAAACCAACATCCGGCGGGTACGAAATTTCTTTACAGTCTGATAAATTTGCCCGTGCGGTATTTATTGCCATCGATGGTATAGACAACACAATTGGCAACAATTATTTCGATATACTTCCGGGACAAACTATCGTTACTAAAATACGTACGTCTTTACCTCAAGATGAATTTGAGAAACAACTTAGAATAATGTCAATGAGTGATGTTTATTAAAAAAAGACATAGAAGAAACAGCGTATTTCTTCTATTTAAAACCAGAGTATCTCAAGATTATACTTTTGATTTATAATTTTTATGTTGAACCTTAAAAATAACATTTATGAAATCAGATTAAAGACATTTGAAACAGTGTATTATATTCATACATAGTATTAATTCAATAAAAATTCCTAATCTTATGAGAAAAACACAATATTTAAGATTTAAGATTTTAATTAAGCCTTATATTCTTATTTTACTTTTGATGTTATTTCCATTTCATCTATTCGCAGCTAACGGAATTAATAAAATAAACGAAGGGCTACAACAGCGGATAAGTGTAAGTGGTGTTGTAAAAGATGAGGCAGATCTGCCTCTGGCAGGAGTTACTGTTCTGGTAAAGGGAACAACAAATGCAACCATGACATCCACCAATGGGGAATATACCTTGAAAAATGTGCCTGCAGAGGCTGTTCTGGTATATTCTTTTATTGGTATGCAAACAGCCGAAGTGGAGGTGAAGCGTCAGACATCCATCGATGTTGTATTGAAAGAGGATGCCGTCAAGATGTACGATCTTGTCGTAGTGGCTTTCGGTACACAGAAAAAAGAGAGTATGATCAGTTCTATTTCTACGATTAACCCCGGTGAACTGAAAGTTCCGTCAAGTAACCTTACCACTGCTCTGGCAGGGCGTTTATCCGGTATTATTGCTTATCAGCGCAGCGGGGAACCGGGCAAAGACAATGCCGACTTCTTCATACGCGGCGTTACTACTTTCGGGTATAAGAAAGATCCTCTTATCCTGATAGATGGCATTGAGTCTACATCGACGGATCTTTCCCGTTTACAACCCGATGATATACAGGCTTTCTCCATATTAAAAGATGCTACCGCTACAGCTCTCTATGGTGCTCGCGGAGCCAACGGGGTTATTCAGATAACGACAAAAGAAGGGAAAGAAGGTCCATTGAAAGTATCGGTACGTTTCGAAAATTCCTGGTCGTCGAATACCAGTGACATTGAGTTGGCTGACCCTATTACATTTATGCAAATGGCTAACGAGGCCACAAGGACCCGGAATCCACAGGAAGCATTACCTTATTCTTACGAAAAAATAGAAAGGACAAGGCTAGGACTTAATCCTTATGTTTATCCGGCTAATGACTGGCGTGAAATGCTGATGAAAAAAACAGCTTACAACCCTCGTCTGAATGTAAATATCAGTGGGGGCGGAGGTATCGGGCGTTATTATGTTGCAGCATCTTATAACAAGGACAATGGAAACCTGAAAATGGATAAACGCAATAACTTTAATAATAATATCAACCTTGAGACGTATCAATTAAGATCAAACATAAATCTGGATCTGACCAAGACGACACAAGCTATAGTAAGGCTAAGCGGGACTTTCGATGACTATACAGGGCCTATAGACGGAGGAGAAGCAATGTATAAGAAAATAATGGGAACAAACCCTGTCTTATTTCCTGCATATTATGCGTCATCTTTGCAACCTCAAGCTAACCATATCTTGTTCGGGAATGCTACCCGCGGAGTAGAGGGTGCAGGAACAAGCGCGGATTATACAAATCCTTATGCGGAAATGGTAAAGGGGTATACAGACTACTCAAGATCCCAGATGGATGCTACAATTGAGCTGAAGCAGGATTTGCGCTTTATTACACAGGGGCTCAATGTGAGGGCTATGTTTAATACTTCTCGATATTCATATTATAGTATTAGCCGCAAATACAATCCTTATTATTATGCAGTAGGTTCGTATGACAAGCTAACCGATTCATATACGATAGCGCAAATTAACGAAAAAGATAATCCGACAGAATATCTTGATTATAACGAGAATTCCAAAGATATATCATCGGCTGTTTATATAGAAGCAGCATTGTCATATAACCGCCAATTTGATGAAAAACATGATCTGGGAGGCTTACTCGTATTCCAGCGTCGCGAAAAACTGGAAGCAAACAGAGGCGATTTACAGAAATCACTGCCTTACAGAAATCAGGGGCTTTCCGGACGTTTTACTTATGCTTATGACAATAGGTATATGGCCGAGTTTAATTTTGGGTATAATGGTTCCGAACGTTTTTATAAAACAAATCGTTATGGTTTTTTCCCTGC